>NZ_AKJQ01000029.1:0-365551 GCF_000282255.1 Pseudomonas sp. GM25 | reverse complement strand
CCCACCAGCCGGTAGCGGCTGTAGAGGTTGCGCTCGATCCAGTCTTCGGGGCAATTCTTGCCGTAGATGCGCAGGGTTTCCGGGTTCTGCGCTTCTTCGCGGTACAGCTCGGCACCTTTGCGCAGGACGGTGGACAGACCCTTGACGACCGGACTGTGCGGGTCGTCTTCGGTTTCGCATTTGGCGTGGTGCTTGCGGTGGATGGCGGTCCACTCGCGGGTGTTCTGCGCTGTGGTCAGCCACAGCCAGAAACGGAAGAAATGCTTAAGGCCGGCATTCAGCTCCAGGGAGCGATGGGCCGAGTAGCGGTGCAAGTAGACCGTGACGGCAACGATCGTCACGTGGGTCATCACCAGGGTGACGGCGACCAGTGACCAGGCCGACAAGCCAAGAAAACCTTCGTACCACATAGGCTATAGGGCCCTCGATAAAGAAAAAACAGCCGTTGCATTATCACCAAGCACACAGATAAAACCAGTCGCCCTTTCAGATAAGAGATGGCTGGATGTTTCTTGACCTATAATCCCGACATTTTTGTAGGGACATGGACGGCCGAATGTCTGCCACATACCGCGATGCTTTGCGTGCAGCGCTGCTTTACCTGGTCCTTGCCGTTGTCTGGCTGCAAGGCACTGGCTATTTATTGAACAGTTTCTTCGATAACTCTGACGAACTGCTGCGCTGGCAACTGATCAACGGCTACGTGTTCGTAGCGCTCAGCGCCGGGTTGATCTTCCTGGCCCGGGCGCGCTTGTTCGAATGCCTGGGCATCGGTGCCCGATTGCGTGAGCGCCAGGCGGATCGCGAACGCCTGCGTCAGGCCGCTGCGGTATTCGATTGCACCCGCGAGGGCGTGCTGGTCACGGACCGGCAGGGGCTGATCGTGCACGTCAATCGCGCCTTCATGGAAATCACCGGTTATCAGCGCGAAGAAGTGATCGGCCAGCAGCCCAGCCTGTTCAAGTCCGGGCACCATCCGCCGGGGTTCTATCAGGCGATGTTCGCCACCTTGCAGGCGAAGGACGAGTGGAGCGGCGAGATCTGGAACCGCCGCAAAAGCGGCGAGATATACCCGCAATGGCAAACGATCCGGGTGATCCGCGACGAAGACGGTCGGCTCAGCCACTACGTCGCGGTGTTTTCCGACATCAGCGCGATCAAGGATTCCGAACACGAGCTCAAGCACCTGGCCCACCACGATCCGCTGACTGACCTGCCCAACCGCCTGCTGTTCAGCGACCGCGCCGAACAGGCGCTGGCATCGGCGCAGACCCACAAGCGCGGTTGCGCGCTGCTGATGATCGATCTGGACCACTTCAAACTGATCAACGACAGCCTCGGCCACAACATCGGTGACCGTTTGCTCAAGGCGGTCGCCGCGCGGTTGCAGGCGCTGTTCGGGCCGGGCATCACCCTGGCGCGGCTGGGCGGCGACGAGTTCGCGGTCCTGCTGGAAAGTTGTCCACAGCCGGCGCAGGCGGCGGCACTGGCTCAGCGCATTCTCGATGCGCTCAAGGAGCCGTTCTGCCTCGACGGCCATGAACTGTTCATCAACGCCAGCCTCGGCATCAGCCTGTTTCCCAGCGATGCGTTGAGTGCCGAACAGCTGTTGCGCAACGCCGATGCGGCGCTGTTCAAGGCCAAGAGCAGCGGCCGCAACGGCTACGCGCTGTACACTGAAGAACTCACGGCCCACGCCCAGCAGCGGGTCGAAATCGCCTTCGAGTTGCGCCGCGCACTGGAGCAGCAGGAGCTGCGTGTCTACTACCAACCGGTGCACGACCTGAAAACCAGTCGCTTGATCGGCGTCGAAGCGCTGGTGCGCTGGGAGCATCCGCAGCGGGGGCTGGTGTCGCCGGCGGAGTTCATCCCGATTGCCGAGCGCACCGGGCTGATCTCGGAAATCGACGCCTGGGTCATGCAGCAGGCCTGCCGGCAGATGTGCCAATGGCAGCAGGCCGGGGTGGTGCTGTCGTTTGTCGCGGTGAACGTGTCGTCACGGTTGTTCGCCCGTCGCGAGTTGTACGAGCAGGTTGCGCAGGTGCTGCACGAGACCGGCCTGGATCCGGCCTATCTGGAACTGGAGGTCACCGAAAGCGCGGTGATGGACGATCCGGAAGTCGCGCTGGAACAGATGCACCGTCTGCGCGAGCTGGGCATTCGTCTGGCCATCGATGACTTCGGCACCGGATATTCGTCGTTGCTGCGACTCAAGCGCCTGCCGGTGCAGAAGCTCAAGATCGATCAGGGTTTCGTCGCCGGCCTGCCGTGGGACGAGGACGATGCGGCGATCGTCCGGGTGATCATCGCCCTGGCCCGCAGCATGGGCATGCAGGTGCATGCCGAGGGTATTGAGCAGGCCGAGCAGGCGGCGTTCCTGCTTGAGCAGGCCTGTGATCTGGGGCAGGGCTACTGGTTCGGGCGGCCGGTGCCCGAAGCTCAAATCGACTGGACCCGAGCGCCGGCAATCGGCTGACGGACGTGCACAGCGGGTTTGCGATAGGGCAAATCCGCCGCAAACCCTTGCTGCATCACATAATGTTTTCCAGTTATATAAACATTCTTAAATAGTCTTTTTAAGAATATCCAAAGCTCTCTTATATTGCTCCCACGCCGAACGCAGTGCCGCCCACTGCCAGGCATATCCCATACAAAGGAGCAGCACCATGAGCGCATCCCTGCGTAGCGTTGACGGTCAGGACGAAAGCACCATCTTGCGCGAAATCCAGAGCGCCTTGCGCGACCTGCGTTTCGGCGCGGTGGAAATCACTGTGCATAACGCCCAGGTGGTCCAGATCGAACGCAAAGAGAAATTCCGTCTGCAGCAACCGGGTAACAAACCGGCCTGATTCGTAGTCTGCGGCAGCTCCTGCGGGGAGCTGTTGGCAGAAGCTGCCACAGGCTGCGGTCGTTGAATGAGCAACCCGATTCTAGCAATCCATAAGAAAAAGCCACCACCAAGAATTCCAGGAGCTTTCACCATGTCGTCGATTCGCCGTTACGCTTTGGCCGCCCTGGCCAGTGCTGTGTTTGCCGGTTCCGCGGTTGCCAAGGATTACGAACTGCTCAACGTGTCGTATGACCCGACGCGCGAGCTGTATCAGGATTACAACGCCGAGTTCGTTAAGTACTGGCAGTCGGAGCACGCCGGCGACACCGTGAAAATCCAGCAATCCCACGGCGGTTCGGGCAAGCAGGGCCGTGCGGTGATCGACGGTCTGCGCGCCGACGTCGTAACCCTGGCCCTGGCCGGCGACATCGACGAAATCGCCAAGCTCGGCAAGACCCTGCCGGCTGACTGGCAGAAGCGTCTGCCGGAAGCCAGCACTCCCTACACCTCGACCATCGTGTTCCTGGTGCGCAAGGGCAACCCGAAAGGCATCAAGGACTGGGGCGACCTGGTCAAGAACGACGTCTCGGTGATCACTCCGAACCCGAAAACCTCCGGCGGTGCGCGCTGGAACTTCCTCGCGGCGTGGGCCTACGGCCTGAAAGCCAACGGTGGCAACGAAGCCAAGGCCAAGGAATACGTACAGACCCTGTTCAAGCACGTTCCGGTCCTGGACACCGGCGCCCGTGGCTCGACCATCACCTTCGTCAACAACGGTCAGGGTGACGTGTTGCTGGCCTGGGAAAACGAAGCCTTCCTGGCGCTGAAAGAAGACGGCGGCAAGGACAAGTTCGACATCGTCGTGCCTTCGCTGTCGATCCTCGCCGAACCACCGGTGGCCGTGGTCGACAAGAACGCCGAGAAGAAGGGCAACGAGCAGATCGCCGAAGCCTACCTCAAGCACCTGTATAGCCCGGCCGGTCAGGAAATCGCGGCGAAGAACTTCTACCGCCCGCGTGACAAGGACGTGGCAGCCAAGTACGCCCAGCAGTTCCCGAAACTGGAACTGGTGACCATCGACAAGGACTTCGGCGGCTGGAAAACCGCACAGCCGAAATTCTTCAACGACGGTGGCGTGTTCGACCAGATCTATCAGGCGCAGTAAGTTTCAATAGCCTAAAACGAGCCCCGGATTTATGTTCGGGGCTTTGCGCGTTCTCAAACCAAGGACTTTTATGTCGCGTCGTATCTCCCCCGTCATACCCGGCTTCGGGCTGACGCTGGGCTACACCTTGGTGTACCTCAGCCTGATTGTGCTAATCCCGCTGGCGGCGATGTTCGTCCACGCCGCCCAACTCACCTGGGACCAGTTCTGGACGATCATCTCCGCGCCCCGCGTTCTCGCCGCATTGAAGCTGAGCTTCGGCACCGCACTGTGCGCCGCGATCATCAACGGCATCATCGGCACGTTGCTGGCCTGGGTGCTGGTGCGCTACACGTTCCCGGGACGCAAGGTGATCGACGCGATGATCGATCTGCCGTTCGCCCTGCCGACCGCCGTGGCCGGTATTGCGCTGACGGCGCTGTACACGCCGACCGGACTGGTCGGGCAGTTCGCCGCCGACCTCGGTTTCAAGATCGCCTACACCCCGCTCGGGATTACCCTGGCGCTGACCTTCGTGACCTTGCCGTTCGTGGTGCGCACGGTGCAGCCGGTGCTGGCCGACATCCCGCGTGAAGTCGAAGAAGCGGCCGCGTGCCTCGGTGCCAAACCGTTGCAGGTGTTCCGTCACATCCTGCTGCCGGCGCTGTTGCCGGCCTGGCTGACCGGTTTTGCCCTGGCGTTTGCCCGTGGCGTCGGTGAGTACGGTTCGGTGATTTTCATCGCCGGCAACATGCCGATGAAAACCGAGATCCTGCCGCTGCTGATCATGGTCAAGCTCGACCAGTACGATTACACCGGCGCTACCTCCATCGGCGTGTTGATGCTGGTGGTTTCCTTCGTCCTGTTGCTGCTGATCAACTTGCTGCAGCGCCGCATCGAAACCCCATAAGGAGGCGCGAACCATGTCCCAATCGTCTATTGCGGCCGCTTCCTCGGCCAACGCCGCCCGCCGTGGCAGTGCCACTTCGCGGCGGATCCTGATCGGCCTCGGCTGGCTGATTTTCTTCCTGTTTCTGGTGCTGCCGCTGTTCATCGTGGTGTCGCAGGGTTTGAAGAACGGCCTTGGCGCGTTCTTCACCGCGATCTTTGAACCGGATGCCTTGTCGGCCCTGAAACTCACCGTGATTGCGGTGCTGATTTCGGTGCCGCTGAATCTGGTGTTCGGTGTTAGCGCCGCGTGGTGCGTGAGCAAATACTCGTTCCGCGGCAAGAGTATGCTGGTGACGCTGATCGACCTGCCGTTCTCGGTGTCGCCGGTGATCGCGGGTCTGGTCTACGTGTTGATGTTCGGCGCCCAGGGCCTGTTCGGGCCGTGGCTGCAGGATCACGATATCCAGATCGTCTTCGCTCTGCCGGGCATCGTACTGGCGACGATCTTCGTCACCGTGCCGTTCGTGGCCCGTGAGCTGATCCCGCTGATGCAGGAGCAAGGCACTCAGGAAGAGGAAGCCGCGCGTCTGCTCGGTGCCAATGGCTGGCAGATGTTCTGGCACGTGACCGTCCCCAACATCAAATGGGGCCTGATCTATGGCGTGGTGCTGTGTACCGCGCGGGCCATGGGTGAGTTCGGTGCGGTGTCGGTGGTTTCCGGGCACATTCGCGGGGTGACCAACACCTTGCCGCTGCACGTCGAGATCCTCTACAACGAATACAACCACGTGGCCGCGTTCGCCGTGGCGAGCCTGTTGCTGATCCTGGCGCTCTTCATCCTGCTGCTCAAGCAGTGGAGCGAAAACCGTATCAACCGCCTGCGCGCCAGCGCCGCGGAGGAATAATTCATGTCGATCGAAGTGCGTAACGTCAGCAAGAATTTCAATGCGTTCAAGGCGCTGGACAACATCAGCCTGGACATCCACAGCGGTGAACTGGTGGCGCTGCTCGGCCCGTCCGGCTGCGGCAAGACCACCCTGCTGCGCATTATTGCCGGTCTGGAAACCCCGGATAACGGCAACATCGTGTTCCACGGCGAGGACGTTTCCGGCCACGACGTGCGGGATCGCAACGTCGGTTTCGTGTTCCAGCACTACGCTTTGTTCCGCCACATGACGGTGTTCGACAACGTCGCGTTCGGCCTGCGCATGAAGCCGAAAAACCAGCGCCCGACTGAAAGCCAGATCGCGACCAAGGTTCACGAGCTGCTGAACATGGTGCAACTGGACTGGCTGTCGGATCGTTATCCGGAGCAACTGTCCGGCGGCCAGCGTCAGCGTATCGCCCTGGCCCGCGCCTTGGCGGTAGAGCCGAAAGTGCTGCTGCTCGACGAGCCGTTCGGCGCCCTCGACGCCAAGGTGCGTAAGGAGCTGCGCCGCTGGCTGGCGCGCCTGCACGAAGACATCAACCTGACCTCGGTGTTCGTGACCCACGACCAGGAAGAGGCGATGGAAGTGGCCGACCGCATCGTGGTGATGAACAAGGGTGTGATCGAGCAGATCGGTTCACCGGGCGACGTCTACGAAAACCCGGCCAGCGATTTCGTCTATCACTTCCTCGGCGATTCGAACCGTCTGCATCTGGGCGATGACAACCACGTGTTGTTCCGCCCGCACGAAGTGTCGCTGTCGCGGCATGAGCTGGAGGATCACCACGCCGCTGAAGTTCGCGATATCCGGCCGCTGGGCGCGACCACGCGGGTGACGTTAAAAGTTGAAGGCCAGACGGATCTGATCGAGGCGGAAGTGGTGAAAGACCACGACAGCCTGACCGGGTTGGCGAAGGGTGAGACGTTGTTCTTCAAGCCGAAGGTCTGGCAGAAAGTCGCCAACCTTTAAAGCAAAAGCATCGCCAGCAGGCTGGCTCCCACAGTGAATTTGTGGGAGCCAGCCTACTGGCGATTGCGGTCTAGACAGCCGCGCGATTCGGATTCACCCGCACCACACCCGCCCGCGCCTCGATCTGCTCTTTCAGCTCATGCCGCATCCCGAGCATGAACGCCAGTTCGGCCACCACAAACAGCGGCCCGACAATCAACCCGCTCAAGTCATCGACGAACGCCGGTTTGCGCCCTTCATAGTGGTGCCCGACAAACTGGATCGCCCAACCAATCACAAACATCGCCAGACCTGCACTCAGCCAGACCATGGTGCTCTGCTGCGCCAGGACGTGCCCGGCCCAGACCGACAACCCCATCAACACGGTCATCAGAACCCCGAGCTTCAGTTCCAGACGCAGGTAAAACCACGCCGAAGCAAGGGCGGCAATCACCGCCGGGGAAATCCACAATCCGCCCACCGCCCATTCCGGCCGCGACAACAGCACGGCCACCGCCACCACAATCAGCGGAATCCCGATAAAGTGGCTGGCGATGTTGCGCGGGTCACGGTGGTAAGCGGCGTATTGACTCAAATGATCGACGAGGCTTTTCATTGTTGTTCCTCCTGTAGGGTGATCGAATCATGCCCCGGGTTCACGGCTCGCTCTGTCAGGCAGGCGACAATCTTTAGGAGAACGCATGGATAAGGTCTGGCGCGAGCGCCTGTTGACCGGGCAATGGTTCAGTCATCTGCCTTCGTCCTTTCAGGATAGTCTGCTGGCGGCGGCCCGGGAGCGGCGGCTGGCGGCGGGGCAGCGGCTGTTTCAGCGCGGCGACGCGCCGTGCGGGCTGTACGCGGTGCTCGATGGTGCGGTGCGCATCGGCGCGGTCAGCGAGCAGGGCAAGGAGGCGTTGCTGAGCCTGGTGGAAGCGCCGCACTGGTTCGGCGAAATCTGCCTGTTCGACGGCCAGCCCCGCACCCATGACGCTTACGCGGTCGGGCCTTGCACCCTGCTGAACATTCCCCAGGCCACGCTGCTTAAACTGCTCGACGAACATCCCGTCTACTGGCGACATCTGGCCTTGCTGATGAGCCACAAACTGCGCCTGACCTTCATCAATCTCGAACAGCTGAGCCTGCTGCCGGCCCCGGCGCGTCTGGCTCATCGCCTGCTGATGATCGCCGAAGGCTACGGCGAACTGGATCCGCCACGCCGGGTGCTGCAACTGCCCCAGGAACAGCTGGCGTCGATGCTGTCGCTGTCGCGGCAGACCACCAACCAGATCCTCAAGGAGTTGCAGGGGCAGGGGATTATCGGCTTGAGTTATGGCGAGATCGAAATCCTCGACGCCGCGCGGTTGCGCGCACTGGCGACCCTCTGATCTCCACCTGCCAGTGGCTTACGAACCGCGATAAGTGGAGAAGCCATACGGGCTCAGCAGCAACGGAATGTGATAGTGCTGATCCGTCTGCTTCACTTTAAAGATCACCGGAATCTCCGGAAAAAACGTCTCGTGCTTGGTCTTCTCGAAGTACTCGCCGGTCTTGAATACCACCCGATATTCACCCGCCTCGAACGGTTTGTTCGCCGGGAACAGCTCGGCGATCCGCCCCTGTTCATTGGTGGTGCCCTGCGCCAGCGGCTGCCAGTCCTGGCCGACATGGCGTTCCAGCGTCACGTTTATGCCCGGCGATGGCAGGCCGTTTTCCAGATTGAGTACGTGCACGCTCAGCGGGTTGCCGGCGGCCAGCGCCAGGCTCGAAAAAGCGCTCAGGCCGAGCGCGGCGAAAGTCATGCGCAGTGGGGTCATGGTGATGCTCCTGGGTTCAAATACGGTTGATGGACAGGCCGACGATGTCGGCAGCCTTGATCGCGCAGTTTTCGTCCTGCTCGCCGCCACCGGAACCGGCCACGCCCATGGCGCCAACCAGTTCCTTGCCAGCGAACAGCGGGATGCCGCCGCCGAGTAACAGCAATTCATCGAGGGTGTTGAGGTTGGCGGTTTCCGGGTTGCTGCGGGCGCGCTCGGCGAACAACCGGGTCGGGGTCTTCGTCGATAGCGCGGTGTAGGCCTTGCGTTGGCTGGCGGCGGTGTTGTGCGGGCCAATACCGTCGCCGCGCAAGGTCACCAACAGGTTGCCGCCTCGGTCGAGCACCGACACCGTGCCGGTGCAGTTTTCCAGCGCTGTGTCGGCCAGCAGCCGTGCGGTTTTCAGATCGAGATCGGCGTGACGGGGCAGGTCGGGCGCAGCAAACGCAGCGCTGCTTAGGCCGATTGTCAGGCTGGCAATCAAGTATTTGACGGTCATGGGTAGGCTCCAAAAGCGAAGGCCACCACCTTATCCGCCGGTCCCCGTCGAAACCTCGTCAGTCGGATTACAAGTTTGTAATGGGCAACGGCGCCGAAGGGGCCTAGCCTGTGCCTCTGATCAATCGAGGTGTGCCATGCGTTTGCTGGTCGTAGAAGATGAAGCCAAAACCGCGAATTTCCTCGCCAAAGGGCTGGGCGAGTCGGGTTTCGCCGTGGACGTGGCGCTGAATGGCCTCGACGGGCGTTATTTCATCGAGCAGCAGGCATATGACCTGATTATCCTCGACGTGATGTTGCCGGGCCTCAACGGCTGGCAACTGCTGCAGCTGATCCGTCAGCGCGGCGCCACGCCGGTGCTGTTCCTGACAGCGAAGGACGCTATCGAAGACCGCGTGCGTGGCCTCGAACTGGGGGCCGATGACTATTTGCTCAAGCCGTTCGCCTTCGCCGAATTGCTGGCGCGGGTGCGCACGTTGTTGCGGCGCGGGCCGATGCGCGAAGCCGAGTCATACAGCATCGCCGATCTGGAGATCGACGTGCTGCGCCGTCGGGTCAGCCGTGGCGGTCAGCGCATCGCTCTGACCAACAAGGAATTCGCCCTGCTGCATTTGCTCGCCAGCCGACAGGGTGAAGTGCTGTCGCGCACGCTGATTGCTTCGCAGGTGTGGAACCTGAATTTCGACAGCGACACCAACATGGTCGAAGTCGCGGTGCGTCGGCTGCGTTCGAAAGTCGATGATCCGTACATGCCCAAACTGATCCACACCGTGCGCGGGGTCGGCTATCAACTCGAAGCGCCCGACGATGCGCGCTAGATCCATAGCCTGGCGCCTGGCCCTGGCGTTCGCCGCCGTCTGTGCGTTGGTGCTCAGCGCGATCGGCGTGTTCCTGTATCGCTCGCTGGCCTCGGAAATCGCCTGGCGCGACGACATGGCGTTGCTCGGTCGTCTGGAGCAGGTGCGCGCGCTGCTCGCCGACAGCGACAGCCTCGACGCCTTGCAGGCGCGGCCACGGCTGTACCAGAACATGCTCGGCAACCTCGACAGTCTGCTGCTGGTGCAACGCGCTGACGGCTCGAATGTGATCACGATCAACCCTCGCCAACGCGCTCTGCCGTCCGTGCAGGCCATCCCCCGGGATCAACCGCCGCAACGTAGCGATGTGCTGACCTGGCAGGCGGCGGACGGTGTCGAGCTGGCCCTGTTGTCAGGTCAGGCCCAAGGGCCGAACGGCGAATCGTTGACCGTGATCGCCGGCAAGGTCTTGAGCGAGCGCGAGCAGATGCTCGGCAGCTATCGCCTGCGCTTGTATCTGGCCGTCGGACTTGGTGCCGTACTCGCTTTCACGTTGGGTCTGATGCTGTTGCGCCGAGGTTTGCTGCCTCTGCGCAAACTGAGTGAAGCGCTGCGCGGCATCGACCTGCGCAGCCTCGACCAACGCGTCCCCACCGCCGGCACGCCAGCGGAATTACTGGAACCGGTGCTCGCGTTGAACGGCATGCTCGTGCGGCTGGACGACGGCTTCCAGCGCCTCTCACAGTTTTCCGCCGACCTTGCCCACGAAATCCGCACGCCCCTGCACACCTTGCTCGCGAGCAACGGCCAGGCACTGAACTATCCGCGCAGCAGCACCGAGTATCAGGAAGTGCTGGCCTCGAACATGGAAGAGTTCGAACGGCTCAAGCGCATGGCCGAAAACCTGATGTTTCTCGCCCGCGCAGAGCAGGCTGAGCGGGCGCTCGATCTGCGCACGCTGGAACTGCACGAAATCGGCGAAGAGCTGTGCGACTACTTCGAGGCCCTGGCCGATGACCGGGAAATCCGCCTCGAAAACACGCTCAGCGGAGAATTGCTGGCGGATCAGCAACTGCTGCAACGCGCCTTGGGCAACCTGTTGGCCAACGCCGTACGCCATGCTGACGCCGGTTCAGTCATCAGCCTGTGCCGTCGCGATGAGCCAGGCATGTGCTGGCTGCAAGTCCACAACCTCGGCCCGACTATCGCGGATGAACATCTGGGCAAACTGTTCGACCGCTTCTACCGCGTCGACCCGTCCCGCGCGGAACCGGGAGATTCCGGCGGATTGGGACTGGCGATCGTGCAGTCGATCATGCAGTTGCATGGTGGGCGGGTGCGGGTGAGTAGTGAAGTTAAGGGAACAGTTTTTGAGCTTGGTTTCCCTCTTGAGGCACCGAGGAGGGTGAATTCTCATGATTGATTTGATTCGGGGTTTGGAAATCACCGTCGCTGATAGCTCCGTAGGGACACTCGTTCGTGGGCAGTCCGGCATGGAGAGCGTGTTCAGATACTGTGAGGGCGTGAACGCTGAGAATGCTGTTTCGCTAACGATGTCAGCTCGGATGGAAAACTACGGCTGGGAGCGAGGTGTTCATCCGATTTTCGAGATGAATTTGCCAGAAGGGGCATTGCGCGATGAATTGATTCGACGCTTCGGCGAAGCAGTTCGTGACTTCGATGCTTTTGCGTTGCTGGCAATAGTGGGTTCAAGTCAGCTAGGACGGCTGGCAGTAGCCTGCGAATCGGTCACAGGTCATCAGCCCGAAACGTTATTGTCCGATCTTTTGATACATGACGGCGTTCATGGCTTGTTTGACGATCTGTTGCACAAACATGGCCAGTATTCCGGTGTTTCAGGCGTGCAGCCTAAGGTGCTGGTACGCGATGGTGTGACAGCCGCTCTTTACCCGACTCACCGAGGCTCCACACATCTGGTCAAAGCCTTCCGTCCCGAAGAGTTTCCCGAGCTGGCGACCAACGAGTACTTCTGTATGCGCGCCGCAGCGCTTAGCGGTCTCGAAGTACCGAAGTTTGAATTGAGCGAACAGGGCAAGTTTTTAGTGGTTGAGCGTTTCGACCTCAGTGAGCATGGCTATCTGGGTTTCGAGGACTTTTGCGTACTCAACGGCTGGCCTTCCAGAGCCAAATACGATGGTTCTTACGAAGGCGCTGCCCGACAGATCAAGGCCTTTGTTTCGCCTGCGCTGTTGAGTCAGGCGCTGGAGGTTTTTTTCAAGATCGTGGCGCTGTCCGCGGGACTGAAAAACGGCGATGCGCACCTGAAGAACTTCGGTGTGCTGTATGACCATTGCGGCGCGCAGGCCTCGATCCGGCTGGCCCCGGCTTACGACATCATCACCACATCGGTTTACATCAGGAACGACAGCCTGGCCTTGCTGTTGGGCGGGTCGAAGGCATGGCCCAAGCACAAGGCGCTCATCCGCTTCGGTCGTACGGCATGCAATCTCACTGAAGGTCGCTGCAATGAACTACTGCAGCAGGTTGTTCATGGCATGCAGAAGGCGATGGAGGAAATGCTAGAGCATTGCCGAACCCATCAGTCATTCGCCGAGGTGGGTACGGCAATGATCGAGCAGTGGGAGTCCGGGATTGAACGCAGTCTGACCAAGGGTTGAATGCCCCATGTGCGCTCAGCGCAACTGATCCCGAAACTGCCCCGGCGTCATCCCCGTCCAGCGTTTGAACGCGCGACTGAAGCTGCTGGTGTCGGCAAATCCCAACAGATAACTCACCTCGCTCAGCGAGCATTGCGGATCGCGCAGGTGCAGCAGCGCGAGGTTCTCGCGGCTTTCATTCAGCAGGGTGTCGAAGCGACAACCCTCGTCCGCCAGATGCCGCTGCAGGCTGCGCAGGCTCAGGTGCAGGGCCTGGGCGATGCGTTCGGCGCTGGGTTCGCCTTCGGGCAGTTGTTCTTCGATGGCGTCGCGCACCTTGCGCTCCCAGGTCAGCGGCTTGAGTTGGGCGAGGGTGCGCTTGAGCACCGCTTCGTTGTGCTCGGCCAGTTCCGGGTTGGCGTCGTCGAGGTGACTGTCGAAGTCGGTGAGGGCGAATTCGATCCGGTCTTCTTCGGCGGAAAAATGCACCGGCGAGCGGAACACCTTGTGCCATTGATGCGCATCGGCCGGTTCCGGGCGACGCAGGTACACCGCCAGTGGTGCGTAGTCGCGGCCCAGGCGATTGCGGCAGGTGCGTACGTAGATCGCGGCGAAGGCGTCGATGGCTTCGAAGGCCGGAGCGGGGTTGTCGGTCGGGATTTTCAGGCGAAACCGATAGCGGTCTTCGGTGCGGGTCAGCTCCAGTTCCAGCGCGTCGCTGACCACCTGGTGATAACGCACGATCCGCTCGAACACTTCCCGCAGGCTGCCGCTGGCCACCAACGCATAGCCCAACGCGTGAAATGTCGTAGGGCTGACGAACCGCGACACTCGCAAACCAATCGCCGGATCGCCGCTGACCTGCACCGCGATTTCCCACAGGCGGGTGGTGGCGGACAACGGATAGCGGGCGTTCGGGTCGTCCATCAGTTGCGGATCGAGCCCGGCCTGCTGGCACAGGGCAGTGCTGTCCAGCCCCAGCGCGTCGAGTTGCTTGCGCAGGGCACGGGTCCAGCTGGCGAGAGAAGTCGGTTCCTTCATGCTGATTGGCGCTTCCGGTCAACAGGTTGGCGTTCTCGGCTACCGCGTTCGGAACCCGCGCGGGGCAGGATGCGAACATCAATAACCAGAGGATGGAAGCATGGACCGTACTTCTGCAAGTCCCCAGCGACACAATGCTGCCCAGCGATCAGCGCATATTCGCGAAGTGGTGCTGGCCAAGGGCGTCGAGCTGCGCGAGCGCTACCCGATTCTCAAGCATCAGGACACCCTCGGCGCGGGGATTCTGGCGTTTGCCCTTGCCGGGATGATCGGTTCGGCGGCGCTCTACATCAACGGGTACATGGCGTGGTGGGCGTGCCTGCTGCTCAACGCGTTTTTCGCCTCGCTGACCCATGAGCTCGAACACGACCTGATTCACAGCATGTATTTCCGCAAACAGCGGGTGCCGCACAACCTGATGATGGGCCTGGTGTGGCTGGCGCGGCCGAGCACGATCAACCCGTGGATCCGTCGTCATCTGCACCTCAATCATCACAAGGTGTCCGGCACTGAAACCGACATGGAAGAACGGGCGATCACCAACGGCGAGCCGTGGGGTTTCGCGCGGTTGCTGATGGTCGGCGACAACGTGATGTCAGCGTTCATCCGCATGCTGCGGGCCAAGACCTGGGCGCATAAATTCAGCATCATCAAACGCACTTTGAAGGTCTACGCACCGCTGGCGCTGGTGCATTGGGGGGCTTGGTATGTGTTTCTCGGGTTCCATGCCACCAATGGAATCACTTACTTGATGGGCTCGCCGATTGAATGGTCAGCGACCACGTTGTCGGTGATGCAAGTGATCGACATCGCCGCCGTGGTGATCATTGGCCCGAATGTATTGCGCACCTTCTGCCTGCACTTCATCAGTTCGAACATGCATTACTACGGGGATGTGGAGCCGGGTAATGTGCTTCAGCAGTGTCAGGTGCTGAATCCTTGGTGGCTGTGGCCGTTGCAGGCGTTCTGCTTCAACTTCGGCAGCAGTCACGGGATTCATCATTTTGTGGTGAAGGAGCCGTTTTATATTCGCCAGCTGACGGTGCCGGTGGCGCACAAGGTGATGCGGGAGATGGGGGTTCGGTTTAATGATTTCGGGACGTTTGGGCGGGCGAACCGGTTTGTTCGCAAGGAAGAAGTCCTGCAGAAAAAAGTGCAGACGGCTCAGGCTTGAAGGTATCCGAAGCTATCGCCGGCTAACCGGCGATAGCCCTGCATCAGCCACCCCTCAATCCGGCTGAAACGGCGATTCACTCAAAATCACGCCGGTCTCCTCCACATACCGCTGCCAATGCTCGATCAGCGCCTCAAGCTTCTGCGGCTGACTCGACGCCAGGTCATGAATCTCCCCCGGATCACTGCCCAGATCGTAAAGCTGCCAGGTCGCCGGCCCCACCGGCCCAGGGATCCACACCGCCTTCCACTGACCCTGCCGAATCGCCCGGCGTCCGAACAACTCCCAACCGGTGACGGTGTGTTCGTCATGCACCTGCGCTGTTTCGCCGGACAAGAACCCCAGCCACGATTTGCCACGCAACGGCGCCACCGGTTTGCCGTGCCACTGCTTGCCCGGGTGGCGCACGCCAGCCAGATCGAGGATGGTCGGCGTGATGTCCATCACCGTACCGAAACCGTGGCTGATCTGCCCCTTCAGCGGCAGCTGCGGATAATGCAGCAGTGCCGGAACGCGAATTCCGCCCTCGGTGGTGAAGGCCTTGAACAAGCGTGACGGCGCGGTCGCCACCTGCGCCCAGTTCGGCCCATACCAGACGTAGGAGTTGGCGCGGCCGATGTTGTCGAGGCTGTTGTCGTAATGCTGGCTCAGGTAGGTCACCAGCTCCGGACCGAATTTCGGGAAGGCTTCCAGCAGCGCGCCTTCGGCACCGTTGTCGGACATGAACAGGATGAAAGTGTTGTCGAGCTGGCCCTGCTGGCGCAGGTAATCGACGACGCGGCCGATGTTCCAGTCCATGCGCTCGACCATCGCGGCGTAGACCTCCATCGCCCGGGCGGAAATGCGTTTTTGTTCATCGCTCAGCGCGTCCCATTGCGCGGTCAGCTGGATCAGCGGATGCGGCTCGACATCCGGCTCGATCAGCCCCAGCGACTTGAGTTTTTCCAGACGCTCGAGGCGCAGCACTTCCGGCCCCGTGTCGTAGCGACCACGGTATTTTTCGACGATGTCGGCGGGCGCCTGCAACGGCCAGTGCGGCGCGGAAAACGGCAGGTAAGCGAAGAACGGCCGGCTCTGATCGCGCTCCTTGAGGTACTGCAAGAGCTTGTCGCCGAAGGCGTCGGAGGAATAGAAATCCTTGGGCAATTCGTCGATGAACGTGTCGTCCTCGATGTACAGCGCCGGGGTGGATTTCAGCAGGCCGGGCGTGTGTTCATCGTAGGTTGGTTCGAATCCGTAGTGGTTGGCCGCGCCGGGCAGCAGCGAGAACGAACGCTCGAAACCTCGGGCGTGGGGCGCCAGTTCGGCGGTCAGGCCCAGGTGCCATTTGCCGCTCATCAACGTCTGGTAACCGGCCTCGCGCAACAACTCCGGCAACGCGACGACACGGTCGTTGAGATAGCCTTCGTAACCCGGTTTGCCGATCAGCTCCGGGGTCAGGGTTTCGGCCATGGTGCCGATGCCGGCGATGTGGTGATCGGTGCCGGTAAGCAGCATCGAGCGGGTCGGCGAGCAGGTCGGTGCGGTGTGAAAATCGGTCAGGCGCAAGCCATTGTTGGCCAGGGCATCAAGGTTCGGCGTGGCGATTTCGCCGCCGAAGGCTCCAATGTCGGAGAAGCCGAGGTCATCGGCCAGAATCACCAGAAAGTTGGGACGTTGCGGCATCAACAGGCTCCTGTTCAGCAGGCAATGAACGACAGCGGCAGATCGCGGATCTGCACCGGTGCGCTCGGTTGGTAATGGTCGTCACTGGTCAGTTCGTGCAGCAGTTCTTCGCGCAACTGATGGAAGTCGAAACTGCTGCGCTGGCGCGGATGGGGCAGGGCGATGTCCACCACCTGTTTGATCCGGCCGGGGCGCGGTTCCATGACCACCACGCGGTCGGCGAGGAAGATCGCTTCCTCGACATCGTGGGTGACCAGAATCGTGGTGATCTTTGCCCGCTCGCGAATCGCCAGCAGCTCGTCCTGCATCTGCTGGCGAGTCAGCGCGTCGAGGGCACCGAAGGGTTCGTCGAGCAACAGGATCCGTGGGCTCGCCACCAGTCCGCGAGCAATCGCCACGCGCTGGGCCATGCCGCCGGAGAGTTGATGCGGGTAGGCGCGGGTGAAGTCGCGCAGGCCCACCAGCTCGATGAAATCGTTGATGCGTTGCTGCTTTTCAGCGGCGCTCAGCGGCTCGTTCACCAGGCCCAGGCCGATGTTGTCGGCCACCGTCAGCCACGGGAACAAACGGTGTTCCTGAAACACGATGCCGCGCTCGCCGCCGATGCCGCTGACGGCTTTGCCATCGACTGTGATCTGCCCGCGAAACTGCGTATCGAGGCCCACCAGCAAGCGCAGCAAGGTGGATTTGCCGCAACCGCTGGAGCCGACGATGGCGACGAATTCGCCCTCGGCGATGTCGAGGTTGAATTCGCGAATCGCCTCCAGTTCGAAACCGTCGACGTCGAAGGATTTGCCTACATGGTTGAAGCTGACAATCGGTGCGTTCATGCGTGTCTCCAGCGGGTGGCGCGGATTTCCAGGCGTTGGCCAATGAGGTTGAGCAGGGCGCCGGTGAGGCCGACCAGCAGCATCCCGGCCATGATCAGGTCCATGCGCAGCAGTTGTTGGGCGCCGATCATCTGGCTGCCGATGCCGCCGTTGGACGGCATGAAATATTCGGCGCCGATGGTGCCGAGCCAGGCGTAGATCAGGCTCAGGCGCAGGCCGGCGAAAATCCCCGGCGCGGCGCCCGGCAATACCAGTCGCCGCAGACGCTGGCCGAGGCTCAGGCGAAGGACCTGAGCGGCTTCGTTGAGTTGTGGCGAGAGGTTGGCGACGCTGCGTTGAGTCGCGACGAACAACGGAAAGAATGCGGCGAGGGCGACGAACACCCACTTCGCCAGTTCGCCCAGACCGAACCAGGCGGTGAGCAGCGGCACCCAGGCGAAAATCGCGATCTGGCGCAGGGCGGCGAGGGTCGGGCCGAGCAAGCGTTCGCTGGTGCGCGACAGACCCAGCAACAAACCCAGCACGAGGCCGAGACCGCCGCCAATCAAAAGGCCGCCTAGTGTGCGGCCCAGGCTCAGGGCCATGCCCGAGATCAACGTGCCGTCGAGCAATCCGTTTTTCGTCGCCTCAAGCACCACCCACGGGCTGACCAGAATGTTGGCATCGATCCATTGCTGATCGACCGCCAGTTGCCACAATGCAAACAGCGCCAGCGGCAGCAGCCATGGCTGTACGCGCTGCCAGCCTTCATAACGCGGGCCGCGACGAATTTCCGCCGTGGCCGGGTGAGGCCAGTGCACCAGTTTTTTGTCCAGCAGGCCGATGCCGCGATCCATCGCAACGCCGATCAGGCCGATCACCACGATGCACACGAAGACGATGTCGAGCATGAACAACTGACGCGCCCAGACCATCAGGTAACCGATGCCTTCGCTGGAGGCCAGCAGCTCGACGGCGAGCAACGAAGTCCAGCCAGCGGCCAGTGCCAGACGCACGCCGGCCATGAACGCTGGCAGCGCGGCGGGCAGCACCAGTCGGCGGATCAACAGGCGTGGCGGCAGACGTAAAACCGCGGCGGCTTCACGCAGTTTGGGTTGCGCATCGCGTACGCCGACCAGGGTGTGCAGGGTGACCGGCACCACGATGGCCTTGATCAGCACCACCAGTTTCAGCACTTCGCCGATGCCGAAAAAAACCATGAACAACGGAATCCACGCCAGCGTCGGCACCTGGGCCAGGCCGGCGAACGTCGGGAAGATCAGGCGTTCGAGACGACGGCTGAAACCCAGCGCCGCACCGAGTACCGCGCCGGCGGTAACGCCTGCCAGCAGGCCCCAGAACAGCCGTTGCAGGCTGATCCACAAATGACTCCACAACTCGCCCTGGGACAGCTCGATGGCGCTGTTCCACACCAGCGATGGCGCCGGCAGTATCTGTTCGCTCATCCATTGATTGCGCGCCGCCAGCCACCACAGGGCGAACAGTCCGAGCGGTAATATCCAGGGTAAAACGCGGTGGCTCAGGCTCGGCCAGGTGCGCCGGCTTTTCAACGGCGGTGCGGCCAGTGGCAGGCTGAGCAGGGATTCACGGGCCATGGTGACCTCCGTTGTCGGGTTGGATCGAGTCAGCGGAATTAGCTAAAAACCAATTGTTATAAGCGAGTTGGAAAATAATCATTTTGGAGATAAGCAGCGCCATTTAAGGCCTCCAGCCTTACGCGCATCCAATGCATTCGAAGAATATTTTCGATGCTCTCCATGCATACGGCTCTGCATGTCCCGACTTTGCTGGCTTAGCTTGAAAAGCTATAAAAATGTGCTTTTTAAGTATTTAAGCGCTGATGCGGATTGCGCCTACTTTCGGCTCCTCAATGCCCGCCGTGATCAGGAGCCGCACCCATGAACCTTCCCTTCAAACGTGTCATCAGTCTGTTTGCCGCGCCGGCGCTGGCGGGTCTGCTGGCGTTCAGCGTCCACGCCGACGAGCTCAAGGAAATCAGGATCGCTGTACCTGATCTGAGTGCGGGTACTCAACACAGTGGCGGGGGCATCGTGGACGTGCTGCGCGATCAGCAGATCTTCGAAAAGGCCTTCGCCGAGCAAGGCATCAAGATTCAGTGGAGTTTCTTCAAGGGCGCCGGGCCTGTGATCAACGAGGCGTTCGCCAACGGCCAAGTGGACCTGGCCTATCTCGGCGATCTGGCGGCCATCATCGGCAAGTCCAACGGTCTGGATACGCGCCTGCTCAGCGCCAGCGCCCGGGGCGTGAAGCAATACCTGGGCGTGGTTCCCGGCTCGGGCATCAAGACGTTGCAGGATCTCAAAGGCAAGCGCGTGGCGATCTTCCGCGGCACCGCGACCCAGTTGTCGTTCGATGCGGCGCTGGCCAGCGTGGGCCTGAGCGAGAAGGACGTGAAGGTGATCAACCTCGATTTCAACGCAGCGGTTGCGGCGCTGGCGGCGAAGCAGATCGATGCGTCGTGGGGCAGCTCCGGGCTGACTGCATTGCAGGCCAAAGGCCTGGCCGAGTTGCCGCTTAACACCAAAGACCTCGGTGGCGCCGGCAGCGTGCAGTCGGTGCTGGTGGGCACTGGCAAATTTGTCGACGGGCATCCGGAAGCCGTGGCGAAGCTGCTCAAGGCGCAGCAACAGGCGGTGGAGTGGCTGACGCAGGACAGCAACAAGGACGCTTACGTGCAGCTTGTGTCGGGACTGGCTAGTTATCCGCCAGTGATCCTGACCCAGGATCTGAAGGATCAGAACCTGAGTGAAGTATTCCCTTCGACACTGGACCCGCTGTTCCTCGAAAACCTGCAGGGCAAGGTGGATCTGGCGGCGCAGCAGAAGCTGATCCGCAAGCCGTTCAAGGTGAACGAGTGGGTGGCGCCCGAGCTGGCGGCCGCGAAGCTCTGAGTCATGTGGTCATTCCCGCGCAGAGCGTGGGAATGACCCTCAAACCGCGACGCTGATCTCCTGTTTATCCACCGCTACCAAAGTCTCGATCATCGCCCGCGCCGCTGGCGACAGCCGGTATCCCGTGCGGCTCACAATCCCGCACCGTGCATTCATGCTCTCCAGGTTCTGCGGCAGATTGCGCCAGTGCAGCAGCGCCAGCGAGCCTTGGGCGATGTCCTCGACAAACGCCTCTTCAGTGCCGACGCCAATCGCGTTGGATTGCAGCACCACTTTCACCAGCGCCGGAAAATGCTCGGTCTCGATGGTCGGTGAGAAATCGATCCGTCCGCTGAGATTCGCCAGCAGTTTGCGGATGCCCGGCGGGATCAACGTTGTCGCCAGCGGGTAGTCGAACATGTCGTTGGTCGACAGGCTTTCCTTGGCCAGCAGCGGATGCCCCGGCCGGCAGAAAAACACCCCGCGCTTGGGCGTCAGCGGCTGGGTCTGGAAGTTCGGGTCGGACTCGAAATGGCGGATGTCGGCGATGAAGAATTCGATCTCTTCGCGGCTCAGGGCGCGGCTGAGTTTTTCCCAGTTATCCACCTGAAAACAGGTGCGCACTTTCGGGTGCGCATTGATGAATTGCGCCACCGCGTCCGGCACCAGTTTCACCGCCGGCGCCGGGCCGCAACCGAAGTGCAGTTCGCCGGCGTCGAGCTTGGTCATCTGCGTCACTTCGGCGCTGAGTAATGCGGCGCCCTGCACCAGCGTCAGGGCGTGTTGCAGCACCACCTGGCCTTCGGGTGTCGGGCGCAGATCCTTGTTGCCGCGATCCACCAGCACGCAGCCGAACTCCTGCTCCAGCCCCTGAATACTGCGGCTGAACGCCGGTTGAGTGATGCCCATGGCGTCAGCCGCACGGACAAAACTGCGGTGTTCGTTGAGGGCGATGAAGTAGCGCAACTGGCGAAGATCCATATGCTTTTCCGGCATCCTAAAAATAGCTCGAAGGCATTTGCGACGAGGTTGCTTGAGGTTTTAAATGCAAGCTCTTATTCCGTCAACGAAGCATGCGAATATCTATTAGATGTAAATGGAATATAGATAGAGCGTTGTTTCGCTGCCGTCCAACCGCAAGCAGTCGATGAGGGTCTACCCATGAGCAATGCCGCACTCGCTGTAAAACCCGCTGTCCACGCGCTGGACATTCATCCGGTGGCCGGCCGTATCGGCGCCGAAATCCGTGGCGTGCACCTGTCCGGTGAGCTGGATGCCGCGACGGTTGAAGCCATTCAACAGGCGCTGATCCAGTACAAGGTCGTGTTCTTCCGCGAGCAGACCCAGCTCGACGATCAACGTCAGGAAGCCTTCGCGCACCTGCTCGGCGAGCCCGTAGCGCACCCGACCGTACCGTCCCGCGAGGGCACCCGTTACCTGCTGGAACTGGACGGCGCCGAAGGGCAGCGCGCCAACTCCTGGCACACCGACGTGACCTTCGTCGATGCCTACCCGAAAGCCTCGATCCTGCGCTCGGTGGTGGCTCCGGCGTTCGGTGGCGACACGCTGTGGGCGAACACCGCGACCGCGTACAACGAACTGCCGACTGAATTGCGTGAGCTGGCAGACAAACTGGTGGCCGTGCACAGCAACGAGTACGACTACGCCGCCGTGAAGCCGGACGTGTCGGCGGAGAAGCTTGAGCGTTATCGCAAGATCTTCACCTCGACCGTCTACGAGACCGAGCATCCGGTGGTGCGCGTGCACCCGATCAGCGGCGAAAAAAGCTTGCTGCTGGGGCATTTCGTCAAGCGCATCAAGGGCTATTCCCAGGCCGATTCGGCGCACCTGTTCGGCTTGCTGCAGAGCCATGTGATTCGCCAGGAGAACGTCGTGCGCTGGCGCTGGAAGGCCGGTGACGTGGCGATCTGGGATAACCGCTCGACGCAGCATTATGCGATTGATGATTACGGCACTCAGGATCGGGTGGTGCGTCGGGTGACGCTCAAAGGGGAAGTGCCGGTCGGGGCGAATGGGCAGCGTAGTCAGACCATCAAAGGCGCAGAAATCGTCGGTGTCTGACTGATCGTTCCCACGTCGAGGCGTCGAACCGTCTGCGTGGGAATGCCTCAATGGACGCTCTGCGTCCGCTTTGGGACGCGGAGCGTCCCGGGCTGCGTTCCCACGCAGAGCGTGGGAACGATCAACAACAATCTCAATCACCAGACGCCAATCTGAACGAGCTTCTCGGTCTCCGGCTCCCCATAACGAAACCGCTGCCCACGCAAATCAATCTCCTGATGACTGATGGTCGTGCGCCGCTTCAACCCGCGCACCCACTCGAACAGATACCCCGCATGCTCCTCGCGCACTGCCGCATACGCCGGATCAGCGCCCAGATCCTGCAGCTCCTGCGGGTCATTCAACAGATCGAAAAGCTGCGGCCGGAAGCCGTCGTACGCCAGGTATTTCCAGCGCTCGCTGCGCACCATGGTCATGCGGCAGCGGTCGATCGGCTGGCCCAGTCGCTCACGTGCCGGGGCCTGGAAGGCATAGTCGTATTCGCTGATCGCATAGCGGCGCCAGTCAGGACTTTCACCGTGCAGCAGCGGAATCAGCGAGCGACCCTCCAGTCGATGCTCGGCGCCCCTCACACCCAGCGCTTCGAGAAAGGTCGGCACGCCGTCGATGGTTTCCGCCAGGCGTTCGTCCACCGTGCCCCGCGTGACATCCGCCGCCGCACGCGGGTCGCGCACGATCAGGGGGACGCCCACCGCCTGCTCCAGCAAAAACTCCTTCTCGCCCAGCCAGTGATCGCCCAGAAAGTCGCCGTGATCGCTGGTGAACACGATCAGCGTGTCCTCCCAGCGACCGTTGCTTTGCAGGAAATCGAACAGCCGCCCCAACTGATCATCGACCTGTTTGACCAGGCCCATGTACGTCGGGATTACGTTCAGTCGTACCGGATCTTTGGAGAAATTCAGGCTTTCCTCATGCTGGCGAAAGGCCTGATAGACCGGGTGGTCGCTTGGAGAGGCATTACGTACCGGTTCGAGAATCGATTTCGTACTGTACAAGGTGTGGTATGGCGCCGGTACGATGTAGGGCCAGTGGGGTTTGATATAGGACAGGTGTAAAAACCACGGTTTTTCACCTTGCTCACCGATGAAGTCGATGGCTCGATTTGTAGTGTAGACAGTCTCTGAATGTTGCTCGGGAATTCGCGCTGGCAAATGGGCATTGCGCATTTTCCAGCCGCTGAGGATTTCGCCGTTGTCGCCTTCGGCCGCGTTGGCCCAGTCGTGCCAGGGGTTACGCCCTTCGAAACCCTGTTCCCGCAGGTAATGGGTGTAAGGCGCGGATTCGCGTTTGTCATCGAACAGTGGATCGTCCGGGAAGATGCCGTCGTGTCGAAAGTACGGCTCGAAGCCGACTTCGTTGAGCACTTCGGCCTGGGCGCTTTCGGGGTTGATCGCCAACCGCTGCAAGGCATCCACGTTGGCCGTGGCGTGGGTCTTGCCGACCAGCGCAGTACGAATGCCGTGGGGCCGCAGGTAATCGCCGATGGTCAGTTCTTCCAGCGGCAGCGGCACCGCGTTCCACGCTACTTGATGGCTGCTGACATAGCGCCCGGTGTAGGCCGACATCCGCGACGGCCCGCAGATCGTGCCCTGTGTATAGGCGCGGCTGAAACGCACGCCGGCGGCGGCCAGGCGATCGATGTTCGGGGTGTGCAGGTGTGGGTGGCCGTAGCAGGACAGGTAATCGCGGCGCAGCTGATCGCACATGATGTACAGCACGTTGCGCACGGGGTTTTGCGGGTTGGACATGGGATTCACCAGTCAGAAAGACAGGCGAGGTTTTTCGCTTTCGGCGAGGGTGTTCGGCAAGTGCATTCGGGGAATGCTTGCGATGCATGAAACGCATGGGCTCAGACGGCGAGGTTCGCCAGTGAACACACCTCTTCTTCCACCGCATCGATCGCCTTGATCTGCTCGATCATCGCCTCGGCCAACGGTGACAAGCGATACCCGGCGCGGCTGACAATTCCGTAACGGGTGTAAAGCTCCTCTAGATCATCCGCCAACCCTTCGACCTTCAAGCACACCAGTTCACCCCGGGCCTGATGCAGTGCATCCGAATAGGCGCCGACGATGCCGATCGCATCCGAACGCAACACCACGCCGAGCAGGCTGGCGCTGTTCTCGCACTCCACGTTCGGAACGAAATCCGGGCGACCACTGAGGTCGACGATGACCTTGCGCAGATTCGGCGGCCGAATGCTGACGGCCAGTGGATAACCCATCAATTGCTCGGCCGTGACCCGATCCGATGCGGCCAGCGGATGCCCGGCGCGGCAACAGAAATGCCATTTGCGCGGTCGCAAGCGGTGGGTCAGATAGTCCGGGTCCGCCTCGAAGTGGCGGGTGTCGGCAACGAAGAATTCGAACTCTTCGCTCAGCAGCCGTTTGCTCAGGCTTTGCCAGTCATCGACCTGGTAATGCACCCGCGCTTTCGGGTATCGGCCGATGAAGCTGCCGATCGCTCGCGGGATCAATCCTGCCGCTGGCGCCGGGCCGCAACCGAAGCGCAATTCCCCTGCCTCAAGCCCGTTGAACTGGCTGATCTCGTTGGCCATCTGCTGCGCACCGCTGACCAGTCGCCGCGCGTGTTCAAGCAGCACCTGGCCCTGTTTGGTCGGCGGCAATTCCTTGCGTCCGCGATCCACCAACTGGCAACCGACGCTGTGCTCCAGCGCCTGAATACTGCGGCTGAACGCCGACTGCGACAGGTTCACCGCCTGCGCGCCGGCGACGAAGCTGCGTTGTTCGGCGAGGGCGATGAAGTGTCTGAGTTGGCGCAAGTCGATATGCATTTTTCACATAAAAAATATCCGGGAAATGCATTGGATATGCATTAGGTCGACTCCTTATAAAGGCAATCTCTTATGCAGTAAATCTTTGTAAAAACATAAATAAATAACTTAAAAGAATATGCGGCACGGAAGATGTCTGCGTGTTTTTTGACCAGGAGCAGCCCCATGAGTCCGTTGAACCTCGCTTCACCGCCGCCGCCACGACGGCTCAAAAGTCTGCCTCTGGCCCTGTTGCTGGCGGGGAGTGCCAGCTGGACCCACGGCTACGCTGCGGAAACGGAAACTCCTGTGCCGGCACCGGCCGGCAAGACCGCGACCGCCACTTCGCAACTGGAAACCGTGACCGTCACCACCCGCCGTCGCGAAGAAAGTTCTCAGGACGTGCCGACGCCAATGAGCGTGGTCAGCGGCCAGACTCTGGAGACGCAACGGGTCTACCGGATTCAGGATCTGCAGCAACTGGTGCCCAGCGTCAACGTCGCCTACATGCATGCGCGCCAGTCCAGCGTGTCGATCCGGGGCCTGGGCAACAACCCGGCCAGCGATGGTCTCGAAGGCAGCGTCGGCCTGTACATCGACAACGTTTACCTGGGGCGCCCGGGGATGGCGGTGTTCGACCTGATGGACATAGAACAACTCGAAGTCCTGCGCGGGCCGCAAGGGACGTTGTTCGGCAAGAACACCACCGCCGGCGTGATCAACATCAGCACCCGCGCGCCGAGTTTCACCCCGGAACGCAGCATCGAAACCTCGGTCGGCGAGGACGGTTATTTCCAGACCAAGGGCACGATTTCCGGGCCGCTCAACGATGTGCTGGCCGGGCGTTTGTCGGCCTATCGCACCCGCAGCGACGGCGACATCAAGAACGAATTCAACGGCCATGATCTGAACGGCGGTTCCCGCGACGGCTTCCGTGCGCAGTTGCTGTTCAAGCCCAACGAAAACTTCAATCTGCGCTGGATCGGTGACTACAACGAAGAGGATTCCAGCGCCGGCACCCGCGTGCTGTACAACACCGGGCCGACCATCAACGGCGTCAATCTCTACTCGGCCCGCGCCGCCGCTGCCGGTGCGACGCTGGTCAACGGCTCGCACCGCAAGGTCAATCTGGACAATGACCAGCACGTCACCGTGCATCAGGGCGGCACGTCGGTGGAGGCCAACTGGACCCTGCCGAGCGACTTCACCCTGACCTCGGTCAGCTCCTACCGCTTCTGGAATTTCACCCCGCGCAACGATGATGGCCTCAATGTGCCGGCGACCTACAACGCCGGGGTGTCGGTGGAGGACAAACAGTATTCCCAGGAATTTCGCCTCGCATCGCCAAAAGGCGAGTTCTTCGATTACGTCCTCGGCGCCTACTATTTCGGCTCGGACCTGGACAACAAATCCTTCGCCTATTACGGCCCGCAGGCAGATATCTGGAACGGCACGCCACGGGGTGCGCTGGCCAACGTCAACAGTGTCGGCCGTGGCCATATCAAGACGGACAGTTTTGCACTGTTCGCCCAAGGCACCTGGCACCTGACTCCGCGTCTGGATTTCACCGCCGGGGTGCGTGGCACCTATGAAGAGAAGAACGCCTGGGTCAATCGTGATGCGCCGGTCGGTGGTGCTGCTGTCACGGGTGCCGCCGCTACCGCGCGACGCGGCCGGACTGGCGCCTACGATTCCGGCGACCTGAACCAGTACAGTTCCAGCCCATCCGGATTGCTCAACCTCAGCTATCGCTTCACCGATGATCTGCTCGGCTACGCCACCTTGTCTCACGGCGAAAAATCCGGCGGGGTCAACCTTGTGGTCGGCTCGGCCCCGACCGCTGGCGCAGACTCGTTGCTGATCGGCACCGAGCGCGCCAACAACGCCGAACTCGGCTTCAAGAGCACGCTGTGGGATCGGCGTTTGCAGCTCAACGCCAACGTGTTCTGGACTCAGGTCAACGCTTACCAGACCAACGCCTACGACGACGTCAACCGGGTGCAATACCTGACCAACGCCGGTTCAGTGCGCTCGCGCGGGGTCGAGTTCGAAACGACGGTTATCCCGTTGCGTGGCCTGACGCTGAACTTCAACGGCTCCTACAACGACGTCAGCTATCTCTCGTACAAGGACGCGCCGTGCCCGCCGGAAGTCAGCCAGGCACCGGGTGCTCCGGCCTCTTGCGACCTCAGCGGTCATCAGGTGGTCGGCGCCTCGAAATGGATCGGCAACGCCAACGGCAAGTACGAATGGAATCTGGATAACGGCCTGCAACCTTACGTCACCGGCAGCTACGCGTTCCGCTCCAAAGCGGTGGGCACGGTCGAAGATTCCGACTACGGCCAGATCCCGAGTTACGCGGTGGTCAATCTCTCCACCGGCCTGCGCGGCGATTTCAATCAGGGTCAGTGGGACGTCTCGCTGTGGCTGAAAAACGCCTTCGACAAAACCTACTACACGACCCTGTGGGCCGGCGGCAACGGCGGCTATGAAGGCCTGCTCGGTACGCCGCGCACCCTCGGCGTCACCGGTCGCTACGACTTCTGATCGATCCTTCAAGGAGCTGCATCATGTTGCGCATCAAAACCGCTTTACCGGTGTTGTTGTCCGGCGCAGTGCTTAGTGCCGGGGCGCTCGCCGCGCCCAGCGTCTACCCCACCGGCGTTACCCGTTACGACCCGGTCAAGGCCTTCAATCAATATGTGATCTTCAGCGGTGCCGACAAGCAGACGCACCTGATCGACATGAACGGCAACGAGGTCAAGAACTGGCCGCAGTCTGGTTTCCCGTCGGCGATCATCGACCCGCAACTGGTCGGGGGCGAGCGCGGTCATGTGTTGCTGCAACTGAGCGACAAGGATCCGGGCAAGCTCGGTTCCGCCGGCAATGGCCTGGGCAATCAGAGTGTCGGCGAGCTGGACTGGAACGGCAAAGTCGTCTGGCAGTGGGGCGACAAGGCGCCCGGTGGTGCGGCGCAACAGCATCACGATCAGCGTCGCCTGAGCAACGGCAACACCGTGGTGCTGGCGAACAAGGTGCACAAGGTCAAAGGCTTCAAGGTGCCCGAGGTGATCGACGATGCAATCTACGAAGTCAGCCCCTCCGGCGAGGTGAAATGGCAGTGGCTGGCGTCGGATCACTTGAACGAATTCGGCTTCACCACCGAGCAGTTGAAGCTGGTTCGCGCCAGTGAAAATCCCGATTACCTGCACATCAACAACCTTAGCCTGGTCGGGCCGAACAAGTGGTTCGATGCCGGCGACAAGCGCTTCAATCCGGACAACCTGCTGATCGATTCGCGCAACGCCAACTTCATCGCGATCATCGACAAGCACAGCGGCAAAGTGGTCTGGCGCCTGGGGCCGAATCTGCCGTTGGCCAATCCGAAAACCGCGCAGAAAATCCCGCGCCCGGTGGACCAGTTCGTCGGCCAGCATGACGCGCACATTATCCCGGCCGGACTGCCCGGCGCGGGCAATCTGCTGGTGTTCGACAACCAGGGTTCGGCGGGTTACCCGAACGTTACGCTGGGGCTGATTTCCGGTTCGCGGGTGCTGGAGATCGACCCGGCGAAAAATGAAATCGTCTGGCAGTACAGCGCCGCCAATTCGAAGCAGCCGGGGTGGGCGTTCTACAGCTCGTTCATCAGCAGCGCGCGGCGTCTGCCCAACGGCAATACGCTGATTGATGAGGGCATGAACGGGCGGTTTTTCCAGGTGACAGCCAGCGGTGAAAACGTCTGGGAATACGTCAGCCCTTATCTGGGCAAGGCACCGGGCAGCGACGCGATCAGCAACTGGGTCTATCGGGCCCTTCCTGTGAGTTATGACTGGGTGCCGGCAGGTACGCCGCGTTCGGAGACGGCAGTGATTGCGCCGGCCATTGGTGTGCAACAAACCAACGCCAGTCGTTAGTTATTAAGAGTCTTCCGAATCGAAATAAGTTATGAGCGACATGAATAGTGCATATAGCAATTTCGTTGAAAAGTCGCGTGGACAATAAATGAATGTCCAACCATCCTGAGTGTCGTGAGTTTCCAGGAGGAAACTTGCTCTCATCGGAAGACACTTATCCAACGATAAAGGAAATCTCGTTATGTCGAGCATTAATGGCAACTATGTAAACGCTAACGCTGGCGCCAAACTGACGATCACCGATGGCAACGACTCCAACGGCACCTTCAGCGGCAAGTTCAGCCAGAACGGCGTGAACTACGACATCGCGTACGGTCACTATCACTTTCAGAACAGCACCGGGCAGCCTACGATCATTACTTTCGCGGCTCTGAATGACGGCACCGGCTATCAGTCCTGGACGCTGTTCTCGCCGGATCACAACTACTCGAAAGTTCGCGCGGTGGGTTCGCGTACCAACTTTGACGGTGATGTAGTCGGTCTGGCCGGGGAGTTTGTGAAGCAATAAGAAATTCTGTAAATCGAAGGCCGATGCATTAAACATGCATCGGCCTTTTTATTTGCCTTTTGAAAAGTTCGTCAACTATCACCTTGGCATTAGTTGTCACTGAATCCCGGGTCACCGATAACCCGATGCCTTGGATGAATACTTTTTATGCCGGGAAAGCATGTCGATTCCGGCGAATCGCTGGAAGCCTTGCAGGCCGTGGCTTTGGCGGAAATGACTGTTTCATATATTCCATAAACGTCTATTCATAACATGAAAGATTACTTTCGGAGATAAGCGTCTAGCTCAATGATTGACCCATCGATCACGCCGTGGGGGATTCAACAAGCGGCGAATCGGCTACGCGAAAAAACGCAAAGAGACCGCAGGGAGTAAATCAATGGGCAATGTCCAGACCGCCGCCAGTGCACAGGAGGTGCTGTGGCGCCAGGCGCCGAGCGGCGAGTTGGTCGATCTCGGCCGGCCCCATCGCGTGCCGTTGGGGCAGCTGCGTTTGCAGCGCGCGCCCAAGGGCATTCTGAGCCGCCGCGAAACGATTCTGCTCGGCGTTCTGGCGCTGGTGGTGCATGGCGCGGTGATCTACTGGATCACCCAGCATCCGACACCGGCGCTGCCGATCGTGCCGCCGGAAATTCCACCGATGACCATCGAGTTTTCGCGCCCGGCGCCACCGGCACCACCTGTGGTTGTACCGCCACCACCGGCACCGGTGGTCGAGCCTCCGCCACCGGTGGAGGACGAACTGGCAACCAAGCCACCACCGAAACCGAAGCCGATTCCCAAACCGAAACCGGTCGCCAAACCTGTACCGAAACCAGCGCCAAAAGCGGTCGAGCAACCACCGGCTCCGCCACAACCGGCCGCTCCGGTCGCCGCGCCAGCGCCACCTGCACCACCGGCGCCTGCTCCGGTGACGCCGGCCTCGGCCAACGCGGCGTACCTGAAGAACCCGGCGCCGGAGTATCCGTCGCTGGCCCAGCGTCGCGGTTGGGAAGGCACGGTGTTGCTGCGGGTGCATGTGTTGGCCAGCGGCAAACCGGGCGAGATCCAGATTCAGAAAAGCAGTGGTCGGCAACAGCTCGACGACGCGGCGCTGGACGCCGTGAAGCGCTGGAGCTTCGTGCCGGCCAAGCAGGGTGATGTCGCCCAGGACGGCTGGGTCAGCGTACCCATCGATTTCAAGATTCATTAAACCGAAACCAATTTCGCGCTAAACGTTTACACGAGGGAACACATCATGACGTTACTGGCATCTCCACTGGAATCCATCGAAAGCGCGGTGATCTGGCTGCTGGTGGTCTTCTCTGTCGCCACCTGGGGCCTGGCATTGCTCAAGGCGCTGCAGTTCGGCCGGTTGAAGGCGCAGGACCGCAAATTTCACAAGCGCTTCTGGGCGGCGTCGAGTCTGGACTCCGCCGCCGAGTTGAGCGAAACCCAGCCCGGCGCGGCAGCGCGGGTGGCACAGGCCGGTTATGCGGCGATCCAGGTGGGCGAGGCGCCGCAGGCCAATGACCTGAGCCAGGCGATCAACCATCAGGATCGCCTCGAACGTGCCTTGCGTCAGCAGATCGTCCGCGAGCGCCGTTCGCTGGAAACCGGTCTGGCAGTGGTCGCGAGTATTGGCAGCACCTCGCCGTTTATTGGTCTGTTCGGTACGGTGTGGGGGATCATGGAAGCGTTGAAAGGCATCAGCGCGGCAGGCTCGGCGAGCCTGGAAACGGTCGCAGGGCCCATCGGTGCAGCGCTGGTCGCCACCGGTGTGGGGATCGCGGTCGCGGTGCCGGCGGTGCTGGTTTACAACTACTTTTTGCGTCGTCTGAAACTGACGGCGGCGGATCTGGACGACTTTGCCCACGACTTCTACAGCCTGGCGCAAAAGAGCTCGTTCCGCGTGTTGATCCACCCGACCGCGCACAAGGCTGCGGCTCAGGGCAACGCAACAAAAGTGAAGGAGGCGTCCTGATATGGCCTTCTCCACGCAAGACAGCGACGAGGTGCTGAGCGAGATCAACGTGACGCCGCTGGTGGACGTGATGCTGGTGCTGCTGGTGGTGTTCATCGTCACCGCGCCACTGCTGACCAACGCGATACCGATCAACCTGCCGAAGACCGAAGCGGTGGCGCCGGTCGAGCAGAAAGACCCGTTGGTGGTAAGTATCGACGGTGCTGGAAAACTGTTTATCAACAAGGACGAAATCCAGCCGGATCTGCTGGAGTTCAACCTCAAATCGGCCAAGGCCAAGGACCCGGAAGTGCGCGTGCAATTGCAGGCCGACGACGGGGTGAATTACGGCGAAGTGGCGCGAGCCATGGCTTCGATTGAGCGGGCAGGCATCACCAAGCTGTCGGTGATCACTGCACGATAAGGGTTTCACGTTTTTCCGGGGCCGTCTCCTTGGCAGGGTGCGGCCCCTTTTTTTGCCCAATACTTAATATTCTTTTCAGGTCTTAATAAATAGCTTCTTATTCCTTAACGAATATAAATCCCGTCCCTATACTCGTTCAGGAACAGACACGACGCAGGAGAGCTCCCCCATGCGCAACGAATCAATCCGTTATCTGATTGTGCCGGGCTGGCAAGGATCGCCAGAAGATCATTGGCAAACCCACTGGCAAAACAGCCTGCCCAACAGCGCGCGGGTGGAGCAGGCCGACTGGCTGACGCCGCGTCGTGAAGACTGGGTCGCGGCGCTGGCCGAGGCGATTGCCGCCGACAGCTCGCCGGTGATTCTGATCGCGCACAGCCTGGGCTGCATCACCGTGGCTCATTGGGCGGCCACCGCGCCACTGCATCATTTGCGTCAGGTGCGCGGGGCGCTGCTGGTCGCACCGGCGGATGTCGAGCGTCCGGCGTGCGTGCCGGCACTGCGTAATTTCGCACCGATCCCGACCGATCTGCTGCCCTTCCCGAGCCAAGTCGTCAGCTCCGACAACGACGCCGCCGTCAGTGCGCCGCGTGCGCTGGAACTGGCGCGCAACTGGGGCGCCGAGGCGGGTATTCTCGCAGGCGCTGGCCATATCAACGTGAAGTCCGGGCATCAACGCTGGGAGCAGGGATTCGCTTATCTGTATCGCCTGCAAAACCGCATGGAACACCACGCCCGGCGCCGTGCCTGAACACTTTTATTTTTTCAACGCCCCCGTCTCCCGGCGATTTGGGGCGGGAGTCTGCCATGAGTTTTGAAACCTTCGGTCAGCCGTTGCTGACCTTTCCCGATGCGGAAAAAAGTCCCCTGAGCATTCGCGCCAAGGCGCTGGTGTTTGTCGATCCACGCTCGCGCCAGTTGCGCGAGGAAATGGCCCAGCTCGCACCGCGCTCGATCTCCGTGTTGATTCGCGGCGAGACCGGTACCGGCAAGGAATTGCTCGCCCGCCACATCCACCGTGCCAGTGATCGCAGCGGGTTGTTTGTCTCGGTCAATTGCGGGGCGATCAGCCCGACCTACGCCGATGCCGAATTGTTCGGCTACGCCGCCGGCAGCTACAGCGGCTCGGCCAGCAGTCGCGCCGGCTGGTTCGGCTCGGCCAACGGCGGCACCTTGTACCTGGACGAGATCGGCGACCTGCCGCTGCCGATCCAGATCAAGTTGCTTTCCGCCCTGGAAAACCACGAAGTCACCCGTGTCGGTGCACATCAGCCGAGCCCCGTGGACGTGCGCCTGGTCGCTGCGACCAGCATCGATCTGGCGCAAGCGGTGGCGGCGGGGAAATTCCACGAGCGGCTTTATCACTATCTCAGCGAGGGGCATCTGGAACTGCCGGCATTGCGCGCACGGATCGGCGACATTCTGTCGTTGGCCGAGTACTTCCTCGGCATCTACAGCCAGCGCCTGGATCTGCCGGTGCCGCTGATCAGCGAAGCGGCGCAGCAGGTGCTCGAACAGCACAGCTGGCCGGGCAACACCCGGGAGCTGGAAAACGTCATTCATTTTGCGCTGCTGGTGAGCACCGGCGACGAAATCCAGCCGGAGCACCTGAACCTGCCCGAGGTGTCTGGGCCGCAGGTTCAGATCGAACGTCAGGTGGCGAGCGTGAGCCTCAACGGCACCGTCGACGAACGTAAGGCATTGAAAGAATTGCTGTTGAGCCTGAGCGAGGCGTTGTAACCATTTTGTTCAACATGAACAAAATGGAATATGAAGCTGAATAAACGTTATTGTCCGGGAATAAAAAATCCCGGTATTGTCCGCTTCACGCCAGCAGTAGCACATCGCTGGCACACGTATTAATGCCGTCGTCGATGACGACCGATTTTCGATAAGGACACTGCATGAAAAAGGTTCTGTTGTTTACCGCATTGGCGGCTGCTCTGACTGCTTCCCTGGCCCAGGCCGGCGAGAAACTGGTGGTTGCTGCGACGCCGGTGCCGCACGCCGAAATCCTCGAGCTGATCAAGCCGACCCTCGCCAAAGAAGGCGTGGATCTGGAAATCAAGGTCTTCACCGACTACGTACAGCCGAACGTACAGGTGGGCGAGAAGCGTCTGGACGCCAACTACTTCCAGACCCTGCCGTACCTGAACAGCTTCAACCAGGGCAAATACAAGGACGACAAGGCCAAGTACCTGGTGACCGTGCAAGGCGTTCACGTTGAACCGTTCGGTGGCTACTCGAGCAAGTACAAGACCCTGGCCGAACTGCCGGACGGCGCCACCATCGCCATTCCGAACGAAGGCAGCAACAGCGGTCGCGCACTGATCCTGCTGCAGAAGGCCGGCCTGATCGAACTGAAAGATCCGAAGAACGCCCTGGCCACGCCGAAAGACATCGCCAAGAACCCGCACAACTTCAAGTTCAAGGAACTGGAGTCGGCCCTGCTGCCGCGCGTTCTGAAAGAAGTCGATCTGGACATGATCAACACCAACTACGCGCTGGAAGCCAAGTTGAACCCGACCAAGGACGCCCTGGTGATCGAAGGTGCTGATTCGCCTTACGTGAACTTCCTGGTTGCCCGTGAAGACAACAAGAACAGCGACGCCATCAAGAAACTGGCCGCTGCCCTGACCAGCCCTGAAGTCAAAGCGTTCATCGAGAAGAAGTACAACGGCGCGGTACTGCCGGCGTTCTGATCCGACGCAACAGCAACCCCCTTCAAGGTTGAAAAAAACGCCGATGACCAGTGATGGTCATCGGCGTTTTTTCTTGCGTGTGGATAACTCAGGCAGCACTGGTTTTCAGCGCCCTGCGCAAGGCCACCAGCCATTTCACGAAATCCTGCGGGTCCGGTCGCTGCGGCACTTTTACGTCCATGTTCTCTTCCTTGTTATGGGGTTGGCCGGGGGAGTCTGGCCAAAAGCTGTTCGTCCTTGGAGGGCTTTTACGAAAAAAAGATCCGTCCTACAGCGAAAGGAAAAATAGCCTTCTTATTCTGTAGGAGCAAACCCGCAGGATAGTTTTTTGCGTGATATCAATATGCTTTAACGGTATTTAAATTCTTTTTCTTATACCTTTAAAGTCGGTGCCTGCCGGACAGTTACCCGCTGTCCATGGACTGCACCACCGTCGCTTACCGAGCGGCGTCAGGATGTTTCATGACCTTCGATTACGCATTTATCCTCAGCACCCTGCCGGCGTTTCTCAAGGCCGTGGGCGTGACGCTGCAGGTCGGTTTGATCGCCATTGGCACCTCGCTGCTGGTGGCGTTGCTCAATGCGACGATTCTGGTGTTCCGCACGCCTTACCTGCAAAAACTGGTCGGGCTGTATGTGGAGCTGGCGCGCAACACGCCGCTGCTGATCCAGTTGTTCTTCGTCTACTTCGCGCTGCCGGCGCTGGGGATCAAGGTTTCCGGTTTCACTGCGGCGATCATCACCATGACTTTTCTCGGCGGCGCCTACCTCACTGAAGTGCTGCGCGCCGGCGTCGATGCGGTGCCTCAGGCGCAACTGGAATCCGGTCGCTCCATCGGCTTGTCCCACGGCCAGTTGCTGCGCTACGTGATCCTGCCGCAAGCCGGAATCCTCAGCCTGCCGTCGCTGTTCGCCAACTTCATTTTCCTGCTCAAGGAGACCACCGTGGTCTCGGCCGTGGCGGTGCCGGAGATTCTCTACACCACCAAAAGCTACATCGCGCTCTACTACAAAACCTACGAAATGCTCGCCGTGCTGACGCTGATCTGCGTGCTGCTGTTCCTGCCGCTGTCGCTGCTGTTGAGCCGTCTGGAAAGGAGGCTCCAGCATGGCCAGTTCGGGTCTTGAACTGCTCTGGGTGTCGTTGCCGCAGTTGGCAAAAGGCGCCGGGCAAACCCTGTCGATCTCGTTTCTGAGCATCGCCATCAGCACCGTCGGCGGTGTGCTCTACGGCGTGCTGCGCACGCTCAACGTGACGTGGCTGAACGCGCTGCTGCGAATCTATCTGGAGCTGTTCCGGGCGATCCCGGTGCTGGTCTGGTTATACCTACTGTTTTTCGGCCTGCCGATTTTCTTCGGCCTGAGCCTGCCGAGCTTCTGGTGCGCGGTGCTGGTGCTGTCGCTGTGGGGCGCCAGCGAGGTGGGCGAAGTGGCGCGCGGTGCGCTGCATTCGTTGCCGCGCGGGCAGCGTGAGGCGGGGCTGTCGATCGGCCTGAACGCGGCGCAGCTCTACGGCTACGTGCTGTTGCCCCAGGCGCTGAAACGCATGACGCCGCCGACCATCAACGTCTACACGCGGATCATCAAGACCAGTTCGCTGGCGGTGCTGATCGGCGTTGTCGATGTGATCAAGGTCGGCCAGCAGATCATCGAACGGACCTACGAATCAGTGCTGATCTACGGCGCGCTGTTCCTGTTTTTCTTTTTCATCTGCTACCCGCTGTCGGCCGCCTCGCGCGTGCTGGAGCGGCGCTGGACGCAAGCATGAGCGCATTGATCGAGTTTCAGGGCTTCAACAAATTCTTCGGCGAACAGCAGGTGCTCAAGGGCATCGACCTGCAAGTGACATCCGGCGAAGTCATCGTCATCCTCGGCCCCAGCGGCTGCGGCAAAAGCACCCTGCTGCGTTGCCTCAACGGTCTGGAAACCGCCCACAGTGGCTCTCTGAAATTCGCCGGTCGCGAATTGCTGGACAAGGCCACCGACTGGCGCGAAGTGCGTCAGCAGATCGGCATGGTGTTCCAGAGTTATCACCTGTTTCCGCACATGAGCGTGCTCGACAACTTGCTGCTCGGCCCGCTCAAGGTGCAGAAGCGCGAACGCCGCGAAGCACAGCAGCAAGCTGAAGTGTTGCTTGAACGCGTGGGCCTGTCGGACAAGCGCGACGCCTACCCGCGCCAGCTCTCCGGTGGCCAGCAGCAACGCATCGCCATCGTCCGTTCGTTGTGCATGAGCCCGCGGGTCATGCTCTTCGACGAAGTCACCGCCGCCCTTGATCCGGAGATGGTCAAGGAGGTGCTGGAAGTGATTCAGGGCCTGGCCCGCGAAGGCATGACCCTGCTTATCGTCACCCACGAAATGGCCTTCGCCCGCGCGGTGGCCGATCGCATCGTGTTCATGGATGCCGGGCGCATCCTTGAACAGAACCCGCCCGAGCTTTTCTTTACGAACCCGCAAACCGCACGCGCGCAGCAGTTCCTGGAGAAGTTCTCCTACGTTGAAGCACTGCCTTCAACGACTTCGCCCAAAACGACTCAACCCAAGGAACTGGAACTGCCATGAAAACTGCCAAAGCCCTATTTGCTTTACCGCTGATCAGCCTCGCGCTGCTGGCCGGCTGCAACAAGACCGAAGAACCGGCCAAGCCGAAAGTCGCCAGCGAAAGCACCGCGCCGGCCGGTTACCTGGACAAGATCAAGGCCCGCGACAAACTGATCGTCGGCGTCTTCACCGACAAGCCGCCGTTCGGTTTCGTCAACGAAGCGGGGCGCTACGTCGGCTTCGATACCGACATCGGTCGTCAATTCGCCAAGGATCTGCTGGGCGATGAAAACAAGGTCGAGTTCGTGGCCGTCGAGCCGGCGAGCCGCATTCCGTTCCTGCAAAGTGACAAGGTCGACCTGATCCTCGCCAACATGACCGTGACCCCGGAGCGCAAGGAAGCGGTGGAATTCACCAACCCGAACCTGAAGGTCGCGGTGCAGGCGCTGGTGCCTCAGGGCAGTGAAGTGAAGAAACTGGATGACCTGGCGACCCGCACCACCATCGTCACCACCGGCACCACCGCCGATATATGGCTGACCAAGAACCACCCGGACTGGAAACTGCTGAAGTTCGAGAAAAACTCCGAGTCCCTGCAAGCCCTGGCCAACGGCCGTGGCGATGCCTACGCGCAGGACAATCTGGTGCTGTTCAGCTGGGCCAAGCAGAACCCGGGCTACCGTGTGCTGGACGAAAAACTTGGCGCCGAAGCGCCGATTGCACCGGCGGTGAAGAAGGGCAATATCGAACTGCGCGATTGGGTGAATACCGAGCTGGCCAAGCTGGGCGAAGAGAAATACCTGCTCAAGCTGTATGACCAATATGTGCGCAAAGAGCTGAGTGATGACACCAAGCCTGAGAGCGTGATTGTTGAAGGCGGGAAGTGGCAGGGTTAATCAGGCCAGTTCCACGCCGGCTCATCCAGAACCCTCTGCCCGACGATCCCTGTCTGGCCGAGGGTTTTTTCCAGCACGATGCAATTGCATTCCGGGTCTTCCTGCAACGCCGAAATCAATCGCCGGGCATGGGACACCACCCACACCTGACACTGCTCCGACACGCGGATGATCAAGCGCGCCAGCGCCGGCAGCAGGTCCGGATGCAGGCTGGTTTCCGGCTCGTTCAGCACCATCAGCGACGGCGGGCGTGGCGTCAGCAGCGCGGCGACCAGCAGCAGATAGCGCAACGTGCCATCCGACAGTTCCGCCGCCGACAGCGGCCGCAGCAATCCTTCCTGAAAAAACTCGATAGCGAAGCGTCCGCCCGCCAGCGGCGCGATGTTCAGCCGTGCGCCGGGAAACGCATCACTGATCGCCGCCTGCAGCGCTTCGGGATCGCCGATCTCGCAGATGGTCTGCAACGCCGCTGCCAGATCGCGCCCGTCGTGGTGCAGCACCGGCGTGCGCGTGCCCAGTTGCGGCTGGCGTACCGGGGCGTCGGCGTCGCTGCGAAAGTGATCGTAGAAGCGCCAGCGGCGGATGAACTCGCGCATCTGGAACACTTCCGGCGAGGTACGCAGGCTGCCGACCTGATCGAACAGACTGTCGAAGTTCGGCGTGTATTGCGCGAGAACATCCCAGCCACGACCTTCACGGGCACGGATCATCGGCCCGTCGCGATCCACCAGCAGACTGGCCGGACGATAGAGCGGCCCGGCCCAGATGCATTCCTTTTTGATTTCCGGGTCGAGGGAAAAGAACGAGAGGCTTGGCTCCGGCAAACCCAGGGAGATCGAATAGCTGAAATCTTCCCCGGCAAAGCCCAGACGCAGGCGTTTGACACCCTGGCGCACCGTGGACTGGATCGGCACTTCACCGTTGCGTATGCGACGGCTGATGGTTTCTGGCCCGGCCCAGAAGGTCGAGTCGAGCCCACCCTCCCGGGCCAACGCATTGACCACGCCGCCCTGAGCGGTTTCCGCCAGCAACCGCAGCGCCCGGTACAGATTGGACTTGCCGCTGCCGTTGGGGCCGGTGATCAGGTTCAGACGGCCCAGCGGAATCACCAATTTATTGATCGAGCGGTAATTGGCTACCGCGAGGGTCTTGAGCATGAAAATCCTTCTTGAGTGCCCCGAAATCCGGGTCAGGATACTCGCTGCACAGAAATGCATATATCGCCCGGACGAAGGTTGAACCCTGTTCTAAGCTCACAGTCGTATCGTCACTTGCACGTTCGTACACAGGAAGGAGTCTGCATGGCGAGTCCCGGATTGAAAACAGCGGTCATGCTGAGTCTGTTCGCTTTGTTGAGCGCGTGCGGCGAGAAAAAGGCCCCCGCCGAATACCTGCCCCGGGTCTTCGTGCAGGAGGTCAACCCCGCCAATTACGCCGCCGCCGTGACCCTCACCGGCGACGTTCAGGCGCGTGTGCAGACCGAGCTGTCGTTCCGGGTCGGCGGCAAGATCATCCAGCGCATGGTCGATGTCGGTGACCGTGTCTCGGCCAAACAAGTGCTGGCCAAGCTTGATCCGAAGGATTTGCAGACCAACGTCGATTCCGCCCAGGCCCAGGTGCTCGCCGAGCAGGCGAGGGTCAAACAGAGCGCCGCCGCGTTCGTCCGCCAGCAGAAACTGTTGCCCAAGGGCTACACCAGCCAGAGCGAATACGATTCCGCGCAGGCCGCCTTGCGCAGCAGCCAGAGTGCCTTGAGCGCGGCCCAGGCGCAGTTGGCCAATGCCAAGGATCAATTGAGCTATACCTCGCTGATTGCCGATGCGCCGGGCGTCATCACCGAGCGTCAGGCCGAAGTCGGTCAGGTGGTTCAGGCCACAGCGCCGATTTTCAGCCTGGCCCGTGACGGTGACCGCGACGCCGTGTTCAATGTTTACGAATCCCTGCTGGCCGAGCGGCCGGCGGAGCGTTCGATTGTCGTCAGCCTGCTCGACAACCCCGCCATCAAGACCACCGGCACCGTGCGTGAAATCACCCCGGCGGTGTCCGCGCAGTCCGGCACGGTGCAGGTCAAGGTCAGCCTCGACAGCCTGCCGCAAGGAATGCAACTGGGCTCGGTGGTGAGCGCCACGGCCAAGGGCACCGGCAAGTCGGCCGTTGAGTTACCGTGGTCGGCGCTGACCAAGAACGTCAGCGATCCGGCCGTGTGGATGGTCGACGATAAAGGCGAAGCGCAGTTGCACAACGTTACCGTCAGCCGCTACCTGATCGGCAAGGTCATCATCAGCGAGGGCCTCAAGGGCGGGGAAAAAGTCATTGTTGCGGGTGGGCAGTTGCTGCATCCGGGCATGAAGGTCGAAATTGCCGAAAACACCTACAAGGATCTGCAACCGGGAGCACAGCCATGAAGCGTCTGGGGCTGTTATCCATTGGCGTGTTGCTGGCCGCCTGTTCGAAAAGCGAGCCACCGCCGGAGCCGGTACGGCCGGTGTTGTCGGTCAAGGTTGAAGCGTTGAGCGAGGAAAACCTCGGGCGTTTCGCCGGCAGCATTCAGGCGCGCTATGAAAGCAACACCGGTTTTCGTGTCGGCGGGCGCATTGCCAGCCGCAACGTCGACGTCGGTACCGAGGTGCAGAAGGGCACGCTGCTCGCCACCCTCGATCCGTCCGATCAGCAGAACCAGCTGCGTTCGGCTCAGGGCGATCTGGCCAAGGTTCAGGCACAACTGATCAACGCCCAGGCCAATGCCCGCCGTCAGCAAGCGCTGTTTGACCGGGGCGTCGGGGCGCAGGCGCAACTGGACATTGCGATGACGGACCTGAAAACCACCCAGGCTTCACTGGATCAGGCACGTGCGGCGGTCAATCAAAGCAAGGATCAACTCGACTACACCGAGCTGCGTTCCGATCACAAAGCCGTGGTGACCGCGTGGAACGCCGAGGCCGGGCAAGTGGTGACGGCGGGCCAGCAAGTGGTGACCCTGGCGCAACCGGACATCAAGGAAGCGGTGATCGATCTGCCGGACACACTGGTCGATGAGATCCCGTCCGACGTGGTGTTTCTGGTGGCCGGGCAGCTCGATCCGAGCATCAACACCACGGCCACCCTGCGCGAGATTGAACCGCAGGCACAAAGCGCGACGCGCACTCGACGCGCACGGCTGACTTTGGCCAACACGCCCGACGGCTTCCGCCTCGGCACGGCGATCAGCGTCACCCTCAGCTCGGCGATCAAGCCGCGTATCGAATTGCCCGTCACTGCGTTGCAGGAGGTCGATGGCAAACCGCGAATCTGGGTCATCGACACCCAGAGCAAAACCGTCAACCCGCGCGACGTCAGCGTGATCAGCCGCACCGACAGCAGCGTGGTGCTCGCAGGGGGCGTGAAGAACGGCGAGCGCGTGGTCAGCGCCGGCGTCAACAGTCTCAAACCCGGACAATCCGTGAAACTTGACGAGGACAGTCAATGAAAGGCTCTTTCAATCTCTCCGAATGGGCCCTCAAGCATCAGTCTTTCGTCTGGTATCTGATGTTCGTCGGATTGCTCATGGGGGTGTTCTCCTACTTCAATCTGGGGCGCGAGGAAGACCCGTCGTTCACCATCAAGACCATGGTGATCCAGACCAAATGGCCGGGCGCGACCCAGGAAGAAACCCTCAAGCAGGTCACCGACCGCATCGAGAAAAAACTCGAAGAGCTCGACTCCCTCGATTACGTGAAAAGCTACACGCGCCCCGGCGAATCGACGGTGTACGTGTACCTGCGCGACACCACCAGCGCCAAGGACATTCCGGAAATCTGGTATCAGGTGCGCAAGAAGATCAACGACATTCGCGGGCAGTTTCCGCAAGGCATTCAGGGGCCGGGATTCAACGACGAATTCGGTGACGTGTTCGGCTCGGTGTATGCCTTCACCGCCGACGGCCTGACCATGCGCCAGTTGCGCGATTACGTGGAACAGGCGCGGGCCGAGATCCGCAATGTGCCGGGGCTGGGCAAGATCGAGATGATCGGTCAGCAGGACGAAGTGCTGTACCTGAATTTCTCGACCCGCAAACTCGCGGCGCTGGGCATCGATCAGCGTCAGGTGGTGCAGAGCCTGCAATCGCAGAACGCCGTGACCCCGGCCGGTGTCATCGAGGCGGGGCCCGAGCGGATTTCCGTGCGGACTTCGGGGCAGTTCGCTTCGGAGAAAGACCTGGCCGAGGTCAATCTCAAACTCAACGACCGTTTCTATCGTCTGGCCGACGTGGCCGACATCACCCGTGGTTACGTCGACCCGGCCACACCTGAGTTCCGTTTCGACGGCAAGCCGGCGATCGGTCTGGCGATTGCCATGCAGAAGGGCGGCAACGTCCAGGAGTTCGGCAAGGCCCTGCATAAACGCATCGATGAGCTGACCGCGGATCTGCCGGTTGGCGTGGGTGTGCACACGGTGTCCGATCAGGCGGTGGTGGTGGAGGAGGCTGTTGGCGGCTTCACCAGCGCGTTGTTCGAAGCGGTGGTGATCGTGCTGGTGGTCAGCTTCATCAGCCTTGGCGTGCGCGCCGGGCTGGTGGTGGCGTGCTCGATCCCGCTGGTGCTGGCGATGGTGTTCGTGTTCATGGAATACAGCGGCATCACCATGCAGCGGATTTCCCTCGGCGCGCTGATCATTGCCCTCGGCCTGTTGGTGGACGACGCGATGATCACCGTGGAAATGATGGTCACGCGCCTGGAAATGGGCGAAAGCAAGGAGGAGGCGGCGACGTTCGCCTACACCTCGACGGCGTTCCCGATGCTCACCGGTACGCTGGTGACGGTCGCCGGTTTCGTCCCCATCGGTCTCAACGCCAGTTCTGCCGGCGAGTACACCTACACCCTGTTCGCAGTGATTGCCGTGGCGATGATCGTGTCCTGGATTGTGGCGGTGTTCTTCGCCCCGGTGATCGGCGTGCACATTCTCAGCACCAACGTGAAACCCCATGAAGCTGAACCGGGTCGCGTTGGCCGCGCATTCAACGGCGGTTTGCTGTGGTGCATGCGCAACCGCTGGTGGGCCATCGGCATCACCGTGCTGTTGTTTGTGCTGGCGGTGTTCTGCATGCGGTTTGTGCAGAATCAGTTTTTCCCGTCCTCGGATCGACCGGAAATCCTGGTCGACCTCAACCTGCCGCAAAACGCCTCGATCGACGAGACCCGCAAGGCCGTCGACAAACTCGAGGCCACGCTCAAGGGCGACCCGGACATCGTGCGCTGGAGCACTTACATCGGTCAGGGTGCGATCCGTTTCTACCTGCCACTCGACCAGCAATTGCAGAACCCGTACTACGCGCAACTGGTGATCGTCAGCAAAGACTTCGAAGCCCGCGAGGCCTTGAGTCAGCGCCTGCGCGAACGCTTGCACAAGGACTTCGTCGGTATCGGCAGTTACGTGCAGGCGCTGGAAATGGGCCCGCCGGTGGGGCGTCCGATCCAGTACCGGATCAGCGGCAAGGACATTGACCAGGTGCGCAAGCATGCCATCGACCTGGCGACTGAACTGGACAAGAACGAGCACATCGGCGAGATCATTTACGACTGGAACGAGCCGGGCAAAGTCCTGCGTATCGACATCGCCCAGGACAAGGCGCGCCAGCTCGGGCTGTCGTCAGAAGACGTGGCGAACCTGATGAACAGCATCGTCAGTGGCGCGCCGCTGACCCAGGTCAACGACGACATCTACCTGATCAACGTGGTCGGCCGCGCGGTGAGTTCGGAACGCGGTACGCCGGAAACCCTGCAGAACCTGCAGATCGTCACACCCAACGGCACGTCGATTCCGCTGCTGGCCTTCGCCACGGTTCGTTATGAGCTGGAGCAGCCGCTGGTGTGGCGTCGCGACCGCCTGCCGACCATCACCATCAAGGCGTCGGTGCGTGACGAGATTCAGCCGACCGATCTGGTGAAAATCCTCAAGCCGTCCATTGATGACTTTGCGGCCAAATTACCCGTGGGCTACAAGGTCGCCACCGGCGGTACGGTCGAGGAGAGTGGCAAGGCGCAGGGGCCGATTGCCAAGGTGTTGCCGCTGATGCTGTTCCTGATGGCGACCTTCCTGATGATCCAGTTGCACAGCGTGCAGAAGCTGTTCCTGGTGGCCAGTGTTGCGCCGCTGGGGCTGATCGGCGTGGTGCTGGCGCTGGTGCCGACCGGCACGCCAATGGGCTTCGTGGCGATCCTCGGGATTTTGGCGTTGATCGGCATCATCATCCGCAACTCGGTGATTCTCGTGACCCAGATCGACGAGTTCGAGCGCAAAGGTTATGCGCCGTGGGATGCGGTGGTGGAAGCCACCGAACACCGGCGTCGTCCGATCCTGCTGACCGCCGCCGCGGCGAGCATGGGCATGATCCCGATCGCCCGGGAAGTGTTCTGGGGGCCGATGGCCTACGCGATGATCGGCGGGATCGTGATCGCGACCCTGCTGACGCTGCTGTTTCTGCCGGCGCTGTACGTGGCCTGGTACAAGATTCGCGAGCCGAAGAAAGAGGCGCAGTAAGGCGAGCGCCTCGCGCTCATCGCCTACTACACGGCTTTGCGCCAGACACTCGCCAACCAAGGCTGCTGCTCACGCGGCAGCCCCGCCGGCCGGTAGTAATGCTCAAGCTCCACGAACCCGGCAGCGGTCAACAACCCGCGCCACGCTTCCAGATCGTGATACGAGCCATAACGCGGCCCGTTCCAGCCCTCACGGTTATCCCCGCGCGGATTGGAGCTGAACAACACACCGCCCGGTTTCAATGTCCCGTGCAACTGCTTCAAGACCCGGGGCAATTCCTGCAACGGCACATGAAACAACACCGCATTGGCGAAGATCCCGTCGAAGCGTTCTGCCGGCAGATCCAGCTTCAGAAAGTCCTGGCACCACACTTCACAGCCACTGTCGTCCCGAGCCATCTGCGCGAATTTCTCCGCGCCGTCGAGGCCGACGGCGACGTGTCCCATCCGTGTGAACGTCTGCAAATCCCGCCCCGGCCCGCAGCCGAAATCGAGGATGGAAAACGGCGCGTCACCCTGGATGTGCCGCAACAGGGCGTCGATGTTCTGACTGACATCGTGATCGCGGGTGCCTTCACGAAAATCCTCGGCCACCGAGTTGTAATGGCCGAGGGTGGTGGCGGTGATCTGTTCGAGGTCGGTAGAGGTCTGCTTCATGGTCGTCATGGGCTGAAAGGAAGATCGGCAGACTATAAGCGCTTTCGCGGTTCAGAGGATCCAGATCCGGACAAAGCACAAAACGCCGGCTCAAGTGCAATACATATTTACCGCACCTGACCGTTCCCGATCGGTTGCAATAGCGCCCACGCGATAGACGACTAGCGCGATGTCTGCCCGATTTTTTCAGGGAGATTTACTCAACAAGGATTTTTTCATGGGCAATACTCGAAAAACCTCCACCACGTCCTCCAGCCATAGCCTGGCAGACGCCATTGCACTGCGTAAAAGATCCGATGCTGACTTTCCCGAGTACGAACCTGCGCACAAGAGTTTTCGGGACATGGATCAAACGGATGTGGAGGCCGTTCGCCAACCGGATATGCCAGACGCCGCAGTCATTGTTTCATCCCTGCCGACCGCCGAGATCCTGTCGGGTCGTTTCGGGGACGGGGCGCTTGCGGACTATCGCCTGAAAGCGCCGGCCACCCTGCCTGCGCCTGATGCACTGGGGTTGAGGGTTATCAAGGGACGCACGTTCGTCGATGTCGCCCCCGGCGAGATTGTCCAGGTTCGGCAAACCGCAGCAGGCGGTGAATATCGCGCGACCTTGATGTCCGAGTGGACGGCTTCGGGACCGGTCCTGTTCTTCGATCCGCACAGCAAGAAATGGTCGCCGGAACGGGCTCGGTCATCCGGCGACGCAGGCAATGTCATCGATATCGACATCGATGAGCTCATCCGCAATATCAGGAAAGATTCGGAAAAGCACAGTCGGGTTCACACCGGTATTGATGACGAGATCGAGCACGAGACTGCAAAGGAAGCCACGCTGATTGCTCGGGGGCTGAAGCAGTTTCCACCGGAGCAGGCCGCATTGATTCGCACGGAGTTGCGAGTGGTCGAAAGCGTTTTCGCTGATGCCGTTCACGCCATTGGCTTGAAATACGACGGTGCCAGCGCGGTTTACGAAAGTTTTTTTGGCGCAGGGCACCAGGCCGTGGCGCAGCAGTTCTCTGACTCGGTGGCGCGAGGTCTTGCGCTTTCCAGGGAGTACCAAGGGACCTGGGGCGAGGAGAAATTCTTCGCAGTGGAAACTGAAAACAACAGTGCCGCATGGATGTACAAGAAGGATTTCCATGGCCGCTTCTTCCTCAACCGCAAGTACATGCAGCAAGAGATTCTAGGCATGTCCCTGGGCCATGAAATGCTGCATACCAACCGCATCGATCGCTTCAGGACCATCGGTCCCAACGCCGCGGATTTCTTCTATCTGGGTGACAGCCAGCGTGGCTTGCTGAGTCTGGAGCCGCTGACCGTCTACGACATTCCGGAGCGCAGTGTTTCCGAAGTGATCATGCGCGGTGGATTGACAGTCGAGTACGTGAACGCTTTTACGGACGATCACGACAACCTGCTGTTCGGGATCAGTGATTATCTGGGGATCGGCGACGATCTGGATCTTCAGACGGCGGTCGGCCTGTTCAATGCAAATCCGGCGCTGCGCGCGCATTTGGCCGCGAACAACGCCGACAGCATTGTTTACGCGGCAAAAAGCATGCAGGCGCTGCATCGAAGCAAAACTGAATACGCGTGGCTCGACAGTCTGATCGATGATTGATGCCGGGGAGGGCAGCGCTCATCGATTGTTCTAGCGCTTGTTCAGCCCCCGCGCCAGGCGATCGCCGCCCAGTTGAATCAGCGCCACGAGTGCGACCAGCAACACGATCACGGTCAGCATGATCTGGCTGTCGAAGCGCTGATAGCCGTAGCGATAGGCGATGTCGCCCAGACCGCCGGCGCCAATCGCTCCGGCCATGGCCGAGGAGTTGATCATCGTCACCAGGGTGATGGTGAAACCGCCGACGATCCCCGGCAGCGCCTCGGGCAACAGCACATGCCAGACGATGTGCCAGCGCCGGCAGCCCATGGCCTGAGCGGCTTCGATCAGGCCGTAGTCGACTTCACGCAGGCTCACCTCGGCGATCCGCGCAAAGAACGGCGTGGCTGCGATGGTCAACGGCACGACTGCCGCCCACACGCCGTACGTGGTGCCGACGATCAGCCGGGTAAACGGAATCAGCGCCACCATCAGAATCAGAAACGGAATCGAGCGAAACAGGTTCACGAACGCACCCAGCGCGCGATTGAGCACCGGTGCTTCGTAGATCCCGCCCTTGTCGCTGGTGACCAGAATCACTGCCATCGGTATACCCGCCAGCAGTGCGATCAGCGACGAAACGCCGACCATCAGAAACGTGTCGATAAAACCCTGCAGCAAGCGATCAAACCACATAACCCAGCACCTCCGTGCGTTGTGCCCACTGGCTGGCACGCTGACGCAATTCCTCGGCGCTCAGCTTTGATCCCGCCACTGCCAGCAGCAGTTGTCCGAGCGCGTGGCCCTGAATCCGTTCCACACCGCCCTGGAGCAATTTCACCCGGCCACCGAGCGCCGCGAACATCGCGGCCAGATCCGGTTCGTCCTGCTGGCTGCCGGTGAACTGCAAACGCAGCACCACGGCCGCGTCCGCCGACAAAGGCTGTGCCTGCAAACGGTTCTGCAATTCTTCGGGCAAAGCGTGCTGCAACGGTGCGAGCAAGGTCTGGCTGACCTCGTGCTGCGGGTTGCCGAACACTTCCCAGACCGGGCCTTGCTCGACAATGCGTCCGTGCTCCAGTACGACGACGCGGTCGCAGATTTCCCGGATCACCGCCATCTCGTGAGTGATCAGCACGATGGTCAGGCCCAGGCGTTTGTTGATCTCGCGCAGCAGGCCGAGGATCGACTGGGTGGTTTCCGGATCGAGGGCCGAAGTGGCTTCGTCGCAGAGCAGAATGTCCGGGTCGTGCACCAGCGCGCGGGCGATGCCGACACGTTGTTTCTGCCCGCCGGACAGCTGCGCCGGATACGCCTTGTGCTTGGCTTGCAGGCCCACCAGCTCCAGCAGTTCGCGAACCTTTTTCTCCCGTTGCTCCTTCGGGACGCCTGCGACTTTCAGTGGCAGCTCGACGTTCTGCCACACCGTTTTCGCCGACATCAGATTGAAGTGCTGGAAGATCATGCCGATCCGCCGGCGCAGGGCGACGAGGCGATCCTCGTCGTACTCGCCGATGTCCACTTGATCGATCAGCACCCGGCCCGAGGTCGGTTGTTCGAGTCGGTTGATGGTGCGGATCAGCGACGACTTGCCGGCGCCGCTGCGGCCGATGATGCCGAACACTTCACCGCGCTGGATCGCCAGGTCGATGCCTTGCAGGGCGGCGACCGGGCCTTGTTTGCCGTCGTAGGTTTTGCCGAGCCCGACGAAACGCACATGGGCGCGGTTCAGCTCGGGATGCAGTTCGGTGCGCTGTGCCAGCGCGGGTGGCTCTGGAAGATCCAGTCGCCGTTGAATGGCTGCCGTCATCCTCAGCTTTCCCAACCGGCCTGGTACAGCTTGCCGTGGGCCTTATCCAGTGCGGCGCGAACGGCCGGCGAATGCTGGTAGATGTCGACGAACTTGATCAGGCGCGGGTCGGTTTTGCTCTTCGGCTGGATCACGAACTGGATCACGTATTCCTTGTGGTCGAGGCCGTCGAACAGCAGCGCGGAGCCGGCATCGAAAGTCTTCGCCAGACGGATGTAGGCCGGGTAGCCCTGGACCAGATCGGCATCATCGTAGGCGCGCACCAGCTGCACGGCTTCGACTTGCAGGATCTTGATCTTCTTCGGATTGGCGACGATGTCGTCTTCGGTAGCCTTGTAACCGACGCCCGGTTTGAGGGTGATCAGACCGGCCTTGGCCAGCAGTTGCAGACCGCGTCCGCTGTTGATCGGGTCGTTGGCGATGGCGACGCTGGCGCCCTCAGGCAGCTCGTCGAAGCTTTTGTATTTCTTCGAGTACAGGCCGACGTTGTTGATGATGCCCGGGGCGAACGGCACCAGGTCGAAACCGGAAGCCGCCTTGGCGTTTTCCAGGAACGGGATGTGCTGGAAGTAGTTCACGTCGATGTCACCGGCGGCGAGGCTGACGTTTGGCGCGATCCAGTCGGTGAACTCCACCAGCTCGACTTTCAGGCCTTGTTTGGAGGCCTCTTCGACGGCGGCTTCCAGCGGAATCGCGAAGGCGGCGGTAGTGCCGATTTTCAACGGAGCATCGGCGGCGAACACCGCCGAGCTGAACAGGCCGAAGGCCAGGGCCAGTGCTTTGACTGGGTGGGACAGGAGCTTCTTGGTCATGGTGGTTTTCCAGTCAGTGCGAGGAGGAGTGTCGGTAGTGAGCGCCGGTGTGTTGCTGCGGCAAATGCGCTTCGCCGTGAAACAGTTTTTCCCGCAGGCTGCCGGTGTCGTACGCGGTCTTGTACGAGCCGCGCCGTTGCAGTTCCGGAATCACCAGATCGATGAAATCCACATAGCTTTCCGGGGTGACGATGCGGGTCAGGTTGAAGCCGTCGAGGCCGGTTTCGGCGATCCACGATTCCAGTTCATCCGCCACTTGCTGCGGCGAGCCAACCACGGTGATGTAGCGTCCGCCGAGGGCGTGCTGGTCGAGCAACTTGCGTCGGGTCCAGTCGTTGTTCTGCAGGTTTTTGGTGGCGGACTGGATCGCGTTGCTTTTGACGTACTGGATCGGTTCGTCGATTTCGTACTGGGAAAAATCGATCCCGGTGGACGCCGAAAAATGCGCCACGCCCGCTTCGGCGCTGGCGTAGCTCAGGTATTCCGCGTGCTTGGCCCAGGCCGCTTCCTCGGTCTCGCCGACGATCACGTTGAGGCCCATGAACACCTTGATGTCCTCGGGGTTGCGCCCGGCTTCGACGGCGCTGGCGCGGACCTTGTCCACCTGCACCTTGGTCGACGGCTTGTTCTGGCCGCTGATGAACACGCACTCGGCATGACGTCCGGCGAACAGCAGACCGCGATCCGAACTGCCGGCCTGGAACAGCACCGGCGTGCGCTGCGGCGACGGCTCGCACAGGTGATAACCCTCGACCTGATAGAACTCGCCCTTGTGTTCGACCTTGTGCACCTTGTCCGGCTGCGCGTAGATCCGCTGCTGTGGATCGTTGAGCACCGCGCCGTTTTCCCAGCTGCCTTCCCAGAGTTTGTAGAGCACTTCGAGGTATTCGTCGGCCTGGTCGTAACGCCGGTCGTGCTCGACCTGTTCGCTCAGGCCCATGGCCTTGGCGGCGCTGTCCAGATAACCGGTGACGATGTTCCAGCCCACCCGCCCACGGCTCAGATGATCGAGCGTCGACATGCGTCGGGCGAACAGATACGGCGGCTCGTAGGTGAGGTTGGCGGTCAGGCCGAATCCGAGGTTTTTGGTCACCGCGGACATCGCCGATACCAGCAGCAGCGGATCGTTGACCGGCAGCTGGATCGACTCTTTCAGGGTGACGTCCACCGAGTTCTGATAGACGTCGTACACGCCGACGATGTCAGCGATGAACAGCCCGTCGAACAGCCCGCGCTCCAGCAGTTGCGCCAGTTCGGTCCAGTACTCGATGGTCTTGTACCGGGTCGAGGTGTCGCGGGGATGCGTCCACAACCCGTGGTTGATGTGGCCGATGCAATTCATGTTGAACGCATTGAGCAGGATCTTTTTCTTGCTCATCAGATGGTCCCTCGCAGCGGAGGGTTTGCATCGTTGAGGTAGTAATTGCCGACCGCGTGATACTTCCAGCGCACCGGGTCATGCAGGGTGTGCACCCGGGCGTTGCGCCAGTGGCGGTCGAGGCCATGCTCGATCAGGGTGGCCTGGCTGCCGGCCAGTTCGAACAGGGTGCTGCCGGCGGCCAGAGAGATTTCGGTGCTGATCGCCCGTGCTTCGGCGACGGCAATCGAGGCTGCTGCAACCGTCTCGGCGTTGGTATCTGCCTGGGCTGCGTCGAGGAATTCGCCGGCGCGTTCGAGCAGCGCTTCGGTGGCGTGCAGGCGAATGCTCAAGTGGCCGAAACTCTTGAGGGTCAGCGGGTCTTCGGTGGCCTTGTCGTTACCCGAATCGATCCATGGCCGGGTCTTGCTGCGCACGAAGTGCAGCGCATCTTCGTAAGCGGCGCGGGCGATGCCGGTGTCGATGGCGGCGTGAAGGATCTGCGCCAGCGGGCCGACCGGGGTCGGGCGTTCGAAGGCGCTCTGGAACGGGATGACATCTTCGGCGGCGACGTACACGTCTTCGAACACCACCGAACCGCTGCCGGTGGTGCGCTGGCCGAAGCCGCTCCAGTCGTCGATCACGGTCAGGCCTTTGCTGTCGCGCGGGACGAAGGCCAGTTGCTGCACACCGTTTTCATCGACTACCGACGTTGGAATGCGTTGGGCGTAAATGGCGCCGGTCGCATAGAACTTGCGACCGCTGATGCGATAACCGTTGCCGTCGCGCTTGAGGCGGGTGACACGGTCATGGGCGGTCTTGGTGCCCAGTTCCGCTAGGGCATTGCCGAAGCGCTGGCCGGCGAGGACTTCGGCGTACAAACGTTTTTTCTGCTCGTGGCTGCCGTTCACCCGAAGCACTTCGAGGGCATAAAAATGGTTCTGCGGAATCTGCCCGAGTGAGCCATCGGCCCGGGCGATCAGGGCGATGACTTTGGCCAGGGTCACGTTGGACACGCCGGCGCCGCCGTATTCCTTGGGCACGCTGATGCCCCACAGGCCGGAGCGGGAAAACACGTCGAGTTCCGGCAGCGGCAGGCGGCGTTCGCGGTCGCGCAGGTTACTGTCGCGCTGGAAGTCTTCGGCCAGGTCGCTGGCGACGATCAGGGCTTGCTCGTCGCTGGTGATGACCGCGACGGGATGGGAAAAGGTCATAGGTTTTCTCCAGATGTCTGGTCGTCAGATCCAGGAATGGCGAGCCGGCAACTTGCCGTTGAGGCGATAGGCGCCGACCGCGTGATACTTCCAGCGCACCGGGTCGTGCAGGGTGTGCACCCGGGCGTTGCGCCAGTGACGGTCGAGGTTGAATTCGGCGAGGGTGGCGCGGCTGCCGGCCAGTTCGAAGAGCTTTTCGCTGGCCAGCAGCGAGATTTCGGTGGTCAGCACTTTGGCTTCGGCCACGGCAATTGAGGCACGGGCGGCGGACTCGGCGGTGAGTGGTGCGGCGTGCACCTGATCCAGCACTTGCCCGGCCTTGCGCAGCAGCGCTTCGGCAGCGTGCAGTTCGATTTTTAGTTTGCCGATGTCGGCGATCACGTAGAGGTCATCGCTGGCCCGTTCGACGTTGGCGTCGACCCACGGCCTGGCGCGTGTCTTGACGAATTCGATGGCGTCATCGATGGCGCCACGGGCGATGCCGGCGTCGATCGCCGCTTGAATCAGCTGCGACACTGCGCCTTGGGTGTTGGGCTTTTCGTTGATCTTCCAGTTGTCCACCACGAGGCCGGCATCGACCCGCACGTTGTTCAACAGGATCGTGCCGCTGGCGGTGGTGCGCTGGCCGAAACCCGACCAGTCATCGACGATGCGCAGACCAGGCGTGCCGCGACGGACGAAAGCCAGGACTTGCTTGCCGTCATCGTTGAGCGCCTTGACCGCCACCCAGTGGGCGAACAGGGCGCCGGTGGAATAGAACTTCTGGCCGTTGATCACGTAGTCATCGCCGTCAGCGGTGATGCGCGCCTTCAGTTCCAGAGTGTCCTTGGTGCCGCGTTCGGGCCCGGCATTACCGATGCGCCAGCCTTCGAGCACGCTCTGCAACAGCTGTTTTTTCTGCTGTTCGGTGGCGCTGCCGAGGATCAGGTTGATGATGCCGAACTGGTTCTGCGGAATCTGTCCCAGTGCTGGGTCGGCCGCGGAAATGATCGCGAACACCTCGGCCAGGGTGACGAAGGAAACCTGCGGGCCGCCGTACTCGCGCGGAATCGCGATGCTGCCGAGGCCGCTGCGGGTGAACTGTTCGATTTCCGACCACGGCAGCTTGCGCTGACGGTCACGTTTGGCGGCCTGCACGCGGGCGACCTGCGCCAGCTCGTGGGCGGCCTTAATGGCTTGAGCGTCGTTGCGCAGCACTTGCGCGGGCAACAACAACGGGGCGATGTCCAGGTCACTCTGGACGTTTGCGTCTGCCAGACTGGACATCAGTGCCGCTCCTTGGCTGCACGCAATGCCCTGGCGATCTGCACTGGGGTGATTGTGTTCCGGACCATGTTACCTACCTCACATCTCATGAAAAACGCCGCAAAAGTGCGGCGAACGAAAGAATGTCCGGTGGTCCGGTTCATATACCCTAAGCGCGTATAAAATTTAAATAAACTAACTTTTAGGAATATGTATAGAAGGGGGCGTGGTCCGTCTGGTTAAGCGAGCGGTGGCGAAGGAATTCGTCCCTCGCCGACCGTCGATGCTCATTTTTTTCGCGGCTCTGCTGCCTTCAGCGTTTCCTTGAGCGGCACCTTGAGATAGGGATTCACGCAACCGATCTTCAGCGTTCGCGGCGGCGCCCAGCGCGAGTTGTTGCCCACCCGGTCGAGGATGCAATAAGTCACGTCCAGCCGCAGGTCCTCGCCGGCCTCGGTGATGATCGCCGGCGGCACCCAGACCTGAATCGGCTTGCCGATATCGGCCGGGGTGATGCGCGCCAGGTCCATCCGCACATCGCCCCAGCGCAGGGTGATGGCGTCGCCTTCGGCCATGTTCAGATAGGGCTCGATGGTCAGCGGCACGCCGCGTCTGATCTGGTTCGCGTTGACTCCCTGACGGCGAATGGTGTCGGGCAGGGTCACGGGGGCGAGTTGCTGGTTTTCGTCGCCACACAGCGCTGGAGGCTGCCCACCGGGGCAGTCGAGTTTGACCGTGACCCGCGCGGCTGCCGACAGCGATGGCCCGTGACCCACCCGCATGACCCGATAGTGGATGCGTGACGATCCGCTGGCGATGAAGCTTTCCGGCACTCGCAGGCTGACTGGGGTTGCGACGTCCTGTGCTGTCAGCACGTGAGAGGCGACGTAGCAGTTGTCCCAGAACAATTCGATCAGATCGCCGGTGTCCATGTCCGGGTAGGGCGGAACATCGACCAGCAGATGAGCCGCTGCCGCAAGGTTGATGCCGTTGTGTTGGGATGGCGCCAGGCTCGGCGCGACCAGTTCGGGGATGTGCGAAGTGCGGGTCATGAAGTCCTCTCCTTGAAGCCTTGCAGCGAAATCCGTTTCTGAAAGTTCAAATGGCGTGAATTGCCCGGTAATAAAAACAGGGTCGTTCGGCCATTCGTTATCGGGTCTAGGTAATGTTGTGGGGCGCGATGAGTGACTAGATAAAAGTTCGCTGAATGGCGTGTCAACGGAGAGGATTAGTTAATTGAAGAATTACGGATTTATCAGAAGCTTCCTACGCGGATAAGGCACTCTACCTATTCTGCATAGCGAATCGGGCCACAGCTTTTGCCGGATTTTATTGTTCTGTCGTCGGTCGTTTTGTACAGCTGGAAATTTGCAGGGGGCGAACTTTAATCGCGGCGAGACTGTTGCAGGACATATATATGTAATGCAGTCGCTGGATTAAGTTTTTTAGTGGGGAGGGTGTAAGCGAAACTTCCATCCATGGAAGTTTATATTCAGGAAAGTTTACGGGTTAGCCGTTGTTTCTGAACTTGCTGAGGAACTGTCGAGTGCGTTCTTCTTTCGGATTGGCAAACAACGCTTTCGCTTCACCTTGTTCGACGATCACGCCCTTGTCGAAAAACACCACGCGGTTGGCCACATCACGGGCGAACGCCATTTCGTGGGTGACGATCACCATGGTGCGTTTCTCCTCGGCGAGGCCGCGGATGGTCGCCAGCACTTCACCCACCAGCTCCGGGTCGAGGGCCGAGGTCGGCTCGTCGAACAGGATCACTTCCGGCTCCATCGCCAGCGCCCGGGCAATCGCCACGCGCTGTTGCTGGCCACCGGACAGGCGCCGTGGGTAGGCGTCTTCCTTGCCCGCCAGGCCGACCTTGGCCAGCAGCTTCTTGCCCAGGGCAATGGCTGCATCGCGGGGCGTCTTCTTGACCACGATCGGGCCTTCGATGACGTTTTCCAGGGCGGTGCGGTGCGGGAACAGGTTGAAGTTCTGGAACACGAAACCCACGTGCTGGCGCAGGTTGCGCACCAGGCTCTGCTGCTGGTTCAGCGGGCGGCTGGTATCGATTTCGATATCGCCGACCTTGATACGGCCGCTGGTGGGTTGCTCGAGGAAGTTCAGGCAGCGCAGGAACGTGGTCTTGCCCGAGCCGCTGGGGCCGATGATTGCCACGACCTCACCTTCCTTCACCTCCAGATCAATGCCGTTGAGCACGACTTGACCCTTGAACTGCTTTGTCAGTTTTTCCACGACAATCATGGGGTCAGGACTCCTGGTCGTGCCGATTGACCCGCTCTTCCAACTTGTTCTGGAAGTGCGACAGCACCGTGGCCAGAATCCAGTAGATCAGCGCGGCGGCAAGATACATGGTGAAGACTTCGAAAGTCCGGGCGGTAATCAGCTGTGCCTGACGGAACAGCTCCGGCACCTGAATGGTGGCGGCCAGTGCGGTGTCCTTGACCAGCGAAATGAAGCTGTTGCCCAGCGGCGGCAAGGCCGTGCGCATCGCCTGCGGCAGGATGGCCCGGCGCAGGGTCTGCGCGCGGGTCATGCCGATGCTCGCAGCGGCTTCCCACTGGCCGCGTTCGATCGAACCGATCGCGGACCGCAGGATTTCACAGGCGTAGGCGGCCATGTTCAGCGAGAAGCCGATCAGTGCCGCCGGCAGCGGGTCGAGTTCCATGCCCAATTGCGGCAAGCCGTAATAGATCACGAACAGTTGCACCAGCAACGGCGTGCCGCGAAAGAACGACACGTAGATGCGGGCCAGCCAGCTGACCGACTTGAAACGCGACAGGCGCATCAACGCCAGGCCAAAGCCCAGCAGCAGGCCGAAGAACATGCCGCCCAAGCTGAGGATTACCGTGTAGTACGCGCCCTTCAACAGGAAGGGCGCGGAGTCCAGAGCGAGTTGGAAAGCTTCTTCCATTATTTGGTGACGTCAGCGTTGAAGTATTTCGTGGACAGCTTCTCAAGGGTGCCGTCGGCACGCAGTTCGTCGAGGGCCTTGTTCACGGCGGCCAGCAGTTCAGGCTCGCCTTTGCGCAGGGCTACACCGGCTTCCTGACGCGAGAAGGCTTCACCCGCAGCGACGGTTTTCGGCGCTTTCTTGGCGTATTCCAGTGCCGCCAGACGGTCGATCAGGATCGCGTCGGTACGGCCGTTGTTCAGGTCGGCGAACTTGGTCGGATCATCGTCGTAGGTGCGAACGTCGGCACCCGGCACGTTGGCGCGGACCCATTGTTCGTAGTTGGTGCCCAGACCCACGCCGACTTTCTTGCCGGACAGGTCAGCGGCGGATTTGATGTTCAGCGCGGCTGCCTTGTCTTTCAGCACCAGCGCCTGAATCCCGGAAACGGTGTACGGCTCGGAGAAGTCATACTTCTTCTTGCGCTCTTCGGAGATGGTCACTTGGTTAACCACGACGTCCAGACGCTTGGATTCCAGTGCCGCGAGGATGCCGTCCCATTTGGTCGGCTGGATCTTGGCCTTCACGCCCAGCTTCTTGGCCAGGGCTTCGGACAGCTCGACTTCAAAACCCGACAGCTTGCCGTCGGCATCGACGAAGCTGAACGGTGGGTAAGTGCCTTCCAGGCCGACGTTGATAACGCCTTTGTCCTTGATCTGTTGCAGTTGCTCACCGGCAACGGCGTTGCTGATCAGACCGGCGCTCAGTGCCAGGCCCAGCGAACCTACCAGCAGATTTCGACGTAGTGCGGAAAGAATCATGACAAGCCCCTGTGTTTTCTTATGGAAGACGCTTAAGGAAAGTTGGCGAATCCGGGAATTGGACGACAGCGCTATCCTGCCTTAAAGCAGCTTATGCGTCTCTCGCGAAATTCGCCTGCGGCGAGACTATATGACGGTTGTTTTAGAATGGAAAATAATGAATTTTCCGTTTGTTATTCTTTTAATGAATATGTATTCGAGCTGACGCTGAGCGTTCCCACGTCTGGCGCGGGAACGCGCTCAGGCCTACAGAAAGTCCTTGTACGCGAACAACGCCGGGGCGCCGCCGGTGTGCAGGAAGATGATCGGGCCGTCGTCGAAACGCCCGCGACCGATGCCGTCGAGCAGCCCGGCCATGGCCTTGCCGGTGTAGACCGGATCGAGCAGCACGGCGTCCTGGCTGGCCAGCAGTTTCACTGCCGCCAGGGTTCCGGCATTCGGCTCGCCGTAACGCGGGCCGAAGTATTCGTCCCACAACTCGACCTTGAAACTGTCCGGCAGCGCCACACCCAGCAGGTCGGCGGTGCGTTCGGCCAGGCCCTGTACTTTCGGGCGCTGATCTTCTTCGCTGCGCGAGACGGTCACGCCGATTACCGGCAGTTGCGGCAGGGCTTCGCTCAAGGCCAGCGCCAGACCGCTATGAGTGCCGGCGCTGCCCGAGGCCAAAACGACGGCGGAGAATTGCAGCCCGGTGTCCTTGATCTGTTCCGCCAGTTCCAGGCCGGCGCGCACGTAACCCAGTGCGCCGAGGGCGTTGGAGCCACCGATCGGCACCAGATACGGCTTCTTGCCGTTGCTGCGCAGGCGCACGGCGAGGGCGGCCAGTTGTTCGTCGGCGTTGTCGAGGTTGTCGACCAGCTCGACCTTGGTGTCGAACAGGTCCAGCAGCAGGCGATTGCCGTTGCCGGTGTAGTTGCTGTCATCGGTGCCCAGCGGGTTTTCCAGCAGGGCCACGCAGCCCAGGCCCAGTTTCGCGGCCAGCGCGGCGGTCTGGCGAACGTGGTTCGATTGCAGTGCGCCAGCGGTGATAAGGGTATCGGCGCCTTGGGCGAGGGCATCGGCGGCGAGGTATTCGAGCTTGCGCAACTTGTTACCGCCCATGGCCAGAGGCGTCAGGTCATCGCGCTTGATGTAGACATCGCGGCCGAGCCAGGTGGACAGGCGCTCGAGCTTTTCCAGTGGGGTCGGCTGGCCGAGCAGGTCGAGGCGGTTAAAGCGATCCAGCTGTTGTTTGATCGGTTGTGTGGACATGGTTCCGTACTGATGCAAGGAGATGTCAGGACTATAGGCACGCCGATTTACCGGGGCAACCGCCAATCGCTTATAGCCAAATGTGCTTAAGCCAGCACTATCGGTTCTTAATTCGCCCCGGTGGGGTTGCCGTAAAGTAGTCGCCGTTGACGCGGCCAGACAGTCCGGCCGCCCGTGAGGAGTCTTTACCGTGAGCGAGCGTTCCAGCCATTGGCAATTGCAGACCATCGTCAGCCAGCTGCGTACCGCGCGGGATCAGTGGCGGGCCCAAAATGGCCGTGCTTCCGGAGAGCAGGGCGGGCGCGAGTTGCCGTCCCGTGATGCGATGGCGCAGATCCTGGAAGCCCTGTGCGGCGCACTGTTTCCGATGCGGCTGGGTCCGGTGGATCTGCGTGAGGAAAGCGAGGATTTCTACGTCGGCCACACCCTCGACGTTGCCTTGAATGCATTGCTGGCCCAGGCACGACTCGAACTGCGTTACGTCGCCCGCCACAGCGCCCAGGCCGATACCGAAGTCGAGGCGCAGGCGATCAGGATCATCCAGGATTTCGCCCTCGCGTTGCCGGGCTTGCGCAGCCTGCTCGACACCGATGTGCTGGCCGCCTACCACGGCGATCCGGCGGCGCGCAGCGTGGATGAAGTGCTGCTGTGCTATCCGGGGATTCTGGCGGTGATTCACCATCGTCTGGCTCACCATTTGTATCGCGCAGGTCTGCCGCTGCTGGCGCGGATCAGTTCGGAAATCGCCCACTCGGCGACCGGCATCGATATTCACCCGGGCGCGCAGATCGGCCGCAGTTTTTTTATCGACCACGGGACCGGCGTGGTGATCGGCGAGACCGCGATCATCGGCGAGCGCGTCAGGATTTATCAGGCGGTGACCCTCGGCGCCAAACGCTTCCCGGCGGACGAGGACGGCCAGCTGCAGAAAGGTCATCCACGGCATCCGATCGTCGAGGACGACGTGGTGATTTACGCCGGGGCGACGATTCTCGGCCGGATCACCATTGGCAAGGGCTCGACCATCGGCGGCAACGTGTGGCTGACCCGCAGCGTACCGGCCGGGTGCAACCTGACACAGGCCAACCTGCAGCATGATGACGGGACGCAGAAGTAATTTTTCTGTCTGATCGTTCCCGCGCAACGCGGGAACGATCGTCCTCGCCACAGCGTCATACCCCCTCTTGAGCTAGCGTACGAAAGGTACCGCTGAGCCCTGCGATTAGTCCTGAGCGTACTATCCATGTTTAACTTGAACGTTCATTCAAGTTAAACCGGCGGCTCGCTGCCCGCTCACAACAGGAGGCTTGCCTTTGCTGAGTCCGATCATTTCAGCCATTTTCCAATCTCTTGAGGTGCACCGTTCATGAGTGCATCGTCCACCCCCGCCAGCGGTCTGGTGCGCATGAATCCGCCGGTGTTCTGGTTCGCCGCGACGGTGATCCTGCTGTTCGGCCTGACAGTCATCGCCATGCCGGAACAGGCCGGCGCCTGGCTTCTCGAAGCGCAAAACTGGGCGGCCAACACGGTCGGCTGGTACTACATGCTCGCGATGACTCTGTATCTGGTCTTCGTGGTGGTCACCGCGTTATCGGGCTACGGCAAGATCAAACTCGGTGCCGACCACGACGAACCCGAATTCAGTTACCTGTCCTGGGCCGGCATGCTGTTCGCCGCCGGGATCAGCATCACGCTGTTCTTCTTCTGCGTGTCCGAACCGCTGACCCACATGCTCCAACCGCCCCAAGGCGAGGCCGGCACCGCGGAGGCGGCGCGTCAGGCGATGCAGATTCTGTTTCTGCACTGGGGCCTGCACGGCTGGGGCGTGTTCGCCTTTGTCGGTATGGCGCTGGCGTATTTCGCCTACCGGCATAACCTGCCGCTGGCCTTGCGTTCGGCGCTGTACCCGCTGATCGGCAAGCGCATCAACGGGCCCATCGGCTACGCGGTGGACGGCTTCGGCATCATCGCCACGGTGTTCGGCCTCGGTGCGGACATGGGCTTCGGCGTGCTCCATCTCAACTCCGGTCTGGATTATCTGTTCGGCATTGCCCATACCCAGTGGATTCAGGTCGGCCTGATCACGCTGATGATGGGCGCGGCGATCATCGTCGCCGTCTCGGGTGTGGATAAAGGCGTGCGGGTCATGTCCGACATCAACATGCTGCTGGCCTGTGCGCTGCTGCTGTTCGTGTTGTTCGCCGGCCCCACCCAGCATTTGCTCAACACCCTGATCCAGAATCTGGGCGACTACCTCGGCGCGTTGCCGATGAAGAGTTTCGACCTCTACGCCTACGACAAACCGAGCGACTGGCTCGGCGGCTGGACGGTGTTCTACTGGGCATGGTGGATCGCATGGTCGCCGTTTGTGGGACTGTTTATCGCACGGATTTCCCGAGGCCGGACCATCCGCGAATTCGTCTTCGGCGTGCTGCTGATTCCACTCGGTTTCACCCTGGCGTGGATGTCGATCTTCGGCAACAGCGCCATCGACCAGGTGCTCAATCACGGTATGTCGGCACTGGGCATGTCGGCCCTCGACAACCCGTCGATGACGCTTTACCTGCTGCTGGAAACCTATCCGTGGAGCAAAACCGTCATCGCGGTAACGGTGTTCATCAGCTTCGTGTTCTTCGTCACCTCCGCCGACTCCGGCACCGTGGTGCTCTCGACTTTGTCGGCCAAGGGCGGCAACCCGGATGAAGACGGGCCGAAATGGCTGCGAGTGTTCTGGGGTGCGATGACCGCGCTGGTGACCAGTGCGCTGCTGTTCTCCGGCAGCATCGATGCGCTGAAGTCGGCCGTGGTGCTGACCTCGTTGCCGTTCTCGCTGATTCTGCTGCTGATGATGTGGGGCCTGCACAAGGCGTTCTATCTGGAGTCGCAGAAGCAGATCGCGCAACTGCATTCGCTGGCGCCGGTCTCCGGTTCACGGCGTGGCAAGGGCGGCTGGCGCCAGCGCCTGAGCCAGGCCGTGCACTTCCCGTCGCGCGACGAGGTGTACCGCTTCATGGACACCACGGTGAAACCGGCCATCGAAGAAGTGACGGCCGTGTTCGCCGAGAAAGGCCTGAACGTTGTCACCCAACCCGATCCGGCCCATGACAGCGTCAGCCTGGAAATCGGTCACGGCGAGCAGCACCCGTTCATCTATCAGGTGCAGATGCGCGGCTACTTCACGCCGTCGTTCGCCCGTGGCGGCATGGGCTCCAAGCAACTCAACAATCGCCGCTACTACCGCGCTGAAGTGCACTTGAGCGAGGGCAGTCAGGACTACGATCTGGTCGGTTACACGAAAGAGCAGATCATCAACGACATCCTCGACCAGTACGAACGGCACATGCAGTTCCTGCATCTGGTGCGTTGATCGGGGCAGGGCGCCGGGACGCTTTCAGGTCTCGGCGCTCAGCACCATGAACAACACCATCGCCGCCAGCGGTACGCCATACACGGCGCTGCCGATCGCAATCTCCGACCCCAGAGGCTGACCGGCGTGCACCACGCCGACCGCACCATTGATCACCGTCAACGCCAGCCACAACGCCGCGAAACCATAGGCCAGCGTCTGCCGACTGAAGCCGATGCGCTCGCCGATGTAAAACATCAGCGCCAGCAGGATCAGGCCGAAGAAGATGATGATTGCGGTGTGCATGGTGGGTTTCGCCTGGTGGGTTCGTTTACCTGTGATTCGTCCAGCTCGGTGTTCTTTAGAGCATAGCCAAACCGGCCCATTCTTTTCGTATCTCTCCGCTAGCTGACCATGACGTTCTGTCTATGCCATCCAGACTGCGAGCTGCATCAGATCTTCACGTAACGATCGATTTCAAGATGTGTAATTTAGCTTTCTGATTGCAGGTTATACCTATAGTGCGCTGCATCTACGGGTGTACAGGAAGGGCACTAATGAAATTTCCGGTCGTTCTGCATAAGGATTCCGACTCAGACTACGGAGTGATCGTCCCCGACATTCCGGGTTGTTACTCGGCAGGCGGTACAGCCGCTGAAGCTGTCAGCAACATTCAAGAAGCACTGGCATTGCACTTTGCGGGACTGGTCGCGGATCGCGAGTTGTTGCCGCGGGTGCGGGACATTGGTGTTCATCTCGACAACCCGGAATACGCCGGGGGCGTTTGGGATGTAGTCGAGTTTGATATCACCCCATATTTTTCGATCTGACTCACGTACTGCTAGAGCGAGTCTCTGGGTCAGGTACTTTCCCGCTCTATGACCGTGCACTGCAGCAGATTAAGCCGCTGCACCTCATCGCTCGGCAGCACGCCAAGGCTTTCTAGCACTCGCGTTGCCGCCAGCACGCCGATCTCCAGCGCCGGTGGTTTGATCGTGCTCAGGCTCGGCAGCAGCATCTCGGCGAACGGGTAGTCCCCGAAGCCGAGGACGGCGCAGTCTTTGGGGATCTTGAGGCCGGCGCGTTGTCCGGCGAGCAGGCCGCCGGCGGCGAGGTTGTCGTTGGCGAAGATGATCGCGTCCGGGCGGGGTGAGGCGTTCATCAGCGCTTGCATCGCTTGCTTGCCGGCCTCGAACGGGGCGCGATCGGCGTCCGGTGCAAATACCCAGGGCTCAAGTCCTAGCTCACGCACGGTCGCCGCATAGCCGTCGCGGCGTTCCAGTGCGCTGAAGTCGCCGGGGGCGCTGTTCTGCACGAAGGCGATTCGCCGATAGCCTTTGTCGTGCAGATAGCGAGCGGCGCTGACACCCACTTCGAAGTGAGAAAAACCGATCTGCATCGGCTCGCGATCCGGCTGGTAATCCCAGGTTTCGATCACCGGGATATCCGCTTCGGCGAGCATCTTTTCCGTACCCGCGCTGTGGAAGTGACTGGTGACCACCAGCGCCGCCGGCGACCAGCCGAGGAACGCCCGCACGGCGCTTTCCTCCTGTTCAGTGCTGAAGTAACTCGAGGCCAAAAGTAGCTGGTAGCCGTGACGGCTAAGGGTGTCGCTGAAGCCCTGAATGGTGTTGGCGAAGATCGGCCCTGAGATGTTCGGGATCACCATGCCGACGATTTTCCCCCGCGCCGAGGCGAGCCCGCCGGCCACCAGATTCGGCACGTAACCCAGTTCGGCGACCACCGCCGCAATCCGTTCGCGGCGTTCGGGCGAGACCTGTTCCGGCTGGTTGAAATACCGTGACACGGTGATTGCCGAAACACCGGCCTGGCGCGCCACCGCGTTGAGGGTCACGCGACCGGCGCCACGGCGTTTGCGGGGCTTTTCTTCGCTCAAGGCTCGATCCTTCTTAAAAACCAAAACGCATATAAAAGTAATTTTTCAGTATTGGACGGTCTATGTCCGACTTGCCAATACTGGCGATGTTAGCGCTAACAAAGCGCGTTGTCTGCTACTCGCTCGAGCGAATGCCCAAGACACCGAGACAGGCGCTGTCGTCGCAGAACGGCAGCGGTTCAGGGCAACTTTTCGAGCGGGCAAACATGCACAACATTCCTGGGGCGACACACAAACTGGCGCAATCGATCCGCGCTGCGGGCTGGCTACTCACCGGGCTGGCCGCGCTGCCGCTGCCTGCCGCGTTCGCCGCCGACAGCACCGATCAGGAGCCGACACTCAAGTCCGTCACGGTCACCGCCACCCGCCGCGAAGAGTCGCTGCAAAAGGTGCCGGTGGCGGTGTCGGTGATCGACGGCGAGCAGCTGGAACGCGATAACCGCAACAGCGTGGCGAGCATCGTCCAGCAAGTGCCGTCGCTGAATTTCCGCACCGGCGCATCGAACAAGGACACCTCGTTGTTCGTGCGTGGCGTGGGGACGATTTCCACCTCGCCGGGCGTCGAGCCGACCGTGGCCACGGTGATTGATGGCGTGGTCTACGCCCGTCCCGGCCAATCCACTCTCGATCTGCTGGACCTGGAACGCGTCGAAGTCCTGCGCGGCCCGCAAGGCACGCTGTTCGGCAAGAACGCCTCGGCCGGCGTGTTGAACATCACCAGCAAGGCACCGACCGCCGAGACCCACGGCTACATCGATCAGTCGTACTACAGCGGCAACGAAAGCCGCACCCGTTTCGGTATCGGCGGCAGCCTGATTCCGGACACGCTCAAGGGTTCGATCAGCACCTTGTTCGGCACTTACGACGGCAACGTCGACAACAAGCACAACGGTCAGGAGGTCAACGGCTACAACCATCGCGGCGTGCGCGGCAAACTGGAATTCACCCCGAACGACGACATCACCTTCACCCTGATCGCCGACTACATGCAGTCCCACGATGACGGCCCCAACGGTGTCGTGACCAAGGCGCTGACCCCGGCCTTCGCCAATGCGTTGAGCCCGGTCGGCGCGACCAGCCACAACCGCGACATCAACACCGACACCCGCACCCACGTCGAGGACACCAACAAGGGCCTGTCCGGCCAGCTCGACTGGCAACTGGGCGATTACACCCTGACCTCGATCACCGCGTGGCGCGGCTGGGACAACACCCAGTATCAGGACGGCGACCGCCTCGGCACGGTGACGGCCGCGTTCCCTGGCACAGCGGACAAGGGCGATTTGGCCTTCGACCAGTACTCGCAGGAGCTGCGTCTGGCGTCGCCGAAAGGCGAGTTCCTCGAATACGTCGGCGGCCTGTTCTACATGCACGGGAAGGACGAGGAAACCTATCAGCGCACGCTGACCACCACCACGCGCACCGATCGCGGCGTCGCCGATTACAGCACCACCAGCGACAGCTACGCGGTGTTTGGCGAAAGCACGTTGAATTTCACCTCGGACTTCCGTGGCATCGCCGGCCTGCGCTACACCCACGACGACCTCGAATACGATCATCGTCGCGTCTCCACTTCCGCCACCACCGTCAGCGGCATTCAACCGGCCACCCGCAGTTCTGGCTCGGTGGATGAGGACGGCTGGTCCGGCCGGCTCGGTTTGCAGTACGACCTGAGCGATACCGTCACCACTTACCTGACCTACTCGCGCGGTTACAAAGGCCCGGCCTACAACGTGTTCTTCAACATGCAGCCGCGCGATACCGAAGCCTTGAAACCGGAAACGTCCAACACCTGGGAGGCGGGGATCAAAGCTTCCTCGTGGAACAATCGCCTGACCACCAACCTCGCGGTTTTCCACAGCGACTACGACAACTATCAAGCGAACTTTTTCGACACCGTCGCCGGGCAAGTCGTAACGCGCCTGATCAACGCCGGCAGCGTCAGCACCGAGGGTGTGGAACTTGATTTCGCTCTGCAGGCGACCCAGCAACTGAAATTCTCGGGTGCGCTGGCCTACACCCGCGCTCGTATCGACGAGTTCGCCTGCCCGGCGGGTGCGGCGGCTTCGTGCAACGTCAACGGCAAACCGCTGCCGTTCAGCCCGGACTGGAAAAGCTATGTGCGGGCCGACTACACGATCCCGCTGGATAACGGCCTGGATATCGAGCTCGGCACCGATTACAGCTGGCAGAGCGAAGTGCAGTACGACATCAGCCAGAACGCCGACACCAAGCAAGGCGCCTACGGTCTCTGGAATGCCAGCGTGGCCCTGGCCGATTACACCAACGGCTGGCGCGTGGCGTTGCTCGGCAAGAACCTCACCGACAAGTCGTATTCGCCGTTGCTCGCCAGCGGTGGCAACTACATCTACCGCGCCGTGCCCCGCGATGACGAGCGCTACTTCGGCGTGCAACTGCGCAAGGATTTCTGAGATGAGCAGACAGCTGAAACTCGGCGCGTTCCTCATGGCCACCGGGCACCACGTTGCCGCGTGGCGTCACCCGGAAGTGCCGGCCAACGCCGGGCTGGATTTCGCCCATTTCAAACGCCTGGCGCAGATTGCCGAGGCGGCGAAATTCGACACATTGTTCGTCGCCGACAGCGTCGCCGCGCCGACCCAGGACATCGCCAGCCGCATGGCCCGTTCGGATCACTTCGAGCCGCTGACGCTGCTCTCGGCGTTGAGCGCAGTGACCGAGCACATCGGCCTGATCGCCACCGCCACCACCAGCTACAACGAGCCGTACCACGTGGCGCGCAAGTTCGCTTCGCTCGATCACCTGTCGGGCGGGCGAGCGGGGTGGAATCTGGTGACCTCGGACAACGCCGCCGAAGCGCAGAATTTCGGTCGCGACGAACACATCGGCCATGCCGAACGCTACAGCCGCGCCCGGGAATTTCATCAGGTGGTCACCGGGCTTTGGGACAGTTGGCAGGACGACGCCTTCATCCGCGACAAGGCCAGCGGCACGTATTACCACCCGGAAAAGCTGCACGTGCTGAATCACGTCGGCGAGCACTTCAAGGTCAAAGGCCCGCTGAATGTCGCGCGTTCGCCACAGGGTCAGCCGGTGATCGTGCAGGCCGGCTCGTCGGAAACTGGGCGTGAACTGGCGGCGCAGACGGCCGAAGTGGTGTTCACCGCGCAGACCTCACTGGCTAGTGCCCAGGCGTTTTACGCCGACCTCAAGGGACGCTTGCCGAAGTACGGACGCAGCGCCAATTCGCTGAAAATCATGCCCGGCGTGTTCGTCGTGGTCGGGCAGACGGAAGCCGAAGCGCAGGAAAAATGTGAAACGTTTCAGCAATTGGTCGAACCCGAGGTTGGCGTCGCCCTTCTTGGGCGTATGCTGGGCAACTTCGATCTGTCGAAGTACCCGCTGGACGGGCCGCTGCCGGAGTTGCCGCTGACTGAAAGCGGCCAGCAAAGCCGGCAGAAACTGCTGACCGAACTGGGCGGCCGGGAGCATCTGACCCTGGCCGAACTGGGTCGCAGAATCGCTGGTGGTCGCGGGCATTACAGCATCGTCGGCACACCGTCGCAGATTGCCGACCGTTTGCAGGAATGGTTCGAGCAGGGCGCGGCGGACGGCTTCAACGTGCTGGTGCCGCACCTGCCCGGCGGGCTCGAAGACTTCGCCAATGGCGTGGTCCCGGAACTGCAACGGCGCGGGCTGTTCAGAACCGAATACGAGGGCCGGACCTTGCGCCAGAACCTTGGCCTCGCCCGGCCCGGCAATAGATTTGCGTAGCAATCGACACCCGATTCAAGACCGACAAGAGAGGATTCGATGACTTACACCGCTGCCAAGAATCGCTACAACTCCATCCCTTACCGCCGCGTCGGACGCAGCGGTCTGGTGCTGCCGGCACTGTCCCTTGGCCTGTGGCACAACTTCGGCGACAGCACGCCGATCGACACTCAGCGCGCCTTGCTGCGCACGGCGTTCGATCTGGGGATCAACCACTTCGACCTGGCCAACAACTACGGCCCGCCCTACGGCAGTGCCGAGACCAATTTTGGCCGTTTGCTGCGTGAAGACTTCAAGCAGTATCGCGATGAACTGATCATCTCCAGCAAGGCCGGCTGGGACATGTGGCCCGGCCCTTACGGCCAGGGCGGCGGATCGCGCAAATACGTGCTGGCCAGCCTCGACCAGAGCCTGCAACGCTTGGGCCTGGACTATGTGGATATCTTCTACTCGCACCGCTTCGACCCGGACACCCCGCTGGAAGAAACCGCCAGCGCCCTCGCCACGGCGGTGCAGCAGGGCAAGGCGTTGTACATCGGTATCTCGTCGTACTCCGGGGTGAAAACCCGCGAAATCGCCGCGTTGCTCAAAGAGTGGAAAGTGCCGCTGCTGATTCACCAACCGGCGTACAACCTGCTCAACCGCTGGGTGGAGAAGGACCTGCTCGACACCACCGACGAACTCGGCACCGGCGTGATTGCATTCACCCCGCTGGCGCAAGGATTGCTGACCGACAAATACCTCAACGGCGTGCCGGCGGATGCGCGGGTCAATCGTCCGGGTGGTGGTTCGTTGCTGTCCTCGCACTTGTCCGAGGCGAATATTGCTCACGTTCGGGCGCTGAATGAAATCGCCAAACGTCGTGGGCAGAGCCTGGCGCAACTGGCGTTGGCGTGGACGCTGCGCGATCCGCGAGTGACCTCGGCGCTGATCGGCGCGAGCCGGCCGGAGCAGATTATCGAGAACGTCGGGGCTTTGAAGAATTTGAGCTTCAGTGCGGAAGAGCTGGCGGAGATTGACCGGTTTGCCCTGGAGGGCGGGATCAATCTTTGGGAGAAACCTTCTACGGCGGAATAACGACACACTGATCGTTCCCACGCAGAGCGTGGGAACGATCAATTGTTCAGCGAAAAAACGGCACATCCCCCAACACCGTAGCCCGCTGCATCACCCGCCGCGCCGGACGGTAATCATCCACCGCGTAATGCTGCGTCACGCGGTTGTCCCAGAACGCAATGTCATCCTTCTGCCAGCGCCAGCGAATGGTGAATTCCGGCCGCGTCGCATGCGCAAACAAGAACTTCAATACCGCTTCACTCTCGGTCTCCGACAGCTCATTGATCTTCGACGTGAAACCTTCGTTGACGAACAACGAACGCCGTCCGCTCACCGGATGCGTACGAATCACCGGATGCGACAGCGGTGGATTCTTGCGCCGTGCCGCTTCCCACTGCGTCAATGCTTCCGGCGTGTTGCCGTAGCGCTCCAGTGGGAACGAGCGGGTGAAATCGTGAGTCGCGGTCAGCCCTTCAAGCATGGCTTTCATCGGCGCCGACAGCGCTTCATACGCGGCAATCCCGCTGGCCCACAATGTGTCGCCACCAAACTCCGGCAACAGCTTGGCGCTGAGCACCGCGCCCATGGCCGGGGTCGGCAGGAAGGTCACGTCGGTGTGCCAGATCGCGTTGTCGCGCACGTCGGTGACGGCGGTGTCGAGGATCAGCACTTCCGGCTGTTCCGGCACGTTCGGGTAGATCGGGTGAATGTGCAGGTCGCCGAAATAGGCGGCAAAACGCGCCTGCTGCGAAGGCTCGATCGGTTGATTGCGGAAGAACAGCACCTGGTATTTGAGCAGTGCCTGCTCGATGGCGTCGCGCTGTTCCAGGTTCAGCGGCTGGCTGATGTCGACGCCGCTGATCTGTGCGCCGAGGGCCGAGCTTAAAGGGGTGATGTTCAGGCTGCTCATGGTGGTTCTCTTCAATTCCGGGGCCCCGAAACTGTCGGGGTAGTCAGTGCGGAAAAATCAGTGGGCCTGGCCGTGCCACGGCACCAGTTTGCGCTGCAGGGCGCGCAGGCCCATTTCCATGGCGAAAGCGATCAGGGCGATAACCAGAATCCCCAGCACCACCACATCGGTGACCAGAAATTGCGCGGCCGACTGCACCATGAAGCCCAGGCCGCTGGTGGCCGCGATCAATTCGGCGGCGACCAGAGTCGACCAGCCGACACCCAGACCAATACGCACACCGGTCAGAATGTCTGGCAACGCGCTCGGCAAAATCACGTGGCGAATCAGTTGTGCGCGAGTCGCCCCCAGCGATTGCGCAGCGCGCAGTTTGGCCGGGTCGACGGTGCGCACGCCGGTGGCGGTAGCAATCGCGATCGGAGCGAAAATCGCCAGGTAGATCAGCAGCACTTTCGACAACTCGCCGATACCGCACCAGATCACGATCAGCGGCAGATAAGCCAGTGGCGGAATCGGCCGGTAGAACTCGATCAGCGGATCCAGCACGCCACGGGCGATGCGGTTGGCACCGATGGCAATGCCCACCGGCACCGCAGTCAGAATCGCAAAACCAAGGCCCAGGCCGATGCGGCTGAGGCTCGCGCCCAGGTGCTGCCACAACGTCGAATCCATGTAGCCCGTGGTCGCCAGCAACCAGCCTTTTTGCAGCACGGCGGACGGTGGCGGCAGGAACAGCGGTTCGATCAGGCCGGTGGCCGTGACGGCCCACCAGATCACCAGCAACGCGAACAGGGTCAGCAGGCTGATCCAGCGAGTGCTGAGGCTGCGGCGCACGGGAATCACCACCGACGTGGCGGTGGGTTTCACTGCGGTGGCGGAAACGTCGTAACTGCTCATGCGCGCTCCTGCCGCTGAACGGCGCTGCGTTGCGAGAACACTTTGGCCAGCACGTGTTCGCGGGTTTCGATGAAGCGCGGATCGGACTTGATCGACCGCGCCGATTCGCCGGCGGCGTAGCGCTGGCCGAAGTCGAGGTGCAGACGCTCGACGATCTGCCCCGGATTCGGCGCGAGCAAAATCAGGTCAGTGGCGAGGAACACCGCTTCTTCAATGTCGTGGGTAATCAGGAACACCGGTTTGGCGGTGCGTTGCCAGACTTGCAGCAACAACTCCTGCATCTGTTCGCGGGTGAAGGCGTCGAGGGCGCCGAAGGGCTCGTCCATCAGCAACACACGCGGGTCGGCCGCGAGGGCGCGGGCCAGGCCAACACGCTGCTTCTGACCGCCGGAAAGCTGCCAGATGCGACGGTGTTCAAAACCGGAAAGGTCGACCAGCGCGAGCATTTCCCGGGCGCGCTGTTCGCGTTTGTCCTTGGCCACACCGGCCAGTTCCAGACCGAAAGCCACGTTGGCCAGCACATCCTGCCAGGGCAGCAGGGCGTCGTCCTGGAACACCACGCCGCGCTCGGCGCTCGGGCCTTTGACCGGCACGTTGTCGAGGGTGATACGGCCGGCGCTCGGTTCGACGAAGCCGGCAATCAGGTTCAACAGCGAAGTCTTGCCACTGCCGGACGGGCCGAGGGCCACCAGCAATTGCTGAGGGCCGAGGGTCAGGGAAATGTCGGACAGTACCGGTTCCGGGCTGCCGGGGTACTGTGCGCTGATGCGCTCCAGCTGTAGCAAGGCCATCGTAATGAACTCCCGATCAGTTGGTGATGTACTTGGCGCTGACGTACGGCGCGTAGTCCGGCAGTACCGCTTCGACCTTGCCTTGCTCCTTGAGGAACGCAGCGGTGTCGGTGATGGCTTTGGTGGTCGGCGCGCCGAGGTCACTGACCTGATCCGCTGCCAGCGGGTAGACGTTGCCTTGCAGCAGCAATGGGATGTCGCTGGCCTTGGCGCCCGAGAGTTTCACCAGCTTGTCGACGTTGCTCTGATTGGCCAGCCAGGCTTTCGGATCCTTGCGGTAGTCGGCGTAGGCGTCGAGGGTGACCTTGGCGAACGCGGTGACGATTTCCGGGTGCTTCTCGGCGAAGTCCTTGCGCACGATCCAGGCGTCGAAGGTCGGCGCGCCGAACTTGGCCAGCTCACCGGAAGTGATCAGCACTTTGCCGTTCTCCTTGGCCACACCCAGCGCCGGATCCCAAACGTAGGTGGCGTCGATGTCACCGCGTTTCCAGGCGGCAATGATCGCTGGCGGGGCGAGGTTGAGGACGGTGACTTTCGACGGGTCGATGTTCCAGTGCTTCAGTGCGGCCAACAGGCTGTAGTGACCGGTGGACACGAACGGCACGGCGATTTTCTTGCCGACCAGATCCTGCGGGGTCTTGATGCCGGAGCCATCGCGGGCGACCAGTGCTTCGGCGGCGCCGATCTGGGTGGCGATGAGGAAGGTTTCCACCGGGACTTTGCGAGTGATCGCGGCGGTCAGCGGGCTGGAACCGAGGTAGCCGATCTGCACGTCGCCGGAGGCGATGGCGGCAATGATGTCGGCACCGTTATCGAACTTGCGCCAGTTGATGTCGGCCTTGGTGGCTTTCTCGTAGGCACCGTCGGCCTGGGCGACTTTCGCCGGGTCAACGGTGGTCTGGTAGGCGACGGTGAGGTCGGCGGCCTGAGCCAGGAAACTCGCAGCAGCCAGAGAGGCCACGGCCAGCAGGCGAAGCGGGAAATTCAGTTTCATTGAAGAGCTCCATATCAGGCGACCGAGCGTCGGCGTGAAAGGAGACTAAATGATCTAAGAATCTAAAAATAAATAACTTTTTAGAATGAGCTTATGAGCGGAAAAATCTAAGCCGGGGGTATTTGATAGTTCCCACGCTCTGCGTGGGAATTCAGCTTGTGACGCTCCGCGTCACTGGGACGCAGAGCGTTCCTTGAGGCATTCCCACGCAGAGCGTGGGAACGATCAATCCAATGACAAACGATCAGTTGCTGATCGCCAAAATGCTCGCCTGATACGACCCGACAAACACGTCGAAATCGCCCACCTCGTTCTGCTCCAGCTCAGCCTGTTGCGCGAGCGAAGACCGCGCCAGTTCTTCGAACTTCGCCTGTTCCTCAGCCGCCAACGGCTCGCTGCGGAAGAACTCGGCGTGAGCCTGGCTCTGGCGCAGGGAGAATTGCGCGAAGCTTTCCTTGTGCGCTGCCATCGCCGCCAGCACCTGGGCCGAAGGCGTCAGGGACGAATCCTTGACCTTGGCCAGCTGCGCATCGAGTGCCTTGCTGTGGGCATCGCCGCCGTGGCTTTGATCCAGCAGCGCCGCCAGCGGAGCGATTTTTTCCAGCAGTTCGGCGGCCCATTCCTTCAGCTCGACCGGTTGGCCGTCGCGCTGCAATTGCAGGCCCGGACGGCGACCTTCCTTGACCACGCTGAGGAAGTTGGAGGTGGCATTGCCGCAGGAGTTGTTGGTCAGCAGCGGGCTTTCGTTCAGCGCGCAGTACAGCAGGAACGCGTCGAGGAAGCGCGATTCGGTGAGGTCGATGCCCATCGGCAGGAACGGGTTGATGTCCAGGCAGCGCACTTCGACGTACTGAATGCCACGGGCCATCAAGGCCTGGATCGGCCGCTCGCCGGTATAGGTCACGCGTTTCGGGCGGATGTTCGAGTAGTACTCGTTTTCGATCTGCAGGATATTGGTGTTCAGTTGCACCCACTCGCCATCCTGGTGCGTGCCGACTTCGACGTACGGCGCGTACGGTGTGGCCACCGCTTTGCGTAGGCTGTCGGTGTAGCTCGCCAGGTCGTTGTAGCACGGCGTCAGGCCGGCCTGGGCATTGCTCTGGTAACCGAGGTCGCTCATGCGCAGGCTGGTGGCGTAGGGCAGGTACAGGGTGTCCGGATCCAGCTGTTCCAACTGGTGCGCACGACCGCGCAGGAAACCGGCGTCCAGCGCCGGCGAAGCACCGAACAGGTACATCAGCAGCCAGCTGTAGCGGCGGAAGTTGCGGATCAGCGCGATATAGGACGACGACTGGAAATCCCGGTCGGTGCCGACGAAGCCTTCGGCCTCTTTCAGCAACGGCCAGAGCTTTTCCGGCAGGGAGAAGTTGTAGTGAATCCCGGCGATGCACTGCATGGTCTTGCCGTAACGCAGGGCCAGACCCTTGCGGTAGACGTACTTGAGCTGACCGATGTTGGAGGTGCCGTAATAGGCGATCGGGATGTCTTCCTCGGCCGGCAACGGGCACGGCATCGATGGACTCCACAGGTACTCGTTGCCGAGCTTGCTGTAGGCAAAGCGATGAATCTTGTCCAGGCTCGCCAGGGTGTCGGCCGGGTCTGGCAGGGCGGGCGTGATGAACTCCAGCAGCGACTCGGAATAGTCGGTCGTGATCTGTTCGTTGGTCAGCGCGGAACCCAGGGCTTCAGGGTGCGGCGTTTGGGCCAGGCGGCCTTCGCCGGTCACGCGCAGGCATTCACGTTCGATACCGTGAAGGCACTGCTCAAGCAGAGAGAGGTTAGCGCGCTCGCCGAGCAGAGCCAGGCGGCGGTTGAGAAGTTCGCTCAATTTGGATTCCTTCACGCGTCAGTCGCCCCAATATGGGGGTGGGCAGGACGGTCTACAAGGGTGAAGTTGAAACTGGCGTTTTCGCCTGGTTTTCGGGCCATGAAAGCCCCATTGGAAACGCCAACTTCAGTCCCTGAATCTGGCAGACGCGGGCGAGGAAAACTCCGACGCTGCGATCACAGCGCCGAAATTAACTCAAAATGATGAACAACATCTACAGGACAGCGAACGTGCCTTGCGCTTTTGCGACCAGTTTGTCGCCCTGCATCACGTCGGCTTCGACCACCAGCGTGCGCCGGCCCGGGTGGATCACCCGCGCCGTGCACATCACCTCGCCTTCAGAGACGGCGCGGATGTAGTTGATCTTGCACTCGATGGTCGCGCTCTGCTGGTCGAAGCCATGGGTGCTGGAACAGGCCAGCCCCATGGCAATATCCACCAGACTGAACAGTGCGCCGCCGTGCAGCTTGCCGCCGCGATTGCGCAGTTCGGGTTCCAGCGCGAGGGCGACTTGCGCCACCCCGGTTTCCAGACTGTGCAGACGGCAGCCCAACAGCTTGAAAAACGCGCTCTCGACGAGCCCGGCCGGAATGTCCATCAGCGTTTCTTCAACTGCTTGGCGTTGGCAAACAGCGACGCCATCGCGTTATTGGCTGGAGCCGCCGGGGTGCTTTCCTTGCGCGGCGCCGAACCCTGCGACTGGCGTGGCGCCGAGCCCGGACGCGAGCCACGGGCACCGTCGATTTTCTCGCCCGGGGTGTCGCTCATGCGCATCGACAGGCCGACGCGTTTGCGCGGGATGTCGACTTCCATGACCTTCACTTTCACCACGTCACCGGCCTTCACCGCTTCGCGCGGATCCTTGATGAATTTCTCCGACAGCGCCGAAATGTGCACCAGACCGTCCTGATGCACGCCGATGTCGACGAACGCACCGAACGCGGTCACGTTGGTCACCACGCCTTCGAGGATCATCCCCAGTTGCAGGTCCTTCAGGTCTTCGACGCCTTCCTGGAACTCGGCGGTCTTGAACTCCGGACGCGGGTCGCGGCCCGGCTTTTCCAGCTCTTGCAGAATGTCGGTGACGGTTGGCAGACCGAAGGTCTCGTCGGTGAATTTCTTCGGATCCAGACGCTTGAGGAACGAGGCGTCGCCGATCAGCGAGCGAATGTCGCGGTCGGTTTCAGCGGCGATGCGTTGCACCAGCGGATACGCTTCCGGGTGAACGGCCGAGGAGTCCAGCGGGTTGTCGCCGTTCATCACACGCAGGAAGCCGGCGGCCTGTTCGAAGGTTTTCTCGCCCAGACGTGCGACTTTCTTCAAGGCAGCGCGGGTCTTGAACGCGCCGTGTTCGTCACGGTGAGTCACGATGTTCTGCGCCAGGGTTGCGTTGAGGCCGGAGATCCGCGCCAGCAGTGCCACGGAGGCGGTGTTGACGTCCACGCCCACGGCGTTCACGCAGTCCTCGACTACGGCGTCCAGACCACGCGCCAGTTTCAGCTGCGACACGTCGTGCTGGTACTGGCCGACACCGATGGATTTCGGATCGATTTTCACCAGTTCGGCCAGTGGATCCTGCAGGCGACGGGCAATCGATACCGCGCCACGGATCGACACGTCCAGATCCGGGAATTCCTTGGCTGCCAGTTCCGATGCCGAGTACACCGATGCGCCGGCTTCGGAGACCATGACCTTGGTCATTTTCATCGCTGGGTATTTTTTGATCAGCTCGATGGCCAGTTTGTCGGTTTCACGGCTGGCGGTGCCGTTGCCGATGGCGATCAGGTCGACCGAGTGCTTGGCGCACAGAGCGGCCAGAATGGCGATGGTCTGATCCCATTTGTTGTGCGGCACGTGCGGGTAAACCGTGGCGTGATCCAGCAGTTTGCCGGTGGAGTCGACCACCGCAACCTTGCAACCGGTACGCAGGCCCGGGTCGAGGCCCAGGGTGGCGCGCGGGCCGGCCGGAGCGGCCAGCAGCAAGTCGTGCAGGTTGTGGGCGAACACATTGATCGCTTCGGTTTCGGCGCCGTCGCGCAGCTCGCCGAGCAGGTCGGTTTCCAGGTGTGTGTAGAGCTTGACCTTCCAGGTCCAGCGCACCACTTCGCCGAGCCATTTGTCGGCCGGACGGTTCTGGTTCTGGATGCCGACGTGCTGGCCGATCATGCCTTCGCACGGGTGCAGGGTGCCCGGCAGCTCTTCGCCGACTTTCAGCGCGGAGCTGAGAATGCCTTCGTTGCGGCCACGGAAAATCGCCAGCGCGCGGTGCGACGGCATGCTTTTCAGCGGTTCGTCGTGTTCGAAGTAATCGCGGAATTTCGCGCCTTCCTCTTCCTTGCCGGCGATCACGCGGGCACTGAGAGTGGCTTCCTGTTTCAGGTAGGTGCGCAGTTTTTTCAGCAGGTTGGCGTCTTCGGCGAAGCGCTCCATGAGGATGTACTTGGCGCCTTCCAGCGCTGCCTTGGCGTCGGCCACGCCTTTTTCGGCGTCGATGAAGCGCGCGGCTTCGGCTTCAGGGGCCAGCGACGGGTCGTTGAACAGACCGTCGGCCAGTTCGCCGAGGCCGGCTTCCAGGGCGATCTGGCCCTTGGTGCGGCGCTTCTGCTTGTACGGCAGGTACAAGTCTTCGAGGCGGGTCTTGGTGTCAGCGAGTTTGATTTCGCGCTCCAGCTCAGGGGTGAGTTTGCCCTGCTCCTGGATGCTGGAAAGAATGCTGATGCGCCGTTCGTCGAGTTCTCGCAGGTAGCGCAGACGCTCTTCCAGATGACGCAATTGGGTGTCATCGAGGCTGCCGGTCACTTCTTTCCGGTAACGGGCGATGAAGGGAACGGTAGAGCCTTCATCGAGTAGCGCGACGGCCGCTTCGACCTGTTGTGGGCGTACGCCGAGTTCCTCGGCGATGCGGCTGTTGATGCTGTCCATAAAACCACCTGACAAATTGTGAAAGCAGGCTCGCAGGCGCGTAAATGAAGGCCCGGAGTCTGGTGGGGCGGCTTGATGCTGGCCGCTGCCTGGGTCAAAAGGCATCCCGTTGACCCGTGAAATCGAACAATTACTGCGGCGCCCATGAAAATAAAGGACGGCCACCTGCGGTAACGATTCAGACGTTGCCTGACACAAAAGGCCGCGCATTATAACCAGCGTTCTGTCATTCGGGGGCGACGCAGTCTGTAGGCACAAACCCCGGTTTTCTGGCAGTGAAGGAAAAATCTGCTAACAATGCACACGGTGCGTATAACGGCAGCTACGCCATAATGCGCGCCGAGCTAAAAGGAGCATCCAATGAGCAGCACTGCACAAACTGCTGAAGGCGAAAAAATTCTCATCGTTGACGACGATCCGGGGCTGAGCAGCCTGCTGGAACGCTTTTTCGTCAGCAAGGGCTACCGTGCCCGCGCCGTACCGAATACCGAGCAGATGGACCGTCTGCTGTCGCGTGAAGTGTTCAACCTGGTCGTCCTCGACCTGATGCTGCCGGGCGAAGACGGCCTGACCGCTTGCCGCCGCCTGCGTGGCGCGAACAATCAGATTCCGATCATCATGCTCACCGCCAAGGGCGACGAGCTGAGCCGTATCAAGGGCCTGGAACTGGGCGCCGACGATTACCTGGCCAAGCCGTTCAACCCGGACGAGCTGATGGCTCGCGTCAAAGCCGTGCTGCGCCGTCAGGCCGCGCCGGTGCCGGGCGCGCCGGGCAGTGAAGAAGAAAACGTCACGTTCGGCGACTACGTGCTGTCCCTGGCCACCCGCGAACTCAAACGCGGCGACGAAGTGCACATGCTCACCACCGGTGAGTTTGCGGTGCTCAAGGCCCTGGTGATGAACGCCCGTCAGCCGCTGACCCGCGACAAGCTGATGAACCTGGCCCGTGGCCGTGAGTGGGATGCCCTGGAGCGTTCCATCGACGTGCAGATTTCCCGTCTGCGCCGGATGATCGAACCCGATCCGTCCAAGCCGCGCTACATCCAGACTGTCTGGGGTGTCGGCTACGTGTTCGTGCCGGATGGCAACTCCACCAAGTGATGGGTGATTTGTAGGAGCGGGTCTGCGGGAAACGGTCGGAAACGCCGTCCGCGCAGACTCGCAATCCGCAATATGCGAGCATTGCTCGCTCCTGCAAGTGTGTAGCGGTTATCCATGAAAACCCCCGTCTGGTTCCCCCAAAGTTTCTTCTCCCGCACCCTGTGGCTGGTGCTCATCGTCGTATTGTTTTCCAAGGCATTGACCCTGGTTTATCTGTTGATGAACGAGGACGTGCTGGTGGATCGGCAATACAGCCACGGCGTCGCCCTGACGCTGCGCGCCTATTGGGCCGCCGACGAAGAGAACCGCGCGAAAATCGCCGATGCCGCGACCCTGATCCGGGTGGTCGGGGCCGGTGTGCCGGAAGGCGAACAGCACTGGCCGTACAGCGAAATCTACCAGCGGCAGATGCAGGCGGAACTGGGTGCCGACACCGAAGTGCGCTTGCGCATGCACTCGCCGCCGGCCTTGTGGGTTCGCGCGCCGAGCCTCGGTGATGGCTGGTTGAAAGTGCCGTTGTACCCGCACCCGTTGCGCGGTCAGAAAATCTGGAACGTGCTCGGCTGGTTCCTTGCGATCGGTCTGCTGTCCACGGCGTCTGCGTGGATTTTCGTCAGCCAGCTCAACCAACCACTGAAGCGTTTGGTCTACGCCGCCCGGCAACTCGGCCAGGGCCGCAGCGTGCGCCTGCCGATCAGCGACACCCCCAGCGAGATGGCCGAGGTTTATCGTGCCTTCAACCAGATGGCCGAAGACGTCGAGCAGGCCGGTCGCGAGCGTGAGCTGATGCTCGCCGGGGTATCCCATGACTTGCGCACGCCGCTGACCCGTTTGCGGCTGTCACTGGAGTTGATGGGCGACCGCACCGATCTGACCGACGACATGGTGCGCGACATCGAAGACATGGACGCGATCCTCGACCAGTTCCTCGCCTTCATTCGTGATGGTCGGGACGAGTCGGTGGAGGAGGTGGACCTCAGCGATCTGGTGCGCGAAGTGGCGGCGCCCTATAACCAGACCGAAGAGAAAGTGCGCCTGCGCCTGGAACCGATCCAGCCGTTCCCGCTGCGTCGGGTGTCGATGAAACGCTTGCTGAACAACCTGATTGGCAACGCGTTGAATCATGCCGGTGGCAGCGTGGACGTCGCGGCCTATGTGTCCGGTGACACCAGCGCGCCGTACGTGGTGCTGAGCGTGATGGACCGTGGGGCGGGAATCGATCCTTCCGAACTTGAGGCGATCTTCAACCCGTTCACCCGGGGCGATCGTGCGCGTGGCGGGAAGGGCACCGGGCTGGGACTGGCGATTGTGAAGCGGATTGCTTCGATGCACGGCGGCAATGTCGAACTGCGCAACCGCTCCGGTGGCGGACTGGAAGCACGGGTCCGGTTACCGCTGGGATTGATGCTGCCGCGAGACGCGGTTTAAGTTTCAGGCGGCCTTGCGGCCGCCTGATTCAAGGTTCAACCCTTGCCTTTTGTGCGGGTCATGTTCGGCCCGCCATTCTTCTCGAGATGCTCGATGATGATCCCCGCCACGTTCTTGCCCGTGGTGGTTTCGATGCCTTCCAGACCCGGTGACGAGTTCACTTCCATCACCAGCGGCCCGTGGTTGGAGCGCAGGATATCCACACCCGCCACCGACAGCCCCATGACCTTGGCTGCACGCAGCGCAGTCATGCGTTCTTCCGGGGTGATCTTGATCAGGCTGGCGCTGCCGCCCCGGTGCAGGTTGGAGCGGAACTCGCCGGGCTTGGCCTGACGCTTCATAGCGGCGATCACCTTGTCGCCGACCACGAAGCAACGGATATCGGCGCCGCCGGCCTCCTTGATGTATTCCTGCACCATGATGTTCTGCTTCAGGCCCATGAACGCCTCGATCACCGACTCAGCCGCCGTCGCGGTTTCACACAACACCACGCCGATGCCCTGAGTGCCTTCCAGCACCTTGATCACCAGCGGTGCGCCGTTGACCATGTCGATCAGGTCGGGAATATCGTCCGGCGAGTGGGCAAAGCCGGTCACCGGCAAACCGATGCCCCGGCGCGACAGCAATTGCAGCGAACGCAGCTTGTCCCGCGAGCGGGCGATGGCCACCGATTCGTTGAGCGGAAACACGCCCATCATTTCAAACTGGCGCAACACTGCGCAGCCATAAAACGTCACCGACGCGCCGATCCGCGGGATCACTGCATCGAAACCCTCCAGCGGCTTGCCGCGGTAGTGGATCTGCGGCTTGTGGCTGGCAATGTTCATATAGGCGCGCAAGGTGTCGATCACCACCATTTCATGCCCGCGTTCGGTTCCGGCTTCGACCAGACGGCGGGTGGAATACAGACGCGGGTTCCGCGACAGCACAGCGATCTTCATGCAACACCTGTGGAGGAGGTAGATACCGGGAACACCGGCTTGTCTTGTACATATTTGATGCCCGGATTGACCACCAGCTGGCCGTCGATCAGGGCTTTGGAACCGAGCAACAGGCGATAGCGCATGGACTTGCGGCAAGCAAGGGTGAACTCGATCGGCCAGACCCGGTCACCCAGGGCCAGGGTGGTGCTGATCACGTAGCGCACCTGGGCCTGACCGTTCGAACTCTTGATGGTCTTGCGGGCGACCAGCGGCGCTTCACATCGCCGATGACGCAACTGCACGACAGTGCCCAGGTGCGCAGTGAAGCGCACCCACTTCTCGCCGTCACGTTCGAACGGCTCGATGTCGGTGGCATGCAGGCTGGAGGTGCTGGCGCCGGTGTCGATTTTTGCCCGAAGGCCAGCGACTCCCAGATCCGGAAGCGCCACCCACTCGCGCAGACCGATAACGGTCAAATGGTCAAATGTCTTCAATGGAAAAAACCAACGATTAACGCGTCCACGCTTCAGGGGACACCTGGGCTAACGCTTTGAATGCGGGTCTGGCGAACCAGTAACCCTGCATCAGAAATATTCCGCAGTCCGCCAGGAAATCCCGTTCACCCGCACTCTCTATGCCTTCGGCGATGACTGTAACGTCCAACTCCGCACAGATTGTGACAATCCCCCGAACGATAGCCTGACGAACACGGTCACGGTCGATATCGCGGATCAGCGCCATATCGAGCTTGATCAGGTCCGGTTGGAAATCGGCCAGCAGATTGAGCCCCGAATAGCCGGCACCGAAATCGTCGATGGCCGTCTTGAAGCCGAATTCGCGGTATTCACGCAGAATATTGGTCAAATGGCGATAGTTATCTACGTGCTCGCTTTCCAGTGTTTCGAAAATCAGCCGGTCGATCGGGAAATTGTGTTTTCTGGCGGCCTCCAGGGTGCTGCGAATGCATAACTCTGGACGATAGACGGCGTTGGGCATGAAGTTGATCGACAAGTGTGTCTGCATATTAAGCTCGGCTGCACCTTCGATGGCGCGAGTCCGGCAGAGCTGGTCGAAACGGTAGCGGTTATCTTCTGTAACCTGATCCAACACGGTTAAAGCGCCTTCACCAGCCGCACCACGAACCAGTGCCTCGTAGGCGTACACCGACTCGTCACGCAGATCCACGATGGGCTGATACGCGAAGGAAAAGTCGAAGCCCAGCGGCTCGCTTTGCTGGCAGCCCAGGCACCCGGATTTGGGCGAGGTCAATGAAGACGGAAATTTGGTCACTCGATCACTCCATGCCGTTGAACCGGCGAAGATCACAGTTTATCTGGAGGGCTGGATTCTTGCGCCCGACAGAATCGGTAGTACAGTTCCGACTACTGGCTGAACGAGGAATTCATATGGCGCAAAAACAGGAAGAGGACGACAAGGTCCGTCTCGACAAGTGGCTGTGGGCCGCGCGTTTTTTCAAGACTCGCGCCTTGGCTAAAGCTGCCATCGAGAGCGGCAAGGTGCATTGTCGGGGAGAGCGCTGCAAGCCTGGCAAAGAGCCACGCATTGGCGATGAGTTCGAGATTCGCACCGGCTTCGACGAGAAGACCGTTGTGGTTCAGGCCCTGTCGATCGTGCGTCGCGGTGCACCTGAGGCGCAGACGCTGTATGCCGAGACCGAGGCGAGTATTGCCAAACGTGAAGCGGCTGCGGCGATGCGCAAGGCGGGCGCTCTGGGCGTGACCACCGATGGCAAACCGAGCAAGAAGCAGCGTCGGGATCTGTTTAAATTTCGTGGGAACAGTAGCGGCGAATAAAAAAAACGCAGCCTGCCGGCCTGGGTTCAAGACCCGCCGGCGGCTGCGTTTTTTTCAGTAACCGTTGATTACTGCGCGGACACCACACTCATCCGCGAAACCATCGGGAGTTTGCCCAGCAGCCGGAAAACCGGCGCTGTGACCTTCAGCCAGAAGTTCGCCGCGTGATAAGCAAACGGCGTGTAGTAACCCCAGCCCAGTGCCCACACTGCCAGCAGCATGCCGCCGATGTAATCGTCCTGGCCCCAATGTGCACCGGCGACCAGGCGCGGCAGCATGAACAGCAGCGCCAGGCCCCAGATCACCAGGAACTGGCCGACCGTGCGGCTGAACACGCCCATGAACAGCGCCCAGATCAGCAGCACCGAAGCATGGTCACCAGGAAAGCTCTGGCTCGAGCGATCCTTCAGTTCCCAGGTCTTCTCCAGATGCGGGAAGTAATCGCTGATATGCACCGCGCCTTCAAGCACCATCGACGGGCTGCTGTGCTGCCAGCCCATGTGATCGGCGAACTTGGAAAACAGCGCGCGGATCACCACCATCAGCAGCAGGATCGAAAAAAATCCGAAAAAGGCGCGACGCACGTCAATCGCCCTGAACACCCAGTCGCCCTTGATCAGCAGCGTCAGCAGAATCAGGCCGACGACGATGTCGAACGGTCGCAGACTTGCAATTGCCCAGATGTGGAGCCATATGGGGTTGCTGGCCAGCGGTGCATTGAGTGTGCGGAACAGCCACTCGTCGAAAATCACACACAGCATCTGACCCGTAGGCCATAACCAGAAAGCCAGTAGTGCCAATGGCACGATGTTGCACAGAACCAGCCGGCCGAGGTTCCACCTTGATTGGAACAAACCCGGATTGTTCATAAAATGCCTCCCGTGGCTGAACATCGGCATCAAAAAGGATGCCAGAAGCGCGGGATTTTCATTCTTTGTAACCATTTTGTCATCACATTCAGATACCCAGACCTATGACCGATTTCCTCGATACCGATTACACCCAACGCTTCATCTTCGATGACAGCGACACGCGCGGCGAACTGGTGTCGCTGGAGCGCAGCTATGCCGAAGTGCTCGCCAAGCACCCGTACCCGGAGCCGGTTGCGCAATTGCTGGGCGAACTGATGGCTGCCGCGTCGTTGCTGGTGGGCACCCTGAAATTCGATGGCTTGCTGATTCTTCAGGCGCGCTCCGAAGGCCCGATCCCGCTGCTGATGATCGAATGCTCCAGCGAGCGCGAAATCCGTGGCCTGGCGCGCTATCACGCCGAGCAGATTCCGGCCGACGCGACCCTCGGCGACCTGATGCCGAACGGTGTCCTGGCCTTGACCGTCGACCCGATCGCCGGACAGCGTTATCAGGGCATCGTCGACCTCGACGGCGAAACCCTGTCCGACTGCTTCACCAACTATTTCGTCATGTCCCAGCAGGTCGGCACCCGCTTCAAGCTCTGCGCCGACGGCCGTCGTGCCCGTGGTCTGTTGCTGCAGCAACTGCCGGCCGATCGCCTGAAAGACGAAGAAGAACGCGCCGCCAGCTGGCAGCACATCACCGCGCTGGGCACCACCCTGACCGCTGATGAACTGTTGAGCCTGGACAACGAAACGGTTCTGCATCGCCTCTACCATGAAGAGCAGGTTCGTCTGTTCGATGTGCAGAAACTGCGCTTCCACTGCAGTTGCTCCCGCGAGCGTTCGGGCAATGCACTGGTCAGCCTGGGTCTGGAAGATGCGCAGGCGCTCGTGGCCGAGCAAGGTGGAAAAGTCGAGATCGATTGCCAGTTCTGCAACCAGCGCTACCTGTTCGATGCGGCAGATATCGCTCAATTGTTCGCTGGCGCGGGCGTCGAGACGCCGTCAGATACCCGGCACTAAAACGGTTCAGCGCAGGTAAATTCACTGCTCAACGACGGAATAACGCCGTTACGACGGGAGGGCCCTACTCTTTTTGGGCTTTTCTGGCATAATCCGGCCCACTTTTTTCGCGGTAGTAGTGCACGACTTTCTACTACAAAACGTTTGGAGCACACTCGGCCACTGGCCGACGGGGAACCTCATGACGCAAGCCAATAACGCCGTGTACACCGATCTGAGTGTTGATGATCTGGTAAAAGAAGCCCTGAACCGCGGTGAAGGCGAGCTTGCCGATACCGGCGCTCTGGTAGTTCGCACCGGTCACCGCACCGGCCGTTCGCCAGTCGACCGTTTCATCGTTGAAGAGCCTTCCACCCAGGCTGCCATTGCCTGGGGCCCGATCAACCGCAAGTTCCCGGCCGACAAGTTCGACGCGCTGTGGGCTCGTGTTGAAGCATTCAACAACGCGCAAGAGCATTTCGTTTCCCACGTGCATGTAGGCGCGGCCGAAGATCACTACCTGGCCGTGAAGATGACCACCCAGACTGCCTGGCAGAACCTGTTCGGTCGTTGCCTGTTCATCAACCCGGCTCAGTACAACCCGGCCGGTCGCGAAGAGTGGCAAGTGCTGAACGTCGCCAACTTCGAGTGCGTGCCTGAGCGTGACGGCACCAACTCCGACGGTTGCGTGATCATCAACTTCGCTCAGAAGAAAGTGCTGATCGCCGGCATGCGTTACGCCGGTGAAATGAAGAAAGCCATGTTCTCCGTGCAGAACTTCCTGTTGCCGGCCGCTGACGTGCTGCCAATGCACTGCGCTGCCAACATCGGCGAAGAAGGCGACGTGACCCTGTTCTTCGGTCTGTCGGGCACCGGCAAGACAACCCTGTCCGCCGACGAAAGCCGTTACCTGATCGGTGACGACGAACACGGCTGGGGCGAAGGCGTTGTCTTCAACATCGAAGGCGGCTGCTACGCCAAGTGCATCGACTTGTCCGAGAAGAACGAGCCGGTCATCTGGAAAGCCATCAAGCACGGCGCGGTACTGGAAAACGTCGTGATCGACGATGCCAAGCACGCCGACTACGCCGATGTCAGCCTGACCCAGAACAGCCGCGCGGCCTACCCGCTGGAGCACGTTGCCAAGCGTTCCGAGAAGAACCTGGGCGGCGAGCCTAACGCTGTGATCTTCCTGACCTGCGACCTGACCGGCGTCCTGCCGCCAGTATCGATCCTCAACGAAGAACAAGCGGCCTACCACTTCCTGTCCGGCTACACCGCTCTGGTGGGCTCGACTGAAATGGGTTCGGGCAGCGGCATCAAGTCGACCTTCTCCACCTGCTTCGGCGCACCGTTCTTCCCGCGTCCGGCCGGCGAATACGCTGAACTGCTGATCAAACGCATCCGCGGCTTCGGCTCCAAGGTCTACCTGGTCAACACCGGCTGGACCGGCGGCGGCTACGGCGTCGGCAAACGCTTCAACATCCCGACCACTCGTGCAGTGATCGCAGCGATCCAGAGCGGCGCGCTGATCGGTGCAGCCACCGAGCACCTGGACACCATCAACCTGGACGTGCCACTGGCCGTACCGGGCGTCGAAACCAACCTGCTCAACCCACGCAACACCTGGGCTGACAAGGCTGCGTACGACGAAGCTGCAAAAGCACTGGCCGGTCTGTTCATCGAGAACTTCAAGAAGTTCGAAGTGAGCGACGCGATCAAGGCTGCCGGGCCTAAGTTGTAAGACTTAGTTCTGGTGAATGAAAAGCCGCCTCTTGAGGGCGGCTTTTTTGTGGGTGACGGGTTGGATTTCATTGTCAGATCAACTGCCATTATTCCCGCACAATCCGCGTTAAACAGCCAGAATAATGCTACTTAAGGAGGCGCGAACTCCTAGCATTTTCTCTCCAGCCATCATGGCCATTGCCGTCTGGTATGCAGCACTCGTAGCATTTCCACAACATCAACTTTGACTGTGTAGATGATGACGTAGTTTGGAGTGACGACGATTTCGCGGGTACCTCCCGCGATACCTTTTCGGTACAGGGCTGGGTGGTGCCGAGCGCTTTCTCCTTTCAGTTCGAAGGCCTCATCTAGTTCAATCGCTGCAGCGGGATTTTCCTGGCCGATACGCTCCATGATGTTGTCTCGGTCATCCAGCGCCTCTTGGCGCCAGACCAACCTCATCAACGTACTCGCTGACGCAGGGCATCCCGCTTGGCGGCAAATATCCTGCGAGCGTCTTCATCGCTGACGCTGGGTCTTGGGTCATCAATGCTGATTTGTACCTGTTGCTTGACCCATTCCTCATACGCAGCTGCTTCATGAGCTTGTTTCATCGCTTCGGCGCGATCAGGGCGGGCATAGGTTTTTATCTGAAGAGGGTCATAACTGGAGGTGTCCACATCGAAGTGATTGATGCCCACTCCTTGCAGGTAGGTCACCAGTGTTTCGAACCGCTTGAACAGACGTACCTGGCCACTGCGTTGTGCGGTCAGTGAGTATTCTTTGCTTCCTTGCTGAATCTGAATTGACCAGCCACCGGGTTTGGCGACGATATGTGCGCTACTGATCGAACCGTTCTCAAACAGTCGCGTGAGAGTGCTGTGATCAATGGTTTCAGTGGTCATGAAGGCAAGCCCTTGGTTGAACAATGGCTCCCATCGTACGCAATCAATAATAGTTTGCAAAATTCTGATCCTTAAGTTTCGCGCCGGAGATGTCAGCGTCAGTGTTCGAGATAGGGGCAGGCAGTTCTAGCTGTGAACACGCCTGCCGAGGAGTTCGTCAGGCCGGCGCTTTCCAGTTGAGCATTCGTTGCTGGGCGACCTGGAGCAGGTCATAACCGTCTTTGGTGAGAAGGTAGAGCGCGTGGGTGATGTGCGGGATGTCTTCGACATCAGCGTGTTTGAAGCAGAGGCAGTAGAGGGTTTGCAGCAGGTCGCTTGAGGCGCGCAGGCGCTGGACGGCGCATTCGAGGATGTCTTGCGGGTTGGCTTCGGTGTCGATGACGAGGGGCTTGGTGTCGGTGAGGTTGGAGTCGAGTGGGCGGTAGCGATCGGAGTGGAGCTCGTTCCATGATTTCATTTTTTAGATCCTCAATTGCTTCGAATGAAGCCACCACATCGTGACCAAGCGACTGGAGGCGACTGTGTTCGGGTTGGTCAACCGGTGAGGATCATGCACATACCCGGCACGCTCGAAAGCGTCCCAAACACAGCCACCATAACGCTGCTGGCAATTGAGTGCCGGCAGCATACAGCGGACGCGAATGCATGATCCATTCGGGTGACCAAGCCCGAGCCGCTGAATTGGCAGCGACAGTCACAACTATAGGTTTTGGCCCACCGGCGCCGATAGAAGACAAGGCGCCGCTGCGTGTAGGAACGGGATGCAGATTCCGGCAGGTCGTTCCTACAGATCAATCACGGTTTTCAACGAATCGCCCGATACCCCTCAACATCCAGCACACTCGTGGTCAGCCCTGTCGCCGGGCTGAAGATCGTGCCTTTCACCGTCGAAAACGGAACGCCTTTGCTGCCCAGCGAAACGTAGCGTTCGCCCTGATCCAGCTCGGTGAACCAGGTGTAGGAGCACTTCTCCATCGCCTTGTATTTCGCTGCCGCGTTGACGATGGCGGCGGTGTGGTTGCGAAGGTCGGCGTCGGTGAGGTTGAGGTTTTTGTCGAGTACGGTGCCCCAGCGTTTCAGGCAGACCTCGGCAAAGTGGCGGACGATGAGGCCGGGTTCTGCCAGCACTTTTGGACCACTGTTGCCGTCGGCGGAGGCGTTGCCGACCAGGGTGGCGTGACGGCCGGGCATGGGGAAGATGCTGGTCTTGGTGCCGGTCGCAGTTTGTGGGATGGCGCAGCTGAAGCCCTTGGAGCGCTCATCCCGCGCATAGAAACCCACATACTCTTTTACGTTGGCGTTGAGCTTTACCCGTTGTTCCTGAAAGTTACCGATGCCCGGCACCGGGTCGATGGCAAAGATATTCACTGGAATGTTTTTCAGTGCACTGTCGCTGAACATGGCATTGGCCAGCATATGACAACTGATACCGCCGCGGCTCCAACCCACCAGATTGACTTTTGTTGGAATAACACCGTCCTTGCGAAAGGTTTTAATAATCTGTTCCTGTAACTTCTGTTGCGTGACGCTGCGATCGCCATAGTTATATTTACGCCACAGCCAGGAGCCTTCGACTTTTACTTCTTCAATCGGGATGCCGGCGGCTTTGAGGCGGTTGTATTCCGCTTCGGTCAGTTGCTCGCGCTGCCAGTCGCACTTGCCTTTGATGATGTTCATCGCGTGCAGGACGTTTTCCTCCCAGCCCTTGCCGAACAAGGTCCCGCTGAGGCCGTAGTCCTTGGATTGGGTGAACAGTTCATCGGCTTGCAGGTTGCTGGTGCCGGGGCCATCGACCACGATCCATTCGGCGAACTCGCGACCGACGTGATGAGAGGCAAGTGTGGAGACCAATTCACCGTCCCAATAGTTTTCGTGGGCGTTATCAAACTTTGTCGAACCTGTACCGCAAAAGAAAATAGTCAGCGTAGTCATGTTATTGCTCTTGGTTGATGTAAGAGCAAACAGGCTAGTTCCAATCTTTGTTGTAATGGAAGTGAGGGGTTGTTGCGAACTTTGTAAGTTGGTCAGCTGGCGTTAACTATTTATTCGTTGTCTGGCAACTTCCAGCAAGTCACAGCCGTCCTGCGTCAACAAATAAAGCGCATTGACGATGTTGGGGATATCTTTCACGTCGGCCTGTTTGAAACACAAACAGTAAAGAGTTTCCAGCAGATCACTGGCGGCACGCAGGCGTTGATCGGCGGCATTGAGCAAATCACCCGGTGCTGCTGCGGTGTCGATGACCATTACCGGGTTGTCGCCGTCGCAGGTCTTGAGAGGGCGAAAACGAGTATTCAGCGGTGTGAACATGTTCATGATTGAGGCGTGTCCTTTACGAAGTCGCTTCGGCGGGCCGACACAGTGTTTTCAGTCGCGCCGGCCACTATAGAAGGGTGCCGTCGAGTGGGACAAGACAGCCACAATGGACAGAATTCGTAGGGGTTTTTCCGGGGTCCGGGCATTTGCCCTACGCGTTTTTGCGGCTTTTTCACAGCCAAACCCTGATGGGCGAAATTTCCTACGTGTTTGTCGGGCGATTCCCGTTAAAGATCTGTATGGTGCGCGCCAGAATCCGTGGGGTGTTTCCAAACGTCCGACACAGACTTAAAGGGAATTAGGTATGCAGTGGCTACGAATGGCCTCGATCGTTTTGCTATGGGCCAGTGGTTGTCGTTTGGCGTTGGCCTCCGAGGCGGGCAATGGACTGGTGCTCACCCAAGTGGAGCGCACCGAATGGCCGGATGCACTCACGACCCAGGCCAGCATCGACACGGCGTCCCGCGCCGAAGTGCTGATGTTCGGCAAGGCACTGCTGGCCAGCGAAGGCCTGGATGAATCCGGGCTGAAACAACGTCTGGGTGTGCCGCATGTGCAGCTCAAGTCGATCCGCCAGGTGCGTGACGGCCTATGGGATCGTTTGCTCACCACCTATCGCAACGCCAGCCAGAACTGCGATGAGCAAGCGTTCTGTCCACGGGTGCGCAGTGTCGCCGACCTGCGTCAGTTGGCGGCGGCATTCACCGGTGATATCAGCCCGGCCCATGCGCTGTGGGCCAGCAAAAGCCAGGGCGTGCATGAGCAGCTATTGAACGAGCAATTGCGAGTGGCGGTGTTGCAGCCGTAGCCCCACTGTTACAGTCCCGCCGTCACGACGTTGGCCAAAGGCTGGAGGTCGTCGGGTATCATCCCGTATCGATTTGACCCCCGACCTTTTCTCGACTCGCTGCGATCGCCCGCTAGGCTGTTGGCATCACAGCGGTCAACGGAGTGACAGCGAATGCACAACACCCTGGAACAGGTTTTCGGTTATCCACAGTTTCGACCCGGCCAGGAGACCGCAATCAGCGCCGTTCTCGCCGGGCGCTCGGCCGCCGCGATATTTCCCACCGGCTCCGGCAAGTCCCTTTGTTACCAGGTCCCGGCACTCTTGCTGCCACACCTGACTTTGGTGGTCTCGCCGCTGCTGGCGCTGATGCAGGATCAGCTCGAGTTTTTGCGACGACACGGGATTTCGGCAGGCAGCATCGATTCGGCGCAGAGCCGCGAAGACGCCAACGATGTGATGGCTCGCGCCCGTTCGGGCGAACTGAAGATCCTGATGATTTCCGTGGAGCGCTTGAAGAACGAGCGCTTTCGCAACTTTTTGCAGCAGGTGCCGATCTCGCTGCTGGTGGTGGACGAGGCGCACTGCATCTCCGAATGGGGCCACAACTTCCGCCCCGACTACCTCAAGCTGCCGGACTACCAGCGCCAGTTCAACATCCCGCAGACCCTGCTGCTGACCGCCACGGCAACGCCGAAGGTCATCGCCGACATGCAGGCGAAATTCGCCATCGCGGCAGAAGATGTGGTGACCACCGGTTTCTATCGACCCAACCTCAATCTGCTGGTCGAGCCGGTGCGTGGGCAGGACAAGCGCCGACGGCTGGTGGAGTGGATGAGCGAGCGCGCGGGGCAGCCGAGTATTGTCTACGTCACCCTGCAGAAAACCGCCGAGCAGATTGCCGAACATCTTGAGCGCAATGGCATTCAGGCGGAGGCTTATCACGCCGGTTTTCCCCATGAGCAACGGGACGGGATCCAGAAGCGCTTCATGGGCGGGCAGTCCAATTGCATCGTCGCCACCATCGCGTTCGGCATGGGCATCGACAAGAGCGACATCCGCAACGTGGTGCATTTCGACCTGCCCAAATCCATCGAAAACTACAGCCAGGAAATCGGCCGCGCCGGGCGTGACGGACAGCCGTCCGACTGCCTGGTGCTGGCCAACCGCGACAGCCTCAATGTGCTGGAAAACTTCGTGTATGGCGACACGCCGGAACAGGACGGCATTCGTCATGTGCTGGACGAGTTGCAGGCCGCCGCGCCCGAAGGCCAATGGGAATTTCTGCTCGGGCCGCTGGCAGACCAGAGCAACATTCGTTCGTTGCCTTTGAAGACGTTACTGGTGCAGCTGGAGCTGCGAGGGCTGATTGCCCCGCGCTACGCGTACTACGCCGAATACCGTTTCAAATACTTGCTGGAGCCCGAGGCGTTGCTTGAGCGTTTCGAGGGCGAGCGAAGGGATTTCGTTACCGCGATCATCCAGACCTCAAGCCGCGCGCGCACCTGGGCCACGGTGAATTTCGAGGCGATGTACGAGCAGTATTCCGCCGAGCGCAATCGGGTGGTGAAGGCGCTGGATTACTTTCAGGAAAAGGGCTGGGTCGAGCTTGAGAGCAAGCAGATGACCGAGGTCTACAACGTCCTGCGCGGCGATTTCGACAGCCAAGCCCTGAGCGCTGAACTGCATGGGTATTTCACCCGCCATGAGCAAGCCGAAGTGGCGCGGATTCACGCCATGCTCGAGCTGTTCGCCACCGAGCGATGCCTCGGATATCGGCTGGCCGAATATTTTGGCGATCACAATGCGCCGCAGCAGTGCGGACATTGCTCGGTGTGTCACGGGCACGTCGCCCGGTTGCCGGCGCCTCCGGAACTGCCGGCGCTTGTGGATAAAAATTTTGCGGCGTTGTGTGGCGATTTTATCCACAGGCATCAGCAGCACGCTGGCAGTGCTCCGTCGGCGGAGCGATTGACCCGATTCCTGTGCGGAATCAGTGTGCCGTTGTTTACCAAGCTCAAGGCGCGGGCCATTTCCGGGTTTGCGGCGCTGGAGGAATATCCTTACGCCGAGGTTCGGGCCTGGGCTCAGGCGCATCTTTGAGCCTCGAATCCATCTGCTGAATGTCGATCATCACGGCAATGAACTTCAAAAATGCCCGATGGCTGACTATGGTGATGGCTGTCTTCGGATCGCCAACAAGAGAACAACATGAGCCAGACATCCTTCGCTATTCAGCAGGCCGCCGTGATCGGCGCCGGCACCATGGGCCGCGGCATCGTCATGTGCCTGGCCAACGCCGGCGTGTCAGTGCAGTGGGTCGATAACAATCCACAGATGCTCGAGCAGGCGCTGTCCACCGTGGCCGATACCTACGCGCACAACGTGCGGCAGGGGCGGATCGACCAGGCCGAGGCCGATGCGCGGATTGCCCGTGTCAGTGCGGCGGCAGACTATGTGGCGATCCGCAACGTCGACCTGGTGATCGAAGCGGTGTACGAAAACCTCGAGCTCAAGCAGAAGATCTTCCGCGAACTCGATGGCGTGCTGAAGCCCGAAGCGCTGCTGGCGAGCAATACCTCGGCGCTGGACATCGACGCCATTGCCGCCGCGACACGACGCCCGACTCAAGTGCTGGGTCTGCATTTCTTCAGCCCGGCGCACATCATGAAGTTGCTGGAAATAGTCCGTGGCGCGCAGACCTCGCCGGCGGTGCTCGAAGCCGCGCTTGAGCTGGGCAAGCGCATGGGCAAGGTCAGTGTGGTGTCGGGCAACTGCCACGGTTTTATCGGCAACCGCATGCTCCATCCGTATGTGCTCGAAGCACGCAAGATGTTGCTCGAAGGGGCGTATCCGCATCAGGTCGATGCGGCGTTGCAGAGTTTCGGTTTCGCCATGGGGCCGTTTCGCATGTACGACGTGGTCGGCATCGATCTCGAGTGGCGTGCCCGCGAACTGGCCGGCAAGGGGCAGGACGCGCCCGAGGTTCAGGTGGATAACCGTTTGTGCGAAATGGGTCGGTTCGGTCAGAAATCCGGCAACGGTTATTACCACTACGAGCCGGGCAGCCGTCAGGCCGAGCATGATCCCGAGGTCGATGCGCTGGTGTTGAGCGTCAGCGAAGGGTTGGGGTTTCATCGGCGGGATATCGGCTCGGAGGAGATCCTTGAGCGGTGCTTGCTGGCGTTGGTCAACGAGGGCGCGAAGATCCTGCAGGAAGGGATTGCAGAATCGGCGCATGACATCGATCAGGTCTATCTGAATGGCTATGGCTTCCCGGCGGAGCGAGGCGGGCCGATGGCCTGGGCGGACGATCAGGGGCTGGCCGACATTCATAAACGGTTGCTGGCGCTGGAGACCCGGCAGGGCGATCACTGGCGTCCGGCGCCATTGATCGGCGAGCTGGCGACGCGAGGCAAGGGTTTTTACCTTTAGACTGGGCAGATTACTCCAGGAATCGACACTGATGTCCAACCCGATGCCGCAACGCAGCGATTACCCGCACTTCCAGCCGATCACCACGCGCTGGCATGACAACGACGCCTACGGCCACGTCAACAACGTCACCTATTACAACTACTTCGACACGGCGGTGAACACGTACCTGATCCAGGTCGGAGGGCTGGATATCCATGACGGCGAGGTGGTGGGGTTTGTGGTGAGTTCGTCCTGCGACTATTTCGCGTCGATCGCTTTTCCGGATCGAATCGAGATCGGTCTGCGGGTCGGCAAGCTGGGCAACAGTTCGGTGCAATACGAACTGGCGGTGTTCAAGGAAGGAGAGGTGGAAGCCTGTGCCGCCGGACGTTTCGTGCATGTATTCGTCGACCGGGCATCCAATCAGCCGGTGTCGATTCCGGCCCCATTGCGTGATGCGCTGGAACGCCTGACGGTGTGACAGGCAAAAAAAATCGCAGCCCGGGGGAGCTGCGATTTTTCTTCAAGCCTTCGCCTCAGCGGTGGCGATAGTACTTGTGATGCTTGCGATGGCCGTAGGCATGACCGCGACCACGGTGGTCGTCACGGTAGTAGCGACGGTCATCATGGCGACGATCGTAACGACGATCATCGTCATCGCTCTTGTTACCCATGTAGTTGCCCAGCGCGCCACCCGCGCCGCCGCCGGCTGCTGCGCCGATCAGGCTGCCGGTGGTACCGCCCATGCTGCGGCCAACCACGTTGCCGCCAGCTGCGCCCAGCGCACCGCCGATGGCTGCTTCGCCACGGCTGCGCTTGTCGGCGCCGACCGCACTACCACCCGCGCCGCCAAGGGCTGCGCCAATGGTTGAACCTGTACTGCCGCCTAACGATTGACCGACGACCGAGCCAAGAACCCCGCCCAATGCGCCGCCCACACCTGCTTCGGTGGTGCCTCCGGCAGAAGCGAAGCCACTGACCAGGCCAAGGGACAACAAGAGAATCGAGGAGAACTTCATAGAGGAGCCTCAAAGGGATGACGGCGCGATCCTGAGGCTCTGGAATGGGTGTGACAATCGAAATCCGACGAATAACACGACTTGTATACAATTCTGCAAGTTACTGATTTTTGGGCGGAACTTAACGGTTTTTCGCCGGTCTTTAGCTACTTCGGACAGGCCGCTTTGATCACAAAGCGGCCTTTTTTGTGGGCGTTTGAAAAGTGTCTGCGCTCCCACGCAGAGCGTGGAAGCGATCAGGATCAGGCCGACCTGGCCATGATCAGTCCCGTCTCACTCGCCGCTTCCAGGCGAATGGCAATGAACTTCGATGTCGGCGTATGGCTGCCATCGCCGGTGCTTTCCAGCGGCACCAACGGGTTCACCTCAGGGTAATAAGCCGCCGCCTGCCCCGCCGGAATATCGAACGCCAGCAGCGTGAAGCCCTTCACCCGACGCTCGCGGCCGTCGTCCCACAGGGACACGATGTCAGCCTTCTGCCCCGGCTTGAAGCCCAGGCGGATGATGTCTGCCTCGTTGGCGAACAGCACATCTCGTTGCCCCTTCACGCCGCGATAACGATCGTCGAGACCATAAATCGTGGTGTTGTACTGATCGTGGGAACGCATCGATTGCAGAATCAGATCCGGCAGTTTGCCAGTAGCGCGAGTGCGCTCGTGGATCAGATCCTTGGGCAGCATGTTCGGCTTGAAGTTGGCCCGGCCTGACGTGGTGTTCCACTTGCGCGCGCCGGCGCTGTTGCCGAGGTAGAAACCGCCCGGGTTCTTGACCTTCTCGTTGAAATCCTTGAAGCCCGGGATGGTGTCGGCGATCAGCTCGCGGATGCGCCGGTAGTCGGCCACCAGCCAGTTCCAGTCCACCGGTTTGCTGCCCAGGGTCGCGGCGGCGATGCCGGCGATGATCGACGGCTCCGAGCGCATCTGGTTCGACAGCGGCTGCAACTGACCGTTGGAGGCGTGCACCATGCTGAACGAGTCTTCCACGGTGACGGCTTGCGGGCCTTCGGTCTGGATGTCGATGTCGGTACGGCCCAGGCACGGCAGGATCAACGCGTCCTTGCCGTGAGCCAGGTGGCTGCGGTTGAGCTTGGTGCTGATCTGTACGGTCAGGTCGCAGTTGCTCAGGGCCTGGAAGGTGCGCGGGCTGTCCGGCGTGGCTTGGGCGAAGTTGCCGCCCAGACCGATGAACACCTTGGCGCGACCTTCAGCCATCGCGTGAATCGCTTCGACCACGTTGTGCCCGTTGTGACGCGGCACCTTGAACTGGAAGCGACGCTCCAGGGAATCGAGGAACGCCACCGGCGGACGCTCGTTGATGCCCATGGTGCGGTCGCCCTGCACGTTACTGTGGCCACGCACCGGGCACAGACCGGCGCCGGGTTTGCCGATGTTGCCGCGCAGCAGCATCAGGTTGGCGATTTCCTGGATGGTCGGCACCGAGTGGCGATGCTGAGTAATGCCCATCGCCCAGCACATGATCACGTTCTTGCCTTTGGCGTACATGCGCGCCGCTTGCTCGATTTCCACCAGGGTCAGGCCGGACTGCGCGACGATCTGCTCCCACGGCGTGTCATCGACGACGCCCAGATACTCGAGCACGTTGACGCTGTGTTCATTGAGGAAGTCGTGATCGAACACTGCCGGCGCACCGGCCTTCTGCGCATCGCGTTCCCATTGCAACAGGAATTTGGCCATGCCACGTAGCACTGCCATGTCACCGCCCAGCGCCGGGCGGAAGTACGCGGTGTTGGTCGGCTTGTCGCCGTTGGTGAGCATTTCGATCGGGTGCTGCGGATGCTGGAAGCGTTCCAGACCACGCTCTTTCAGCGGGTTGATGCACACCACCTGGGCCCCGCGTTTCACCGCTTCACGCAGCGGCTCGAGCATGCGCGGGTGGTTGGTGCCCGGGTTCTGGCCCCAGACGAAAATCGCATCGGCGTGTTCGAAATCGTCGAAGGTCACGGTGCCTTTGCCGACGCCGACACTTTGCGCCAGCGCCACACCGCTGGCCTCGTGGCACATGTTCGAGCAGTCGGGGAAGTTGTTGGTGCCGAAGGCGCGCACGAACAGTTGATAGAGGTACGCCGCTTCGTTGCTGGCGCGGCCCGAGGTGTAGAACTCGGCCTGATCCGGACTCGACAGCGCTTGCAGGTGTTTGCCGACCAGCGCGTACGCATCGTCCCAGCTGATCGGTTTGTAGCGATCGGTTTCCGCGTCATACACGACCGGCTCGGTCAGGCGACCCTGATATTCCAGCCAGTAGTCGCTCTGCTCCAGCAACGCAGTGACGCTGTGTTTGGCGAAGAATTTGCCGTCGACCCGACGCTTGGTCGCTTCCCAGTTCACCGCTTTGGCGCCGTTCTCGCAGAACTTGACCATGCCGCTTTCCGGCGAATCGCCCCAGGCGCAGCCCGGGCAGTCGAAGCCGCCGTTCTGGTTGGTCTTGAGCATCATGCGCAGGTTTTTCAGCGCGTTGTCGCTGGTCAGCCAGGCCTGGGCCACGCTGATCAGTGCGCCCCAGCCGCCGGCTGCGCCCTTGTAAGGCTTGTAGCGCGGGACGGGCTTCTGGTCGGCTTGATGGTGTTGGCTCACGAGTGTTTCTCCATTTCTGGGCTATACACCCGCGGCGCGTTTTTCTGCGGCAGGTGGATGAGATTGAGGTTGTGGCGCCGGGCCCATTGCACGGCGAGGCCGGTGGGCGCGGACAGGCTGACCAGGGTCTGAATCCCGGCCCGCAAAACTTTCTGGATCAATTCGAGGCTGCAACGGCTGGTGACAATCGCCAGCCCGCCGGCTGTGGATATCTTTTGCCGGATCAGGCCGCCGATCAGCTTGTCGAGGGCGTTGTGCCGGCCGATGTCTTCGCGGCCCAGCAGCAATTCACCGCTGGCGTTCATGAACACCGCCGCGTGCACCGCGCCGCAGTGTTGGCCCAGCGGCTGGAACGCGCCGATGCGCTGACGCAGACCGTCGAGCCATTCGATGGGCGGCAAAGGGGCGCCGGGCAAGACCTTGAGATCAGGCAGCGCCTGCTCGACTGCTTCCACGCCGCACAATCCGCAACCGCTGGTGCCGGCCAGTTGCCGACGCTGCTGTTTGAGGTTCCAGAAGGCGCGGTTGGCGATGGTCACTTGCGCGTATTGCGCCGAACCCGAACCGGTCAGTTGCAGGTCGTAGATGTCCGAGGCGTCTTCGATGATGCCGCTGCCGAGGCTGAAGCCGACGATGAAGTCTTCAAGGTCGGTCGGGGTGACCAGCATCACGGCCTGGCTGATGCCGTTGTAGGCAATCGCCAACGCGACTTCTTCGGCCAGCGCGGTGCTGGCCGATTCCGCGAGGGGAAGATCGCTGTAGCTGTAGGTCTGACTGGCGGCAGGCGCGGGCGTTTCGAGAGCAGGCGCCGCGCAGGCCGGGCGCTTGGCGTTCATGGCATCACCGACGGATTGATCAACGTTAAGACTAGGCGCGGCAAGTTGTCGCGTCTAATCGCTAGTGTCGATCCCTCGATAGATGCCGTCGATCAAGCGTCCGTTGGTGATTTCTGATAAAGCGCGAAACAGGCCTCGGCCAGCGCCGAACGTGGTGCCCCGCGACGCATGATCAGCCCCAGTCGGGCGAGGGTCTGGGCGTTTTCGATGGGTTGCAGGCGCAGGTTATCGGTGAGGTTTTCCAGGCCGCCATCCAGCGGCATCACCGCGCAGCACAGCCCGCCGTGCACAGCTTGCAACAATTGGTGAACGGCGTCGGTTTGCAGCAAGGGTTGCGGGGTCAGACCACGGCTGTGGAAGTTATGGTCGATGGACTGGCGAAAGTGCATGCCGCTGGTGAGCATGCCCAGGGGCAGTTCGATCAGTGATTCCCAGCTCAGCGGCGCTTCGCCAAAGCTGAAGAACCGCTGGTCGTAGAGCAGGCCCATCTGCGTTTCACTGAACGCCAGGGATTCGAAACGCTCGCCGTCGAGGCGATCCAGGTAAGACACGCCAATATCGATGCGATTGTTCGCCAGTTGCTCCAGAACCTGTTCCGAGCTCAGCGAGGACAGTTCGAAACGCAGGTTCGGGTGTTGCCCGTGCAGGCGTTGCATCAAAGGCAGGGCATCGAAACTCGACAGCGGCACCACGCCCAGCCGCAGGGTGCCGATCAGATTGCCGCGACAGGCCGCCGCTTCCGCCTGCAAACCGTCATAAGCCGCCAGCACCGTGCGCGCCCAGGCCAGCACCCGTTCGCCCGGCGCAGTGAATCCTTCGAAGCGCTGGCCACGGTTGACCAGCGGCAGGTCGAGTTCTTCTTCTAGGCTGCGCAGGCGCATCGACAAGGTCGGCTGGGTGATGTGGCAGCGGGCCGCGGCCTGGCCGAAATGGCGGGTTTCGTCGAGGGCGATGAGGAATTTCAGCTGCTTGATGTCCATCTTCGCTCCGGGGCGCTGGCAGGGGTGGGCGATTCTACCGCTTGCGCGGGGGCAGGGTCATTGGTCGGGCCGGAACCGGGGTTGTCCGGGGTGGTCTAGGCTTTGTCGACTGACCCTTTATTCCATGGAGAGAAACGCAATGAGCCTTTTCAGCTTTCTGAAAGAAGCAGGTGAAAAAATCCTCGATGCGCTGACGCCGGACAAGGCTGAAGCCAATGGCGAGGCATTGACCAAGCACGTGCAGGACGCGCTGACCGGCATCGACACCTCGAAGATCCAGGTCAAGGTTGAAGGCGAGAAGGTCATCGCCACTGGCGAGGCGGCTACTCAGGAGGAAAAAGAAAAAATCCTCCTGGCGCTGGGCAACGTGGCCGGCGTCAGCGGCGTGGACGATCAGATCACCGTGACCGGTGGCGTTGCCGCTGCTGCAAAATTTGTCACGGTCGAGAAGGGCGATACGCTAAGCGCGATTTCCAAGCGTGTGTACGGCGACGCCAACAAGTACAACAAGATTTTCGAGGCCAACAAGCCTCAGCTCAAGCATCCGGACAAAATCTATCCGGGGCAGGTGCTGCGTATTCCTGAGTAATCGCAGATACCGCTACCGCGAGCAGGCTCGCTCCCACATTGGAATGCATTTCAGTTGTGGGAGCGAGCCTGCTCACGATGGGGACGATGCGGTCTACAGGCCCGCAATCAAATCCCGATAATCCTCGACCGCCGCAAACTCCCCGGTGTCCTTCGGCCCTTTGCGGCTGTCCGGTTCCTTCACGGCCAACAGATGCGCCACGCCGAAATTCCGCGCACTGCGCAGGATCGGCAAGGTGTCGTCGATGAACAGGCTGCGTGCCGGGTCAAAACCGATGTCGGCCTGCAAGGCGTCCCAGAATTGCGGGTTTTCCTTGGGGAAACCGTAATCGTGGGAACTGATCAGCCGTTCGAAGTACGGCGCGAGTTCGATTCGTTCCAGTTTCAGCGACAGTGAATCGCGGTGCGCGTTGGTGATCATCACCACGCGTTTGCCGGCTCGCTTGATCGCCTCCAGAAAGGTGTCGGCGTCCGGGCGCAGGGCGATCAGGTGGGCGGTTTCCAGTTTCAGTTCACGCACCGACAGCTTCAGTTCCGCGCTCCAGAAGTCCAGGCAGTACCACTGCAATTGACCGGCATGGCGCTCGAACAGCGGCTGCAATTCCATTTCCGCCATGGCCCGGCTCACGCCATGCAGTTCGGCGTAGCGTTGCGGCAGGTGTTCCAGCCAGAAGTGGTTGTCGAAGTGCAGGTCCAGCAACGTGCCGTCCATGTCGAGCAGAACGGTATCGATGTCGGACCACGGTAATGAAGGCATGGCAACGTCTCGAACGGTAGAAAGATATCCGACGCAAACAATCGGAAAAGCCGCGTTATAGTAGCGCGTTCACGCCAAGGAGCTTTGCATGCGCCAGAAACCCACCGTACTCGCCCGCGAGATCGTCGCCACCAGCCGGCTGTTCTGCGTCGAAGAGCTGAAGCTGCGTTTCTCCAACGGCGTGGAACGCACCTACGAGCGGCTGGTCGGCAAGGGCGCCGGCTATGGCGCGGTCATGATCGTGGCGATGCTCGATGCCGAGCACGCGGTGCTGGTCGAGGAATACTGCGGTGGCACCGACGAGTATGAACTGTCGCTGCCCAAAGGCCTGATCGAACCCGGCGAAGACGTGCTGGCTGCCGCCGAACGCGAACTCAAGGAAGAAGCCGGTTATGGCGCGCGACAGCTGGAGCATCTGACCGAGCTGTCGTTGTCCCCCGGTTACATGAGCCAGAAGATCCAGGTGGTGCTGGCCACCGACCTGTACGAAGAGCGCCTCGAAGGCGATGAGCCCGAGCCGATGCGCGTGGACAAGGTCAACCTGCGAGAACTGTCGACGCTTGCGCAAAATCCGAATTTCAGTGAGGGACGCGCCCTGGCGGCGTTGTACCTGACCCGCGACCTGCTGACCCAGCGCGGATTTTTCCAGTCATGAGTGAGATGCCGATGAATTTTCCCCATCCGTTGATGGCGCCGGTGGTCGAGCTGGCATTGCGAGCAGGTGAGGCGATCCTGCCGTTCTGGCGTGCCGATGTGGCGGTCACCGCCAAGTCCGATGATTCGCCGGTGACGGCGGCGGACATGGCCGCGCATCACGTGATCTTGGCCGGCCTGACAGCGCTGGATCCGAGCATTCCGGTGCTGTCCGAAGAGGACGCCAACATCCCGCAAAGCGTGCGCGCCGGCTGGCAGCGCTGGTGGCTGGTGGACCCGCTGGATGGCACCAAAGAGTTCATCAGCGGCAGCGAAGAGTTCACCGTCAACATCGCGCTGATCGAGAACGGCCGGGTGGTGTTCGGTGTGGTGACGATGCCGACCAACGGTCGCTTATACGTCGGCGGAGCGGGGCTCGGTGCCTGGCGCGGCGACACGGGCGGCACGCCGGTGGCGATTCAGGTTCGTGACGTACCGGGGCCGGGCGAAGCATTTACCGTGGTCGCCAGCCGTCGTCATTCGAGCCCGGAGCAGGAACGCTTGCTGGCTGGATTGAGTGCCAGCCTTGGCGAGTTGCAGCTGGCCAACATCGGCAGTTCGCTGAAGTTCTGTCTGCTGGCCGAAGGGGCGGCCGATTGTTACCCGCGACTGGCGCCGACTTCGCAGTGGGACACGGCAGCCGCGCAGGGTGTTCTAGAAGGGGCCGGCGGCGAGGTGCTCGACCTGAGTGGCGAAGCGTTCTGTTATCCACCACGAGAGTCGTTGTTGAACGGTTTCTTCCTGGCGTTGCCAGCGAAAGCCGCGTGGCGGGCGAAGCTGCTCGAACTCGCCCGCTCGTAAGCTCCCTCAGTCTTCAGCGGTGCAGGACGTACTGCCCGCTGAACGTCACTGCATCCTCATCGCTTCCCGTATTGACGACCCGCGTGTGCAGGGTCAGCCGCGCCCGCCCGTAGCGTTGATACATCGCCAGAAATTTCTTCCACACCGCAGCGCTCGGTGACGGGCAGATCGCAATGGCATCGCCGGTGACCGGCAGTGGATAACTGATCTGCCCTTCCTGAATCACGATGTGCCCGTCTTCGATGCCTTCTTCTTTCAAACGCAAATGCAGCCAGCCCCAACCCGCCAGCACCGCGCCGCAATACAGGCTGCCGCCGAACATGGTGCTCTTGTGATTGACGTTGGCGTCCAGCGGCAGGTGCAGGCGTAGTTGCTGTTCCTGCCAGTCGAGCACCTTGAGGCCCATGTCCCGGGTCAGCGGGATGTCGTGGTGAAGAACGGATTCCAGATAACGACTGTCGTGCTTCATGCCCGGACCTCTTGCGGCAGAAAAGTGAATTGAGCGTGCTTCATTCGGATTCGTCGGAATGGCCGCCGCTGCCAGCGAAATTCAGCCCGTGCTTGCGCAGTTTGTCGTGCAGGGTCTTGCGCGGAATGCCCAGGGCTTCGGCGAGACTGCGCACGGAACCGTGAGAGCGGGCCAGTTCGGCGGCGATCAGGGATTTCTCGAAGTTTTCCACTTGCTCGCTGAGCCCGCCCGCCGTGATTTCGACGGTGGTGCCGGGGCTGCCATCGGGCTGCGTGTTGTCCAGTGCCAGTTCCAGGCCGAGGGCAAAACGCTCCGCCGCGTTCTGCAATTCCCGCACGTTGCCCGGCCATGAATGCCGCAGCAGCAACGCCCGTTGCGCCGGTTGCAGTTCATGCGGTGGCAGACCATGTCGCGCGCTGGCTTCGTCGGCGTAATGCTGGAACAGCATCAACGCATCTTCGCCCCGTTCACGCAGTGGCGGAATGCGCAGCGGCGCCACGTTGAGACGGTAATACAAGTCCGCCCGGAAACGTCCCTGATCGGCGGCCTGGCGCAAGTCTTCCTTGGTGGCGGCGATGACGCGGATGTCCAGCGGGATCAACTGATTGCCGCCCAGGCGCTCGACCACGCGCTCCTGCAGCATGCGCAGCAGTTTGACCTGCACATCCATGCTCATGCTTTCGATTTCGTCGAGGAACAGCGTGCCGCCATTGGCAAATTCAAACTTGCCGATCCGGCGCTTTTGCGCGCCGGTGAAAGCGCCGGGCTCATGGCCGAACAGTTCGCTTTCGACCACCGACTCGGCCAGCGCTCCGGCGTTGATCGCCACGAACGGGCCGTTACGCCGGCTCGACAGATCGTGCAGGGCGCGGGCGACGACTTCCTTGCCGGCGCCGGTTTCGCCGAGGATCAGCACGTCGGCTTTGGTCGCCGCCAGTGCGCCGATCTGCTCGCGCAGGCGTGACATCGGCGCCGACTGACCGACCAGCCGCGCGCTCAGTTCGTTGCGGTCACTCAGGGCCATGCGCAGGCTGCGGTTGTCCAGCACCAGACGGCGCAGGGCCAGGGCGCGGCGCACGCTGTCGAGCAGGGCGTCGCTGGCGAAGGGTTTTTCAAGGAAGTCATACGCACCGGCGCGCATGGCCTGCACGGCCAGTGGCACGTCGCCGTGGCCGGTGATCAGCAGCACCGGCAGTTCCGGATCCTGGGCGTGCAGTTCGCTCAGCAGTTCCAGGCCATCCATGCCGGGCATGCGGATGTCGCTGACCACCACGCCCGGCCAGTCGCGCTCCAGTTGCGCGGCCAGGCCCTTGGCTTCGGACAGCGGAAGAATTTTCAGGCCGGCCAGATCCAGGGTCTGGCCGAGGGCCTGACGCAGGTGCGGATCGTCGTCGATCAGCACCACCTGAATGCGGTTGTCGATGGTCATGCGCTTCGATCCTCGGACGGTTGCAGGCTGACCCCGGGCGCGCCGGCGCGCAGCCGCAGGGTGATCAAGGCGCCACCTTGCTTGTGGTTGGCGAACGACAGTTCACCGCCGAAGGCGCGCATCAGGGTTTCGCAGATGGCCAACCCCAGACCCAGACCCTGAGTGCGGGTCTTGGTCGTGTAAAACGGTTCGCTGGCGCGGCCCAGGGCTTCCATGCAGAAACCCGGGCCATTGTCGCGAATGTACAGGTTGACGCCTTCGTCGGTGGATTCGGCACTCAGCCACAATTTGCGCGGCGGGCCTTTCTCGGTCAGGGCGTCGAGGGCGTTGGCCAGCAGATTACCCAGCACCTGGCGCAGACGGGTTTCCCCGGCCTCGACCCACAGGGTGGCGGCGGGCAGGTCACGGATCAGTTCGACGTCCATGCTGCGGCGACGTTTGGCCAGCAAGGCGAGCGCGTCGTCCAGTGCCGGTTGCAGGGCAACGCTTTCCGGAGCGTGGCGGTCGCGGCGGGCGAAGGCGCGCAGGTGGGCGATGATCGAGGCCATGCGCCCGGTCAGCTCGCTGATCAGCTTGAGGTTGCCTCGGGCGTCTTCGGTACGCTCATGGTCGAGCAGCACTTCGGCGTTCTCGGCATAGCTGCGGATCGCCGCCAGCGGCTGGTTGAGTTCGTGACTGATGCTCGCCGACATTGTCCCCAGCGCCGACAGTTTGCCGGCCTGCACCAGATCGTCCTGGGCGCGCACCAGTTCCTGTTGGGCCTGTTCGCGTTCAAGCACTTCCTGTTTCAGGCGGCGGTTGAGGCCTTCGAGATCGCTGGTGCGTTCGGCGACCCGTCCTTCGAGTTCCCGTCGGGCCTTGGCTTCGAAGGCGATCCGTTCCAGGTAATGACGACGACGCTGCATCATCAGGCCCAGCAATAGCATCACCACCAGCAAGGTGGCGCCGCCGATCGCCACCACCGTGCGCACCGGTCGGTCGATCAACGTGCGCGGGGCAAGAATGCTGACGCTCCAGCCGGTTTCCGCGATGTCCTGGGTCTGCGGCAGCCACGCGGTCGGGCTCAGGTTCAAGGGGCGTGGCTCGCGGGTCGGGTAGGGCTGAATTGCGGTGATCGCCGCGCGCTCGGCATCACTCAGGGTGCGGGTCGCGCGAAAGCGCCATTCCGGGCGCGAGGTAAGGATGACCACGCCGTTGTGGTCGGTCACCAGCAGTTGTTCCGGGGTTTTGCCCCACAGGCTTTCGGTGTGGTCGAGATCAACCTTGATCACCAGCACGCCGATGATTTTTTCGCCGCTGCGCACGGCAGCGGCGAAGAAGTAGCCGCGCTTGGCGGAGGTGGTGCCCAACCCGAAGAAGCGGCCGAGGCGGCCGGCCATGGCCTCGCTGAAGTACGGCCGGAAAGAGAAATTGCGCCCGACGAAACTGTCGTGCTTGTCCCAGTTCGACGCCGCGAGCGTCTGGCCGCTGGTGTCCATCAGGTACATGACTTCGGCGCCGGTCTGCGCGGCGATGTTCTTCAACAGGCGGTTGGCGTTGCCTTGGGTCACGCCGTCGTCCGGCGCCCCGAGCACCGCGCGCAGGGCCGGCAGGTCGCCGAGGATTTGCGGCAGCACTTCATAGCGATGCAGCGTGCCCAGCAGGTTGGCGACGTAGAGGTCGAGGGTCTGGCGGTTCTGGCCGGCCAGTTCGCTGCGGTAATAGCGCTCGGCCAGATGTTCCAGCGGCCACAGCAGCGGTGCCAGGCACAGAGCCAGCAGGGCAAGACTGCGCCAGCGGGGGCGGCGGGGAAGGGTCGGAGTCATGAGCATCGAGCGCCTGTGGGTACAGGCGCATTATGCCTAGGCTTGCCGGCGCAGTCTGCGCACCCGTGGCCGGGTGTGCAGCGGCGCTGAAAATTCACACAGGACTTCAGGAAAAGACGTCGGCGTCCTTGAAGAAGGCGGCTGCCTGATCCTTGGCCGACAGTTTTGGCGCTTCGTCCAGCTGCCAGTCGATAGCCAGATCCGGGTCATCCCAGCGAATGCTGCGCTCGGCCGACGGGGTGTAGTAGTCAGTAGTCTTGTAGAGGAATTCGGCGAACTCGCTCAGCACCACGAAACCGTGGGCGAAACCTTCCGGTACCCACAGTTGGCGATGGTTGTCGGCGGACAGGCGCACGGCCACCCACTTGCCGAAATGCGGCGAGCTGCGACGGATATCCACGGCGACATCGAGGACTTCGCCGACGGTGACGCGGACCAGTTTGCCCTGGGTGTTTTCCAACTGGTAATGCAGCCCACGCAGAACGCCTTTCTGCGAGCGCGAATGGTTGTCCTGCACAAACTGCGTGTCGAGGCCGGTCGCGTCCTGAAACGCCTTGGCATTGAAGCTTTCGTAAAAGAACCCGCGCTCATCACCAAACACCTTGGGTTCGATGATCAGGACACCAGGCAGGTCAGTGGGGATTACATTCATGGGGATATTCCAGTGGCAGGTTTGAATGGCCGACATTCTTGCGCAAAGTGCCGGAGGGTGCGAGGGGGGCATGCAAATCCACTTGCCTCGCAGGGCGTCGGGGGACGGATGGTCGGGGGTTGCTTATCGCCCGTAGCAATGGCGATATAGGCGCCTAATAAAATTTCAGGGGTCGTTCCATGTCGTTCGCCACGTTGATTCATCGCGCCAGTTTGCCCAGCCCTCAGGTTTCGCTGGAGCAGGCCCGGCATCTGCTGGCGCAGCATTACGGCTTGAACGGCACGTTGCAGGCCCTGGGCAGCCAGCAGGATCTCAATTACCGGGTCGACAGCGAGCGTGGGCGGTTCGTGCTGAAGATCTGTCGGGGCGACTATTCGCTGGTCGAACTGCAAGCCCAGCATGCTGGCCTGAAATATTTGGCTGAACACTGCGATGTCCACGTTCCCCGGGTCATCCCGGCCAATGACGGCCAAGACCTGCTGACCCTGGACGTCGGTGGAGAATCGGTGCATGTGCGGCTGCTCGATTACATCGAGGGGCAGCCACTGACGGCTCTCGATCATCTTGGCCATGAGGTTGTTGCCGGGTTCGGCCGGCTCTGCGGCGAAATGGATCTGGCCCTGGCCGGGTTCGACCATCCGGGGCTCGAGCGCACGTTGCAGTGGGACGCGCGCCACGCCAGCGCACTGATCGAGCACCTGCTGCCGGTCATCGAAGACGAACGCCAACGCACGCTGATCGCCGAGTCTGCCGAACAGGCCAGGCTTCGTTTGCAGCCGCTGCTGGAAAAACTGCCGGTGCAGGCGATCCACATGGATATCACCGATGACAACGTGGTCTGGCAGCGTGACGTCCGGCGGCACTGGCAATTGCAGGGCGTTATCGATTTCGGCGATCTGGTGCGCACCTGGCGCATCACCGATCTGTCGGTCACCTGCGCCGCGCTGCTGCATCACGCCGCAGGCGACCCGTTCGTGATTCTGCCGGCCGTGCAGGCCTATCACGCGGTCAATCCGCTGCAACACGAAGAACTGCTGGCGCTGTGGCCGCTGATCGTGGCACGGGCGGCGGTGCTGGTGCTCAGTGGCGAGCAACAGGTCAGCATCGACCCGGGCAATACCTACAGCCGCGATAACCTGACCCACGAGTGGGAGATCTTCCGGGTCGCCACTTCGGTGCCGCTGGCATTGATGGAAGCGGCAATTCTCACGGTGGTCAGCCAGACATTGCCAGCCATCGACAGTGAAGGCTTTGCGCCGTTGTTGCCCGATCTGGTCGGGCGCGAATTCGCGTTGATCGATCTGGGGGTGTTGAGCGCGCACTTCGAGGCGGGCAACTGGGAGCAACCTGGCATCGATCAGCGCCTGTTGAACGAGGCCGCCGCGATCCACGGTCTGGCGGCCAGCCGATACGGGCAATACCGGTTGTCGCGCACCCGGCCTGACAGCGCCGATGAGCCAGAGACATTCCCGCTGCACGTCGAATTGCACGTGCCCCAGGGTTCGACGGTGGAAGCGCCGTTTGCTGGCGTACTTCACCTGTCGGCCGACGGCGCGCTGCGACTCGACGGCCCGCAACTGAGCCTGCGCTTGCTGGGTGTGAAACCTTCGTTGCACAGCGGTGCAGCGCTGGTCAAAGGTCAGGTGCTCGGCTCGGTGGACGGTCCGTTGATCGTGCAATTGACTCGTGGCGCACAGCTTGAAGCGCCGCTGTTCTGCACGCCGACCCGCGCGGCTGCTTGGCAAGCACTTTCCCCATCACCGGCCGCGCTGCTGGGCCTGGCCTGCGACGCCGAACCCGAGCTGGACGCGGCAACCCTGCTGGCGCGCCGCGACGCCAGTTTCGCCCGCACCCAGAAACACTATTACGTCGACCCGCCGCGCATCGAGCGCGGCTGGCGCAATCACCTGATCGACATGCAGGGCCGCTCCTATCTCGACATGCTCAACAACGTCGCGGTGCTCGGTCACGGCCATCCGCGCATGGCAGCGGTGGCGAGCCGGCAGTGGTCGTTGCTCAACACCAACTCGCGATTCAACTATGCGGCGGTCGCCGAGTTTTCCGAACGCTTGCTGAAACTGGCGCCGGAGGGCATGGATCGGGTGTTCCTGGTCAACAGCGGCAGCGAAGCCAACGATCTGGCGATTCGCCTGGCGTGGGCTGCCAGCGGTGGACGCGACATGATCAGCGTGCTGGAGGCCTATCACGGTTGGACGGTGGGTGCGGATGCGGTCTCGACCTCGATTGCCGATAACCCGAAAGCCCTGAGCAGCCGTCCGGACTGGGTGCATGCGGTGACCGCTCCCAACACTTATCGCGGCGAATTTCGCGGCCCGGATTCGGCGCCGGATTATGTACGCAGCGTCGAACATCATCTGGCGAAGATCGATGAGCAGAAACGCCAACTGGCCGGGTTCATTTGCGAGCCGGTCTACGGTAACGCGGGCGGGATCTCGCTGCCGCCGGGTTACCTGAAAAAGGTCTATGAAATGGTGCGCGCCCGTGGCGGCGTGTGCATTGCCGATGAGGTACAGGTCGGTTACGGGCGCATGGGCCACTTCTTCTGGGGTTTCGAGGAGCAAGGCGTGGTGCCGGACATCATCACCATGGCCAAAGGCATGGGCAACGGCCAGCCGTTGGGCGCCGTGATCACCCGCCGGGAAATCGCCGAGGCGCTGGAAGCCGAGGGCTATTTCTTCTCGTCCGCCGGCGGTAGTCCCGTGAGCTGCCAGATCGGCATGGCGGTGCTCGATGTCATGGAAGAAGAAAAACTCTGGGAAAACGCTCAGGTGGTCGGCGCTCATTTCAAGGCCCGGCTGGAGGCGTTGATCGATCAATATCCGCTGGTCGGCGCGGTGCACGGTTCCGGGTTCTATCTGGGGGTCGAGCTGATCCGCAATCGGGAAACCCTGGAACCGGCGACCGAGGAAACCACGCTGCTGTGTGATCGCCTGCGGGAGCTGGGGATTTTCATGCAGCCGACCGGCGATTACCTGAACGTCCTGAAGATCAAACCGCCGATGGTCACCTCGCGTCAGAGCGTGGATTTCTTTGTCGACATGCTGGCGAAGGTGCTGGAAGAAGGGCTCTGAGGCGATCCGGAACCGACAAATGTCGATTTGTATCGGTATTTTCCGCGTTAAATTGAGAATGTTTTTTCTTTATGGCTTCTAAAGCCGATATTTATCGTTTATAAAGTCGCCATAGTCCGTCGTCCAACCCTGTACGGCGCGTTGAAAACCCTCGACGGTTCCCTGGAGTCTGATCGACATGACCACATTGAAAAGTACACCACGCGCCGATGGCTTCTACATGCCGGCCGAATGGGCACCGCAAACCCAGACCTGGATGATCTGGCCGGAACGTCCGGACAACTGGCGCCTGGGCGGCAAGCCGGCGCAGGCCGCTCACGCCGCCGTGGCCAAAGCCATTGCGCGTTTCGAACCGGTAACCGTGGCGGTCTCCGCCGGCCAGTATGAAAACGCTCGCGCTCGCCTCGACGTGCCGAATATCCGCGTGGTCGAGATGTCCAGCGATGACGCCTGGGTTCGCGACAGCGGCCCGACTTTCGTGATCAACAACAGCGGCGAAGTGCGTGGTGTGAACTGGGACTTCAACGCCTGGGGCGGCTTTGACGGCGGTCTGTATTCGCCGTGGAACCGCGACTCCCAGGTCGGCGGCAAGATCCTCGAAATCGAACGCAGCCCGCGCTACCGCACCGAAGGCTTCGTGCTCGAAGGCGGTTCGATTCACGTCGACGGCGAAGGCACCCTGATCACCACCGAAGAATGCCTGCTCAACCGCAATCGCAACCCGCACCTGGGCCGCGAAGAAATCGAAGCGGTGCTCAGCGAAAACCTGTCGGTGGACAAGATCATCTGGCTGCCGGATGGCCTGTTCAACGACGAAACCGACGGCCATGTGGATAACTTCTGCTGCTACGTGCGTCCGGGCGAAGTGCTGCTGGCGTGGACCGACGATCCGCAGGATCCGAACTACCCGCGCTGCCAGGCCGCGATGAAAGTGCTGGAAAGCAGCACCGACGCCAAGGGCCGCCCGTTCACGGTGCACAAGATGCCGATTCCGGGGCCGCTGTTTGCCACTGAAGAAGAGTGCGCGGGCGTGGATCCGGTGGACGGTACTCAGGAACGTAACCCTAGCGTGCGTCTGGCCGGTTCCTACGTGAACTTCCTGATCGTCAACGGCGGCATCATCGCGCCGAGCTTCGACGATCCGATGGACGCTCCGGCCCGGGAGATCCTGCAGAACCTGTTCCCGCAACACGAAGTGGTAATGGTGCCGGGTCGCGAACTGTTACTGGGGGGCGGCAACATTCACTGCCTTACCCAACAGCAACCCGCGCCGCACAAAGAGTGAGTGCGGATGTAACAGCTTGAGTTGATTGGAAAATCGACCGGGCAGTCATTTGTTGCCCACGCTTGAAGAGAAACCCGCAGCCCGTCAGGACTGCGGGTTTCTTTATGTCCGCCGGTCGACAATTTCACGACATTGGCATAGCTCTTGTATCGCTCATGGCGCACTAGGGAGGGGGGAGAACTTCAACAGTTCTGTCATAAACCTTGGATAACGTAGCCGCTCACGAACGGGGAGAGAGCGCTGAAATGAACGCCGAAGTGAACGTAATCAGCGAGCGGACGTTGCATCCCATGGCTGTAAATAGTGAGTCGCTCCAGATTGTCGCGCACTGGTTGAAGTCCAATGGAACGCGTCAGATCAGGGAACCTGATCCGCGCCGGATGATGATCGAGCGTTACCCCGCTGGCCTGTTCAGCGAGGCCGAACTGGAAGCACTTTGGGATGTGATGGAAGGATAAGAAGAACAAACAAGGATTGTAAAAAGCGCTGCCGGGATGGCAGCGCTTTTTTTATGGGCGCGAATCAGAAGCTGTAGGTGCCGGTGACCACCAGGCTGCGCGGAGCGCCCGGCTGGATCTGGAACGCGCTGGTGGCCGACGAGTAATACTCGCGGTCGGTGATGTTGTTCAGGGCGCCACGCAGGTCCCAGTCCTTGTGGCGGTAGCCGACCAGTGCGTCCCAGCGACCGTAGCCCGGCAGCACGGTGGTGTTGGCGTTGTCGGCATAACGCTGGCCGACCAGGGTCAGGCCGGTTTCGGCGTACCAGCCCATTTCCGGTTTCCAGGTCAGGAACAGGCTGCCGTTGCGCTTGGCCACGTTGTTCACGCGTTTGCCTTCCAGGCCGTTGTTGTCCTTCTCGATGGTCGCGTCCTGCACACCGACGCCGCCGCGCACATACCAGTTGCCGACGATCTTGCCGGTACCGGTCAACTCGATCCCGCGCGAGCGTTGCAGACCGCTGAGCACGGTCAGGGTCGGATCGTTCGGATCGGTGGTGCGACGGTTGTAGAGTTCCAGCTCATAGACGGCGAGGGTGGTGCTCAGGCGATCGTCGAGCCAGTCGCTCTTCACGCCGATTTCTTTCTGCTTGGTCAGCTCCGGGCTCAGGTCATTGGTGTTGCCGGCCGCGCCCGGGGTGATGCCGATCAGACCGCCGCCGACCGGCGAGAAAGTCTTGGTCCACGAGGCGTAGAACGAGTGGTTCTGCAGCGGCGTCCAGACCACGCCGAAACGCGGGCTGGTGCTATGGCTGTCACGGTCTTCGGAGATGTTGCGCAGCTTGTTGGTCGACTCGATATCGAAGGTGTCGTAGCGCAGACCGGCGAGCAGTTGCCATTGATCGTTGAGGCGCAGTTGATCCTGAACGTAGATTGCGCGGCTTTCGACTTCGGTGTGGCTGCTGCTCGACACCTGCATGCGCCCGGTGTGGCGCAGGTCGCGGTTGGGGTTGTACAGATCCAGCGACGGAACCGGTTGAGTACCACGGCCGGTGGCGGCGTTGTACAGCGTCGGGTCGCGGCGCTGGCTGCCGGTTTCGAGGCCGGTCAGCAGGCGGTGCTCGAGGCCGAAGGTTTCGAATCCGCCTTCCAGCTCAACGTTGTTGAACACGTTGCGGGTGGTCAGATCCTGTTGCCAGTGCTGGCGGGTGACCTTCTTGGTCGCCGGGGTGTAACCGGTGAGGTAGGTGTTGTCGAAATCGCTGTCGAGCTTGAACACGCCGAGTGTGTGGCGCAGCTGCCAGTTGTCGTTGATTTCATAAGCCAGTTTCGAGCGCAGGGATTGCGTCTTGTCGTCGATGAAATCGTGATCGTTGCCGTAGGTCGTGTCCCGGCCGACATCTGCCGGACGTCCATTGACGCCGGGAATGCCGCGATCCGGCGTGCGGTTGTAGCGGCTGTATTCGTATTGCACCAGCCAATTCAGGTCAGGGGTGAGTTGCCAGCTCATCGACGGTGCGAACAGCTGGCGATTGCCGCTGACGCCGTCGCGGAAGCTGTTTTCGTCCATGTTGCCCATGTTCAGGCGCAGGCTGATGTTGTCGCTCGGGTCGGTGCTGAGGTCGGCGTACAGGCTGCGCAGATCTTCGCTGCCACCCTGGGCCTCGATGGTCGAGCGGCGACCGAACTCGGGTGCCTTGCTCACGCGGTTGACGATCCCGCCCTGGCTGCCACGGCCGTACAGCACAGCGGCTGGGCCCTTGAGCACTTCGACGCGTTCGATGTTGTGCAGGTCGCGCTTGTACTGGCTGTCGTCGCGGATGCCGTCCAGATAGAAGTCATTGCTGGCGTCGAAGCCGCGGATGCGCAGGCTGTCGAAGCGCGTGTCGCCGCCGCTGCTGACGTTGGGCATGCCGCTCAAGGCGTCGCCCAGGTCATTGGTGCCGTAGTTGGCGAAGTTGGCGGTCTTGACCGAGTCGATTGCCTGGGGCACGTAACGCACGGGTGTTGAAGTACGGGTCGCGGTATTGCTGACCTTCACACGCGGGTCGTCGGCCTGGGTTTCGGCACTGATCGAGGTGGCGGGCAGTTCGGTCGCGGAGTAAGCGAAACCGGAAGACAAAAAGGCAGAAAGCCCAAGCGTGACGGGCGTGAGACGGAACGGGGCAGGCATTGAAAAGCGCATCCGAAAGGGTAGAAGAATTCGAGCGCGCGAATGGTAATGCTTTGCATTTGCTTCCGTTAATTATTCCTGAAAGGTTCCGTGGTTTGATTGTGTCAATTTATTTCAGATTTGTATCGGAGCGGACAACGAGTGCATTTGACCGATTGCCGAAACAGACTGAAAGCCATTCCGGCGTTTTTCCGCAACGACCGAGGGACTAATGTGCCGACATCATTTTTCCCACCTTCCGAGCGGAGTTTTCCGATGACACTTCATTACATTTACGACCCGCTGTGCGGCTGGTGCTATGGCGCCAAACCACTGGTGCAAGCCGCACAGCAAGTGCTGCCGGTGATCGCCCACGCAGGCGGCATGATGACCGGTGCCAACCGCCAGAACGTTTCACCGCAACTGCGCAATTACGTAATGCCACATGATCGGCGCATTGCCGAATACACCGGTCAGCCATTCGGCGACGCCTACTTCGAAGGCTTGTTGCGCGATCACTCGGCGGTGTTTGATTCGGCACCACCGATTGCTGCTGTGATGGCAGCGGAAAAAATCGACGGTCGTGGCCTGGAACTGCTTGGGCGTTTGCAGACTGCGCACTATGTCGAAGGGCGGCGAATTGCCGACGAAAGTGTGCTGTTGGAATGTGCGGTGGAGTTGGGCTACAACGCCGATATTTTCTTGAACACCGTGCAGTCCGTCGACACCGAACAACATATAAAGAACAGCCGCGCCCTGTTGGCAAAAGTTGGTGGGCAGGGTTTTCCAACTTTTGCACTGGAACAGGACGGTCAGTTCACACTGGTTGATATCGGGCCGTGGCTGGGCAAGTCCGAAGCCTTCGCTCAATGGCTGAGCGAGTCGTTTACACCCGCGCCAGGGACTGAAACCCTGCAGGTCTGTGGCCTCGATGGTTGCGCGTAATCCCGCATCAAAATCCCTGACTGCGAGCAATTCCGTGCACGAAGCCATCGCAAAATTTACTTTTTTTAGACGTTTTTCGCCTATTTAAAGACGATTCTTGAAATTGACACATTGTTGAGGGCGCGGCTACGATTCGGCCCAACGCCTGTGGCTAACCGCCATGACTCAAAATTAGGAGCAGGCCCGCCATGACATAGTCTTGAGCGGGTCTTTTTGTTTCGGGGTGAATAAAAGAGTGCAATAAGCGCCGTTTCAGCCGTTCGACACAGCGCGTTTCAACCCGTAATAAGGAAAACAAAATGTTGAACAAGCGAATCAGTCTGATCGCACTGGGGATGTTGAGTGCCACTTCGGCCATGGCTAATGACCAGGCCGAGTCCAAGGGTTTTGTGGAAGACAGCAGCCTCAAAGTGCTGCTGCGCAATGCCTACATCAATCGTGACTACAAAGACGGTAACGACGATAAAGCCGAGTGGGGCCAAGCGGCTATCGGTACGTTCTCGTCCGGTTTCACCCAAGGCACCGTCGGTGTAGGTGTGGACGCGTTCGGTCTGTACGCGCTGCGTCTGGACGGCGGCAAGGGCCGCAGCGGCGCTGGCGGTATCGACTTCTTCAAACAGGGTGACAGCGGCAACGCGGCTGACGACCTCTCCAAGGGCGGCGCAGCGGTCAAATTCCGTCTGTCCAACACCGTACTGACCTACGGCGACCAGATGCCGGCCCTGCCGGTGCTGAACTACGACAACTCGCGTCTGCTGCCGGAAAGCTACACCGGTACCTTGATCACTTCCAAAGAGATCAAAGGTCTGCAACTGGATGCCGGTCGTTTCACCGCCGAATCGCGTAAAAGCGCTGAAGGCCGTGACAGCGGTGGTCTGAAGTCGATCAACGTGTTGGGCGGTAGCTACCAGTTCACCGAACAGTTCAAGGCTGCGCTGTACGCATCCGACGTCGAAGACGTGCTGAAGAAGCAATACGTGAACGCCAACTACGTGTTCCCGATCGACAAGGATCAGTCCCTGACCCTGGACTTCAACGGTTACCGCACCAAGCTGGACAACTCTTACGTCCGCGAAAACGGTGTGACCGGCGACGACAACAAGATCTGGAGCCTGGCAGCGACCTTCGCCACCGGCCCGCACTCGTTCACCGTGGCGCACCAGCGCTCCACCGGCGACAGCAACCTGGGTTACGCCTATGGCGGTTACCAGAAAGGTCAGGGTCGCGTGGGTGACGGTGGCAACACCATCTACCTGGCCAACTCCTACTGGTCCGACTTCAACGCTGAAGACGAGCGCAGCTGGCAGTTGGGCTACGGCCTGGACTTCAGCGCTTTCGGCGTACCGGGTCTGAGCTACAACTTCGCGTACGTGCGTGGCGACAACATCACCACGTCCACCAGCGAAGGCGGCACCGAGCGTGAGATCTTCAACCAGTTCAAGTACGTCGTGCAAAGTGGCCCGGCCAAAGACCTGAGCATCAAGCTGCGCAGCTCGATCCTGCGTGTTTCGCAGAAATCCAGCGAATACAACGTCAGCGGCAACGAACTGCGTGTGTTCGTGGACTACCCGATCAACATCTTCTGATGATCGGTTGAACCCGCGAAACGCGACAGAAAAACCCCGACTCGTTCGGGGTTTTTTTTTGACGCTTTTTGAAAAAACAGCATAAAAACCCGTGTTTTTGTCATTTGAAATGCACTTTCAAGCCGTTTCAAATCGCGTTTCAAACAGGGCTTTAAATGCCTGAAATTCTTTCTCATGGACGCAAATTCTCCACCTAATAGATTAGGCCGCTCAATGCAGCGGAGAATTTGGTAATGATCGTTTTAACCAGAGAAGTGGGCGAATCGCTACGGCGCGACAAGTACGCCAATGTGCAGGGTGCTGACTTCAATCTCTACGGTCATTTCGCCGACTTCGTCAGACTGACCAAAAGTTGGGAAAACATGGAGCCTGACAGTTACTACGGTCAGGCCGAAGCCGGCATGCGTTACCGTCGTTACAGCGACTTTGAGTACAACCCCAAGACTCGCGAACTGAAGCAACTAGAACATCGCGCGTACGTGCAGTCCAAGGCCAACAACAGCTATGTGGGCGGCGTTGTGCGGCACTTCCAGGACTTCTCGGACGAAGTCATCAGCTCGCCGGTAATGCGCAGCCTGATCGACACCGATTTTGAAGTGTACAAAAGCGTGTTGCCGGAAGAGCTGCACGATGAAATCTGGCAGTGCCAGATCCATCAGATCCGTATCGAGATCAAGCCCGGCAAACAGCTGGAAATCACTCCGGAAGGTATTCACTGCGACGGCTACCCGTTCAGCGGCGTGCACTTCTGGGGGCGCAACAATGTCGAGGGTGCGGAGAGTCGTCTGTACGACATCCACGAGCATCAACTGGCGTCGACCACCTACCAGGAAATTCTCGACACCACTTACTTCCTCGATCGCGACATGCGTCACTACGTGACACCGGCACGCAACACTCACTCCCACGCCATGGCGTACCGGCAGATCCTGGCAATTTCCTTCTCGCGGCCCGGGACCGCTTTCGACATTGTTCGCTAATCAGATCACCCAAATAGACGGTGTCGAGTGCTCGACACCGGTGGTGCTGCGGCGCGCGACGGCCAAGGACGCGCAGCGCATGGAGCGCTTCTTCCGCCAGTTCGACGAAGTGTCGTTCTGCGAATGGCAGGACGCCAAATGCCTGCGCGGCGTGCTGATCCAGAAAACCACCACGGCCTATCTTGCCTTCGACGTTGAAGGCGAAATCGTCGGCGCGGTGCTGGGTGGCATGCTCGGAAGTCGCGGCACCATCAACCATCTGGCGGTCAGCCTGCGCTATCGCAGCCAGGGTGTCGGCCAGCGGCTGGTGGAAGCGGCGTCGGCCGACATGAAACGGGTCGGTGTGCTGCGGATGTTTCTGTTCGTCGACGATGCTAACCTCGCGGGCAAGCGTTTCTGGACGGCCCAGGGTTTTTGCGAACCTCACGGCGAGCGGACATTTGAGAGGGATCTATGAATGAAACATCCGGCAGTGCGCCGCTGATGGTCGACCGTCAGCCATCGCGCACCTTTGCCGAAGCCAGCCCGGTGGTGGCCGGTTACTTCACCGTGTCGTTCGTGTTCGGGCTGATGGCGGTCAACGCGGGGCTGCCGCTGTGGCTGCCGGTGGCCATGTGTCTGTTCGTGTATGCCGGGGCTTCGCAATTTGCGGCGCTGGCGCTGATCAGCAGCGGGGCATCGCTGACCACCATCGTGCTGACCACGTTTCTGATCAACGCGCGGCACATGCTGATGTCGGTCTACATGGCGAAAGCCCTGCGGGCGCTGGGTCTGAGCCGCATGGAGCGCTGGTGTTACGCCGGCGGCCTGACCGATGAATCGTTCGCCTTCCACAGCGTCAAACTGGGCACTGGTGCGCCGGTGAACATCCGATATCTGATCGGCTTCAACCTGTTCTGCCACACCTCTTGGGTGATCGGCGGATTGCTCGGCGCTCTGTGCGCGCAGTACGCGTCGCACCTGATCAAATACCAGCTCGATTACGCGCTGACCGCGATGATGCTCTACGTGCTGGTCTCGCTGTGCAACACCCGCAACAAACTCATCGCCGCTATGGCCGCAGTCGCCTGCATGGGCGCACTGAGTCTGGTGGGCAGCTCGCCATTCAACGTTTTCATCGCCACGTTTGTGGGCTGCGGAGTGGGTGTATGCCTGACCAAACGTTCCTGATTCTGGTGGTCGCGCTGATGATGGCCGTGACCTTCCTGCCACGGGCCTTGCCGCTGCAGGTCAACACCGAGCACTGGCCGCCCTTCGTCGCCCGGGCGCTGGAGTACCTGCCGGTGGCGATCGTCGCTGCGATCAGCCTGACTCCCTTGTTGATCAAGGATCAGCACATACAGCTCGATCGCCCGGAATTCTATGCAGCGATTCCGACGTTGTTATGTGCGTATTTCAGCAAAAACCTCTTTCTCAGTGTGGCGGTTGGGACGGCTGCGTACATTGCGCTCGGCTCGTTCATGTAGCGGCAGATCGACCACGTCGTTCAACGCCTGGCCGGACAGATCCGGGTTGTTCACCGCCAGGCGCACTTCGAGGAAGTCCTCGAACCCGGGGAAAATCGTCAGGCCGTTCTTCTGCGCGGCCTCGCGGGAGACCATGCCGACCGCGTCCATCTGGGTGATGAGCGACAGGGTCAGCGTTTCGCTGCAGGAGTAGATCGTCCGCTGACTGTTCTCGTGATTGCCCAGCCCCGCGTCGAGAAAACGCAAAAAGCTGTGGGAATACGGACAATCTTCTGCGGGACGCACCTGAAATTTGTTGCCGAGCAACGTCAGCGGATCGTTCTCCTGACCGCAGTGCGCGCCGACCACCTGCACCTGCACTTCCGGCAGGACAATGCTCGGCAAGCCCGGGCGCTGCGGGCCGATCAACACCGCAAGGTCGAAGTCTTCGTTCTTCAGCTTGCTGAGGTTTTCCATCGACTCGGCGTAGCTGAATTCCATCTGGTAGTCGGGAAACACCTCGATCAGGCGTCCGATCAATCGCCGGTTGAAATCCGGGTCCAGCGTGGTGTTCAACGCCACTTTCAACGTGCGCTGTCCCGGCACCTTCAAGGTTTCGACTTTCTCTTCCATTTGCCGCGTGGCAATCAGCACTCTGTCCATATAGGGCGTCAGCTCCGTGCCTTGCGGCGTCAGCGTCAGCCCCTTGTTGGATCGTCTAAACAAGCGGAAACCGAACTGCTCTTCGACCTTGTTCAACTGTGCGGCCAGGGCCTGCACGGTGAGGCACGAATGCTCGGCTGCGGCCGACAACGAGCCGGTCTGCACGATGCGCATGAGGTTGCGTAAGGTTCTGCTATCCATGGGTAATGCCCTCTGAAGTGGGCTGGGTATTGTTGTGTACGTGACGACCTGAACGGCGCCATTTGCCGGCTATATTCCTGCACCTGAGCATAGTTGTCGCGCAATTAGTAGCGAATTGATGTCCCCGCCGATGGCTGGAGGCTGACACAGGATCGGGGGTTTTGGTGACGTGGGGGTGATTGGGGTCAAAAAAAGTGCACGGTTTGGGTGCGTTTACGGGGATATTCAGAGGGAAACGACTGACAGGGTCGGCGCGTTATGCCAGCAATTGAGCAGGCGTATCTCAAGGGAAGTTTAAATAACGCTCATAAAAAAGCCGGCATCGCTGCCGGCATTTTTCAAAGAGGCTTGATATTTTTCTCCCTCAAGCAGGGGAGAAGAGGTCTCACCCGAACGCTGATTTTCAGGTCATCAACGGGGTTCCTAACGCCGGCTATCGCCACCTGATGGCAGCCGGTTTCGCGCTCTTGGGGGGGATTCTCTGTCACTGAACTTTGGATTGTCAATTCATTACACCACCTCACAAATGAAGTTCCCCACCCCTACTTTTTCCCCTCCCGGCACACGCCTACATTGAGCTCCAACACCTGACCATCATCCCGAGGGCAGGTCACTGGAGTAGTCGTCATGCCATTTGTCAGCGTACGCATCACCCGCGACGGTGTTACCCGCGAGCAGAAAGCTCAGGTGATCGCCGAAATCACTGAAACCCTGGAACGCGTCCTCAACAAACGCCCGGACCTGACCCACATCGTGATCGAAGAAGTCGACACCGATAACTGGGGCTACGCCGGCATCACCACCACCGAATACCGCCGACAGCTGGCGGAGCGGGGCCAGTCATGACCCCGACCGTGACCATCGATTTCGTTTCCGACGTGGTGTGCCCCTGGTGCGCACTCGGGGCGACAGCGCTGGAGCAGGCGATCGGCAATCTGGCCGGCGAGGTTTCGGTGGAGCTGACCTACAAGCCCTTCGAACTCAACCCGGACATGCCCGCCGAAGGTGAACCGGCCGTGCAGCACCTGATGCGCAAATACGGTCGCACCGCCGAAGACGTCGCCGCCGGCAAGAAGATGCAAATCGAACGTGGCCAGGCCATCGGTTTCGAGTTCGACCTGGAGAAACGCACGCACTTTCACAACACCTTCGACGCCCATCGATTGCTGATGTGGGCGGCGCAGGAAGGGCGGCAGATCGTGCTGAAAAAGATCCTGCTGCGCGCTTACTTCCGCGACGGCGACAACCCCAACGATCACCCGACGCTGATCCGTCTGGCGACCGAAGCGGGACTGGATGCGGCGAGGGCCCGCAAGGTGCTGGTCAACGACGAATTCGCCAGCGAAGTGCGGCAACTGCAGGCGTTCTACCGGCAGCACGGGATCAACTCGGTGCCCGCGCTGATCCTGAACGGCAAGCACCTGGTGTCCGGTTCGCAATCGGTCGAGTACTACGAACAAATGCTGAAACAACTGGCTACAGCCTGATTCAACACCTACTTATTGATTGAGGATTTCATCATGAGCAACTCGAAAAAAACCGTCGTTATCACCGGTGCTTCCCAAGGTCTGGGCGAAGGTATGGTCAAGGCCTTCCGTGAACTGGGCTACAACATCGTCGCCACCTCGCGCTCGATCAAGCCGTCGAACGATCCGCAGATCCTGACCATCGCCGGCGACATCGGCGATCCTGCCACCGCACAGCGCGTAATCAGCGAAGGCGTGGCACGCTTCGGCCGTATCGACACCCTGGTCAACAACGCCGGCATCTTCGTCGCCAAACCGTTCACCGCCTACACCCCGGAAGACTACGCGGCGGTGCTGTCGGTCAACCTCAACGGCTTCTTCTACATCACCCAACTGGCCATCGCCGAGATGGAAAAACAGGGCAAGGGCCACGTGGTCAACATCACCACCAGCCTGGTCGACCACGCCATCGACGGCGTGCCCTCGGTCCTCGCTTCGCTGACCAAGGGCGGCCTCAACGCCGCCACCAAATCCCTGGCCATCGAATACGCCAAACGCGGAATACGGGTGAACGCGGTCTCGCCGGGCATCATCAAGACGCCAATGCATGGCGAGGAAACCCACGCGGCACTGGGCGCGCTGCATCCGGTTGGGCACATGGGCGAAATCGACGATATCGTGCAGGCCGTGGTGTATCTCGATAACGCGAATTTTGTGACGGGGGAGATTCTGCACGTGGATGGCGGGCAGAGCGCTGGGCATTGATTGATGCGGTAGTACAAAGCCCTTGCAGCGATACGAGGGCTTTTTTGTGCGCGACGGTTTATGGATCTGGACTCAACACTTTGACCGCGTCATCGACCAGCGCCTTGCTCAACTCCTGCAAATATTGCGAGGCACTGGCGTGGAGTTCCGGGTCGTTGGCGGCAGAGGTATCTGACGTGAGCAGTTTGGAAATGTGGAGCAGATGCGAGGCGTGGGAGAGGGCGGTGACGACCGGGACGCCGGAGTTGGTACGGAAGAGTGCGTGGTTGGACTGGAAGGAAAAATGGGTGAGGCCGAGGGTTTTCAGATCGTAGGGATTGGTCATGGCTTCACCTACCGTTTGCTGGAAGGTGAAAAGGGCAGACTTTGGACGGATCGATGCTAATCATTTGTGAAACTCCCTGTATCAAATGAGCGCTGCCAATTCGTTATCAGGCGAATGGGTGGCAGCTATGCGCAGGCTGATAAACCGGAGATACAGGAACCCGGCAGGTCCGAAGACCTCCCACGCACAGCCGCCATTACACGGAATTGCAGGCATGAAAAAGCGCCGACAAACGTGGGTTGGGGCGCGCTGGTGCGCCTGTATCTTACGCGGGTTATCAGGCCCGGTCGCTGAGTTGGTAGCGACGGGTTTGACGGTAGCTTGAGGGAAGGGGGGAGCGCAATCGTGGCCAGGTTGTGGCGAGGTGGCCGACATACTCGCATGCAACACTTACGTTGCATGGGTAACAAATATGTTGCACGTTCGATCTACCGAAGCGACGAGTGATGTGCGCGAGCGACATCGAGTTTCGGCATGCAGTTGGACCCAGTTGTACCCCCATGAGAGGAAGCGTGATGTTCGAATATGCGTTGGAAGTCCACGAGGAGCCGAGCAGTGTCTGGTTGTCCTGCGCAGAAATTCCAGAGATGCACGCCGCAGGCGACACCCTCGAGGAAGCACTCGACGGCGCCATTGATGCGATGGAAACGGCATTGTCGATTTACGTAGATGATCGCCGGTTGATTCCGACAGGTGATGCGGGAGAGCAGGAAAGTGACGCGGTGTTGCGTCTGCCTGCACTGACTGCCGCAAAGGTTGGGCTGTGGAATACGCTTTTGGAGTCTGGGGTCAGCAAGGCTGAACTTGCACGTCGCTTGGGGGTGCAACGACCCCAGGTAGATCGGTTAGTCGGTTTCCTGCATCATTCCAAGATCGAGAATGTCGAGCGTGCGTTGCAGCAGCTTGGGCGGCGGATTTTGCTTTCGGTTGAAGCTGCTTAGGATTGGAGAAAAGCCCCCCCCCCCCGACAGCGATCGCTGTCGGGGGCTTTTTCATTTGACGCGGAAAACCCAAGCCCCAGAAACAACAAAGCCCCTGCATTTCTGCAGGGGCTTCGTCTTTGTATGGTGCCGGCACCAGGAATCGCCCCCGAGATCTATTGATTACGGAAAGGTGCTTTAAACAATAAAAACAATGTCTTATGTGAATTTTTGTTGCGTGCGGACACACCAAAGCCCGCATGCTTCGCGGGCTTCGGTTCGCTTGTTACGTGGGTGTTGGCCCAGACGTCGGACGAATAGGACCTTATTCGGAAAGTTCATTCACGCGGCTGGTAAAGGAAATCCATATCGTCGGCCCGAAGATTCCACTTTTCCGCGATCACGCGTGCCTCACCCGCACCATGCAAAACGTTCCTGGCAGGGGGGAATACGCCCGCATAATGATGTGCGAAGTGTCCAAGCAGCATGACGATAACCATTAGATGGCCCGATCCCAGCATGTACTGATCTTGCAAGTTGTTCGCTTGGCCGTTCTGAATTGCCCCGATGAAATCACTGTGCACATGGCCGCTCAAAAAAGGATAGATCGAGGTGAAGTAGGTTCTGTGCAAACCCGCCTCTAATGCTAAGTCGTTCCAGTTCCAGCCAACGCCCCAGTCACCCTTACGAAGGCTTTTTTGTTGGGCTTCAGTATAGTTTTGGAAGTGCGGAGAGCCTTGGATCTCAGGCCACAAAGCGACAGCATCGTCTTCGGCTGCCTGTCTGACTGTCCGAGCATCATTTGTGGTGGCAGCCATTTTGCTCCGTTTTTTCCACCCACAATACTCCCAAACATTATGTCGGAACTCTTGTAGGGATTGGTTTCCACCGCTGAGGAGCCACGTCATCACCAGATAGTTCTCAAGCGACGAACGAGTCAGAACCGCTATTGAAGAGTGGTCAATAAAGCTGCGTGATGGGATGGTTTGATTTTGAAACGGAGAGGGTTCCAGTAAGGTTCGCGCGGAACACATATGACGGAACAGCTTCTTTGCCAGATCATGCTGACTGAACATCCACCCAGGAACTTCCGCTTTCGGATCATGCTGCGTTGCCTGCGCAGTTATCATGTCTGCCATCAGTGCGATCAGAAGACCGAATGCCCTCTCAAGCTCTTCCTCTCGTTGATACGGCATCCACTGATCCCCCTCGTTTTTATTATGTTCGTTCAGTGTATCAGTCAGCCAGTCATCGCTGATCAGGCGCGCTCGCGCTTCTTTCTCGCCCGCGGTCTAGACGTGTCGTTGAGTGTGTTTCACTCAGTCTGAGGAGAAAAGGTGACAGAGAAAAGGTGACAGATCTATTTTTCGAATACTCATCCGATACTGGGGAAGCTCCTGTGTATTGAACGTGGTTTGAGCAACGTGCATCGGTACACACAGGTCGTCTAAACCCTGCCCTCCCAAAGCTGCCAAACTCTTCATCAGACAAACGTGCATTGCCCATCTATACGGCAAAGCCGTATAGTTCCGCCCATGTATACCATTATCGAAACCGAAATTTTCAAGCGCTATGCTGACGGTATCTGGGCCGATGGTGAGCGGCATGAATTCATAAACTGGCTTGCCGCAAACCCGCTGGCTGGTGACGTCGTGCCGGGTAGCGGAGGCCTTCGCAAGGTTCGCTGGTCTCGTAGCGGAATGGGCAAGCGAGGTGGTACACGTGTCATTTATTACAACACGCTTTCCGAAGGCTCAATTTGGTTGCTGATTGCCTACACCAAGGCCAAATTTGACAACCTGCCCGCAGCCTTCCTTAAGCAACTGAAGGAGGAAATCAGCGATGGTCAATGAACTGGAGCAATTCCAGCAGGACTTGCTGGACTCTGTCCGCCAAATGAAGGCGGGAAAAGCAGCTCGTGTGACAGAGGTGCCACTTTCGGCGGCTGCTGAAGCGCGGGCCAAGGTGGGCGTTTCGCAAAGTGCGTTCGCCAAGTTGATCGGTGTGAGTCTGCGGACGTTGCAGGATTGGGAGCAGGGTCGCAGGCAGCCGACTGGGGCGGCACAGACATTGTTGCGTGTTGCTAGCCAGCATCCGGAAGCATTGCGGGATTTGCAGCCAGCCTGAGGTGAAATCGTCTACGGATTGTTGCGACTAGAAACTGGCAACACGGTTGCCGATGATCGGAAATGTGGACACTCCAGAAACAACAAAGCCCCTGCATTTCTGCAGGGGCTTCGTTTTGTATGGTGCGGCACCAGGAGTCGAAAAACAAAAATAATTACAATAATATCAATAAGTTGTGGTTATTTAGAGCTCTTGTCTACCCCTATTTCTATCCTTAAGCGCTTGGTTTTCACCTTACGTTTCCGCCGAAGCCCTCAGCGGAAGCTGCGTGGCCAATGATCGTTTGAGAGAGATATCGCCCCAGAACGAATACTGAACTATTAAATCCTACTGCCCCCCATTCCTAAGGATTGTTCAGGAAAACCACCGCTGGGGCCTTCTTCCGCGAACAGTGGCGTGCCAAGCACCGAAGAAACCTAGGCTGGCAGAAAATCTTCCTTTTAGGTTGTTTTTCCGTTCTTTAGGGTGTATATTCCCTACAAGTATCAAAGCAATGCTCTGTAGTCCTTCCCGCCGGGGAGGTCATGGAGACTAACAATGGAGGGGAAAACATGAACCTGACGCCTTTCGGCCAAAAAGTGCGTGAATTACGCATTCAGGCCAGAGTAAGGCTGAATGCAATGGCAGAGGCTATAGGCTACTCAGAAGCCTACCTTTCCGCCGTGGAGACCGGTAGGAAGCCAGTGAATGATGAACTACTAGAAAAAACTATTGAATATTTTTCGGCTACTAACAGTAACTTTAATAAAGATGATCTTGTAAGAGCGGCTGACGAAAGTAAATCGGCAATAAATGTGGAAAAACTTGAGGATTTAGAGAAGGGAGTTCTGGGAGCTTTTGCCAGGAAGCTGCCTGGCGTTACAGACCAAGTACGATTAGAAATTTTGGATCGTTTGAATAAGGTACTAGAGGATGTGAGTTGATGGAGAAATCGAAGCCGCGAGGGGTTAGGGTCGCCCCTTTGAGTAGCCGTAAAATTAGGGAGGTGGCTGAGGAGTTTAGAGTTATATTCTCTTTGCCACCCGGTAACGTAGATATTATTGAACTCTATGAGTTTGGTTTGCAGTCGAAAGGATGGGACTACGATATTCAGGAGGATAACTTATTCCCTTCAGATGTCCTTGCCCTCGCTTTTCCCGATAGGCATCTGATTCGAGTGAAACAGTCAGTATGGTCTGGTGCGGTACGGGGGGATCGAATGTCTCGATTCACGTTGGCTCACGAACTAGGTCATCTAATTCTGCATAATTCTGACAGGCTTGGCTTCGCGAGACATCATCCCTCTTCTCCGCGAATTCACAATTTTTACGAAGACTCTGAGTGGCAGGCAGATAGATTTGCTGCGGAGCTGCTTATTCCTGCAAGTGAGCTTTCGGGTATGAGACTAAATGCCTCTCAAATTGCAGTTAAATATGGAGTATCAAAAAAATCCGCAGGGATTCGAATTTACTCTTTAAGGAAAGAAGGCTACCTGGAATGAAAAAGGACCACAGAAGTTGGCGCTTCGAGTGGCCCTTATCAAATAAAAGCGATGGAATGGCTACCATCGCTCTGTTCCGCTGATTTCAAGTTCGCGTGCGAAATTTAGCAGCCTACCAGCGCCAGCGCAAGGAAACCTTGTGCCCGCTGGTCGGTAAGAGCAGTTCTCCGGCCTAACACAGCAAGGAGATCTGACCAAAATGGCGTCAGTCCGTAAGTACCGCCGCTCGCCGGCACACCGCGTCAAAACTGTTTACGTCCATCGCTATCCTCGCTTTCGCTTTGGGAGGTGGGAGGACGTCACTGATCACTATCGTAGCCCCCCAGGGCAACTCTCGTTCGACTTCTAGCAAGGTGGATTTTGGGGAGACGTTACGTCTCCCTGGCTAGCTTTTCCCAAAATAATGTCCAAGCTCTATTTCTATGGTGGCGAGGGCTTCGTGTATCACTAAGATAATAATTAATTCAAAGGATAATATGTATAAAGTTAATATTTCAACCTTTACGAAGGTCTCAGTGGCAGTATCAACCGTTGTTGGAGGAGTATTTGCGGTTTTAGCTGTAGTTCTTCCATCAGCGCCGAGTGAGCCAAGAAATCCTGGTGTCTATGGCATTTGGTCTAGCAGGTATTCCTATCCTTCCTCCAACGGTACGGTGGAGATTAATGGTACGACAGAGTACTTGAAGAATGGAAGCTATAACTTCAGCGGCCAAATGAAACTTGAGGGGTTAGTGAATAAGCAAGAGTTTCGTATCCTCTACGATGTAGATGGCGCCGGCGAGTGGTCTGCGGACTCGAAGAGTATCATTATTAAACTAATGGATATAAAGTCTCATCCGAAGTTTATTGAGATTGACTCTAAGAGAATTGACCCGAAAATGATCGTTGCTATCACAGGTAAAGACTTTCCTGCTCTCAGCGACGCAATACCTAAGGGAACCTCGGATGAGTTTACTATCGTCCAACTTGAAAAGGATTCGATGGTACTTCAGGCGGATGATCCAAAAGGGCATTTGCTTGCAATTCAAATGAACAGAGAAACTCATCGTTTTCAACGATAGCGCTCTACTTCTTGTATGCTATATTAGCCCATACCAATTTTAGGTATGGGCTTCGTTCTGACGTGTGCGCTTAACTTCCGTTAAAGTGAGTATTTGAAAGTTTAGTTTATTGTATTTATTTTGAGTCTTTTGCAGATATGGTTGGCTGCTTCTAACGGAGATAGCTTTGATGTGTCTATAACTATATTGGCTAAAGTTATTAGACTGCGTGAACACTGCTCGTTTGGATGTGAGGTTACTTCGTTGTAAGGGATGTTTCTGTCACTGCTATCTTCTGATTTTTTCCGTGCGTTGTAGCGAGATTCGAGAATCTCTTCCGTAGAGGTTAGATGAACATGTAGAACGCTATCCCCGAACGCGTCGCGAAAATGCTCGACTTGCTCAGGTTTTCGGACGGCATCAATGATCCATCGCGAATAGCTAGGATTTGAACTTATTAGCGGCAATGCGACGTTGTCTACAATCCATCGAAAGTTGCTTTCCCTGTCCAGAGAGTCACCAAGCTCTTGAAGGTTGTGTCTAGTTGCGTCAATTTTTCGTGTTGTTGCCAGGTCTTTAAGGTAAGTGCTCGATTGAATTGTGTGAAAATCAAAGTCCGAAATCAATTTTTCGCGCAACGATGTCTTTCCGACAGCGATTGGACCGCTTAAAAGAACTATTAGTTTCTTTGTGGTCGTCATGGTCACCAACCTTACAATGCAATATTTCCAAGAATGTTTTTGCCTTGAATTGACCTGACTTCGACTACAAAGTCAGCAATGTTAGGGATGTGGTAATCCACAACAACTTCGACTACTTTTTTTGCTGGCGCTTCAGATCTTTTTTTTGTTGGATAGTTCGCAATTCTTTTGAATGTATCCATTCCACGCGCATGCCACATTGGGAACGTGTTACCTGAGTTCATATGGCATAACCAAACTGCGTTCTCGTACTGAGCCATCAAGGCAGCAGTATCAATAGTCAGCACGTCGTGGGTTAGCTTTCCATAGCCACGAGCATTCAACAGCTTAAAAAGCCGCGTTTCCTCAGCCCACATGAAAACCTTCGAGTTCAAAAATTTGTACCATTCAGCTGGAGTCGTTCCATCGGTCAATGCCCGTGCCAAGCGGGATGGCTCCATAGGTTTTTGATCTCGTAATACGATAAAATCTGCGGGAGCTCCGACTTTAACTTTCTCCGCGCGATGTCCCTCTTCGAGCGTTAGCCGGCTCGCTCCCTGTATGGAATAGCGATCTAAAGCCGCGGCGGTGCTCAAAAGACCGTGCTTTTTGATCGATGGCCAAGAACCTTCTTCCGCCATGTGGAAGAGTCGAGGGTAGTTATTAATAAGTGCGGCGACATCCATATTAAATCTCCGAATCGATTACCACATTCTGCGGTCGATGATATTTCTTTCGTTGAATGCAGTTGAAATCATAGACACAGGAATGCCGCTGACTTTCTCAATTTCTTCAATAAAACGTAGGGTTTGGTCCGTCAGTTGCTCGTACCGATACGCACGGCGATTAGACACACCTAAATAGTCTGCAAAAGTCAGAGCTATGTCTGTAGGTCCATTCAGTAGTAGCGACTTCCGTAGCTGCGCCCAATCAAACTCAGCCACCTTACGAGGACGATGAGAAACCGATCCGACTTCGGCTCCAGTTAGCTCTTCAAGCTTTATTCCTGATCGTTGCGCGATTTCTGCGAAATCGATGAACTGGCTCATAAAGCCAGAGGTTTGTCCTGTAACCGAGTCGCCCACCCTTATTGGATAGGTTCGACACACCATAACGATTCGTCTTACATGACGAGGCGAAAGACCCGCTTCAGCCAAACAAGCAGCTGCAGTGGTAGCACGTGATGTTACATGGGGGTAATGTCCATGATGTAGGCTCAACGATGTTCCTTGAGTCCCCTCCAGCATGACTCTTTTTCCGCCGGATAAGCATCCTGCAAAAAACTCAACCGTGTCTCTAAGGTAATGTTTTAGCGCCGGGATATCTTTCGCCATTTTAACGCTACTACCAGGTGTTCGTCCCAGGATTTTTCTAGCCGTTGCACGGCCGATCCCCTGTGCCGTCGATCCAATAGCGTTTTTGAGAATTTTTTCTTCCCACCTAATATCATGGGCGTTAATGATCATGGCCTGAGGATCAATCAACAGTTTGTCGTAACTGATGGAGAGCTCACTGATCTCCCTAAGAAGTACATCAAGTCCGATTACGGCACCTGCGCCGATGACAAGTGTTGCATCTTTGTTTCCTAGGGCGCCGGATGGGAGCTGACGAAATGTATAAGGCTCCTCATCGAAGCGGTACACCTTGTGTCCCGCGTTAGGCCCACCTACTCGCACCAAAACGTCATATTCAGGTGCCATAAAATGAGCAATATTTCCTTTTCCCTCGCTTCCATATTGTCCCCCGACAAGCACATCAATAATGGGAGAGGTCAGTAGAGGGCGGGTCTCTATACGTGCGATCACGCGTGCATAGACGTCGTCGGCGTTGCACCGATCCGAGTCTATTAACACGTCTGCGACCCTGGCTAGATCTGCCGCATGTTTTTCAGTGGGGATATTGGCAACTTGTGCGTAAGTCAATCCCTCCTCGTTGGCAGGGCGAGAAGAGAATCGACCTGCCAACGTATTGGGGGTGGCGTCTAGATGAACATGCGTGACAATCCATCCGCTGTGCCTCAAATACTCGATTTGTGCAGCAGTGCGAACAGAGTCAACTACGATCAGGCCTAATTCCTTCTCATTCATTAGCCGTTCGTTCAATGCATCAGAAATCCAGCTACCTTTGCTGTCTCGATCCAGTCGTACTCCCGCACTATGACAGGCTCGCCTTGTATGTTTAGTCTTCGGTAAAAATTGGTAAATCAAGTCTTTCGTCTTGATCAAAGTCGCGTTCGCGCGAGCTGTAAGTAGGCTGGCAAGTGTTGACTTACCTGCGCAAACTCGACCCGACAACACAATCGCTCTATGCTTCATCCGTCATCCCTGTCGGCCGACTTGTTAAGGTTATACCGGCAGCCGGTAAATCGTCGTAGGAACGCCCTTATCAACAAGCTCTTCAGTGATAAGTTCTCTGACTATTTCCCAGTTAGCTCCCCCGTGGCCTGTCCCAACTCTTGGCATATGCACTGTGGCGCCCATTTCAAGGGCTTTTACGCGCACTTCAGACAAACACTTTGCAAAAGCTTCATAGCCGAGTTGCTGACCTTTCGATGCCCCGTAGCCTCGCTGTGCGACCATATGGGCGACGCTGATACCTTCTCCCATTCTGGCAACGAAGACTTGTCCAAGCTTAGGCGTTTTATCTAGTGCGCAAGTCTCACTACGAAATTGTTCCCATACGTGAGGGAATTTCTTGCGGACCTGAGAAGCGAAACCATTTCCTCCCCAAGTAGAGCTAGTGTCTGGAATCACGTGAGCTACCAATTTGGGGCCACTACCCCGCGGGACGAGGGCGTCCCCGTCTACCTCAGTAACCACGAGAGCTTCGTAGTCTGTCGGTTGTGATGGAGTCAAAAAACCGACGACACGTGGTACTACTTGTCCTGGGTAGGGAGCTAGCCCAACACATTCAACTCGATAGTTTGAGCCCAAAACTTCTTCTTGGCCTACAGAGGTAAAACCAATTGCACTCGCTTCGGCCACTGGGCCGTCGTGTGAAAAGGATTGTCCCACTGGCAGGGGGCAGTCCCATCCTGTCGCAGGGATGATGTAGTCGATGCGATAAGTTTCATGATCGTGCATGGACGCACAGAAAGCAGCACACGGGGTGCGTGCAAGTTTTATTAAGCGAATAAGACAGGCTTCAACTGATACGTCAAAAGACTTCCTGACATCCATCACCTTCTGGATGGATAACTCTTCGCCTGCTAATTCCGTAAAACTTCCTAGCGGCATTAAGAGCTCAGCAGCACCGATGTTGCATAGAACTTCGAGCTGCCAGTTGTCTTTCTGAGTAGCAGTATCTCCATTACGGTGACGAACCTCGTGATCCCAATCATCAAAAAGCGTGTGAGCGATTTCGTGAGCGATCGAAAATCGAAGTCTGCCTCGTGGTCTCATGGGGTTGTACTCGAGATGCCTTCCACCGTCCTCTGAAGCTAATAGACGGGCATCAGGTATGTCGCCTCGCGCCTCGGTTCGGATACCTAGCCATTTCGCCAGAGCTAACGGATCAAAAGGGGGGCCGCCCCACCCATCATCCATAGCGCGGAGCACCAAATTCCTGGCTTTTGTTTCCATAGCCTCAACTGGGCTAACACCCTCGGCAAAAGACAGCACCGATGCGTTGGTCCACTTAAATTTTCTGGTCATAGGAAATCGTTTCCGAAGAGAAATTGCCGGTCGTGCTGATTTCCCATTGTCCCTTGCCCTCCTGGCCAGGTGAAGTGCTCAACGTGCATTTCGCAGGTGCCATTGCAGCAACCCAAGGTACCGGTTAACTCAAGCAAACCCGCTAAGCTCAACGTCTCTAAGGCTGGTCGCCTCTCACTATGAAGGTTACACCTTGTGATTCGCCAGACGAGCGGTAACTCAACAGTAGCGAATTTTGTGTGAGCGTACCATCACCATTTCGTGGACGAAGAAATCCTGCTCGTATGGTTCGATGGACGTTATTGAGTGCATTGGGTGTAACCTCATCGATAGCTTACTGTGCAGCATATTGGCCGGGACTCATCGGGCATCTGCGCGCTCAAGAATGGATAGCCAATGACTTGAGGGGCAACTGAGTAACGCGGCAAAACCAGCCGCGCCTCAATCTTGCTCTAAGGTAACGACCACGACTTTCCGAGCCGGTAGATCAGCCGCTTGATCGTTAGCTTGTAGTAATACCGCGTGGCTTCACTCCTGTCCCCTACGTGGTTTTCCAGAAACCATGCGAGATGCTTTTGCTGCCAGGCCCATGGATTGTCGCGTTGCCAGCGATCAGCTATTGCTGTTTGGATAGCCTTCGCCTGACGCAGGTGGCGTTGGCGTGTGGTATGAGATCCAGTTAGGACGCTCGCCAGGAACAGCTCTATATCGAATGCCTTACTCATGCTCGACCCCCGATGTAAGCCGAAACTACGTCGGTACGACGGTGCCCCAGCTCATAGCTGATTTGCACCCGGGCCTCCTGATCGAGGTGTCGGTCGAGCTGGTAGTAACGGCCACCGTTGATGGGCGCAGGATGCTGGATGATTTGCTCATAGCGTTCGCACGCATAGGCTGCCCGCAACTCGTGGAAGCCTTCGAGGTTGTGCTTATGGAGGATGTCCCGTGCGGGTCGGACGATTCCCTGCAAGAAATCGAGGTAGCGTTCGTTCGGTGCAAGCAGGTTGCGACTACCGTCGGGCGAGACCTGTTCGGCAAGCCTCAATGCGTCACGAATATGATCATCTACCGTAATCCAACGAGGTGCTGACGCGCCTGAACGACCACCTTTGGTACCGTCCTGGATGTTGATCTTGCCGAATTGCTCTGCTTCACGTTTTAGACGGGGAAGGTCGGCCAAAATCGTCTCGCGTAAGCGCATACCGGTGGCTCGGGCCAACAATGCGATAGCGGCTGCGCGCGACTGCCGATGTCCATAGAGCGCCTCTACGACCCGCTTCACATGTTCGCGGTCTTGGCCTTGCGGCGGCACGATCCGGATACTGGTGCGCCGCATTCCCAGCGCCTTGCTCGGGTTCGGCACTTTCATATATTGATCACCGCGAAGCGCGGCCATGGTTCGGTTCACGCTGGACAGCCGGTTTTGCGCGGTGGCGATGGCGAGTTCACCTTGGTCAACTTGTTGGCGCAGATGTCCGGCGTAGTCCATCAAGGTCTGCCGATCAATCTGCCGCGCATCATTAAACCCCGGCCCATCCTCCGACCGACACCAGCGCACAAAAGCCTGCCAACGATCACTGTGCGCCTTGACCGTCCCGTAGTGCCCGCCGCCAAACAGATCTTTCAGCGCTTGCGGCCCGGCATAGCTCAACTGCCGACCATAGCCAAAATTTCGCCCATCCCGTCTACCTACCAATGCCATGATCACACTCCTGTTGAAACCAAACCGTTGAAACTTTCCCCACGTCATCCCGCCACGAATGTTGAGTGTTATCAGGGATCGAGGCCCCTGCGACCTGTGAGGGTTGTCCACTAACGCAGGACTGGCGGCTCTTTACGACCGGGAGCTTGGGCATCTCATGATCTGGCCTCCTGAACACCTCCGAAGAGGTGGGCGGGTGGGGGCTGCACTGGCTGACGAGACCAACGCCGCGAGATCCTGAGTCGGGTGAAGGCAGTAATGCGATGACCGGGGCATGCCTGACTGTCAGTCAGGTGCAGTCCATTCCGTAGGCTGCGGCACCATCATCTGCATCGCTGTTGCTGGTGACGTCGGTGTTTGTCACGCCGATTGTCACGAGGGGGAATGCCGCAAAGCCTTGTACGAGTTGGGCTGCAGCAGCGGTAGGAGCGCCCGTCTCTTTCCGGGAGAAAGAGACGGGCGCAGGTTGGCGCAAGGAAATGGCCAAGCGGATAGGTTGCTGCAAGGCAGCTATGAAAGGGGGAAGTTGCCGCAGTGGGCACACTGGTAAAAGTAGGCATCCATCACATCGCTGTGACCGTTCGAGCCGCCGGACGCTAATCGCACTTTGGGAGAACCACCACGGTGTGGCGTAGCCTTAAAGGTTCTGACTACCTGGGCTGCTGTCAACGACAGCGCTTGCCCGATCTTTTCTACGCCTGTGGATAATTTGGGTCAAGGCTCGAGTTTTCGGGAATTCTGCGGCTGTGGATGAAATTATCCACCGGTGGAAATCAGTGGTTTTCCACAGACAGTTGCGTGGGCTTTAGATTTTTTAAGTGAGGTCCATCCAAGCAGGGCGGCTTTGCAGCCCTGTTTGGATGGACCCGCATGGCAGAGCAGATTGCGAGAGTCTTACGGATGTACGCTTACTTTACTGCGGCACTTTAAAAGCCAAAGCAGTGTTAGCACCGTCGGCCAAAACAACGTGTTGAGAACATCGTGAGCGCTTGCCTGCCAGCGCCAGTATCCGAAGCTTCCAATATCATCTCGCCGATCTACCCACTCGCCTGCACACGCAATGATGAAAACAACCAGCCAGCCAAGGTATGGTCTGAATCGTCGGGTGCCAACGGTCAGCGTTAAATAGACCGCCATGCCCAAATAGATATGCAACGCGTCTTTTGACAGTCCGGTTGCCGACACAATGGCGAGCTTGATGCTTTGTGCGGTTGAGATATCCATATCAACTCCTCCTGTCTGCGCCAATACCAGGCTTCGCCTTTATCCGAGTAACGTTATCTCCAATCTGGTTGGCGAATTCGTGTGGAGTGACATGCTCCTGCCGGTTGGCCTCCAGGTACCGGCTCCACCAGTTCATGATCAGCCTGCGCTCCTCGATGAACTCGGCCTTGTGGATGTAAGCGGCGCGGACGTTGTTGCGCTCCTTGTGGCTCATCTGCCGTTCAATAGCTGTCTCCGACCACAATCCTGACTCGATCAGTGCGCTGCAGGCCATCGAACGAAACCCATGTCCGCAGATATCGGTTTTGGTGTCGTATCCCATCGTCCGTAGCGCGTTGTTCACGGTATTTTCGGACATGGGTTTCCAGGGCTTGGCATCGCCTGCAAACACCAGGTCGAATTTGCCGGTGAGGGCGTGGATCTGTTCAAGCAGGGCCACGGCTTGCGGCGATAAGGGTACAAGGTGGATATCCCCTGCCATCTTCGTACCCCTTGTGGAAAAGGGTACTCCCTCCAACGCGGGTCGAGTGTCCGGTATCTCCCAGGTGCCGCGCTTGAGGTCGAACTCGCTCCAGCGGGCGAAACGCAGTTCGCTGGATCGTACAAACACATGCAGCGACAGCATCACCGTCAGACGGGTAAGTGCTCGGCCTTTATAGGTGTCGATCCGCTCCTGCAGTTCCGGCAGTCGCGATAAGGGTAGAGCCGGGCGATGGACCACACGCGGGGCCTTGATCGAGCCTTCGAGGTCATAAGCAGGGTTTATGGTGATAAGCCGGAGGCGTTTTGCTTCGCGCATGATGCTCTGCAGGTAATTCTGTACCCTTAAAGCAACGTCTATCGTTCCGCGCTTCTTGATCGCTTCCAAGGGCTGCATGAGGTCATGGGTGTCGAGGTCGACAATGGCGCGGGCGCCGATCAGCGGGAATACGTGGGTTTTGAGGCGGCTCATCACAGTCTTGGAGTGGCCCGGCGCCCACTTGGCCGACATTTCCGTGTGCCAGTCCAGCGCAACGCTTTCAAAGGTTCTGCCTTTGATCACGGCTTCCGCCTTGGCTTGGTGCTTGGTCTCTATTGGATCAATGCCATCCGACAGCATTCGCTTGACCTCCAAGCGCTTGCGGCGCGCATCGGCGAGGCCAATGACGGGGTAGTTGCCGAACGAGGTCAGTCCTTCGCGTCCGTCAGGTTTGACGTAACGGAGCCGCCAGCCTTTGCGGCCATTGGGTTGGACTAGGAGGTAGAGGCCATCGCCGTCGAAAAGCTTGTAGGCGCGGTCTGTAGGTTTTGCCAAGCGGCAAGCTGCGTCGGAGAGCGGAGCTGTAGTGCGCGACATAAGGGTACTCCCTTTTATCGAAGTGACCTGTATCCCAAACTCTACCCTTAAAACGGTTGGAAACCACAAGTTTCTGACGGAAACCGATGGAACTCCAAAACGAAAAAACCCGCCAGAAGGCGGGTTTTTCGGGGGTTCCAGAGATTTTGAAAGCCTTCTCTGGAACCTTGTATGGTGCCGGCACCAGGAATCGAACCCGGGACCTACTGATTACAAGTCAGTTGCTCTACCATCTGAGCTATACCGGCGTGTGGGCGACGATTATAGCGACTCGGGTGCTTCTGTAAACCCCTGAATTCAGACTATTTTTGCGCCCTCTGCGAATCACGCCCGGCGCAGGACGTTGCGCAGTTTTTGTACAGTGCGCCAGGCGCGGCTGTTTTGCATGGCGTGCAGTTCGGCTTCGGCTTGTTCGGCGCGTTGCAGGGCGGTTTCCAGTGCCGGGTTTACCGGGTGGGCGAGGTTGTGGCCTTTGCATAGCTGGAAGTTGTCGAGGTTGCACGGTGGCAGGTCGAACGCGGGTTTGAGATTGATGTGTTCGTTGGCCAGGAAGAAGCTGTTGAGGCCGTCGAACAGGACGTTGGTGTAGCCGGCGTCGGTCACCAGGTGTTCCCAGGTGTGGTCGCGCTCCCATGGGGTTTCGATGAGGATGATCCATGGGCGGAAGCGGCTGAAGTCCATGCCGCGCAGGACGGTTTCTTCATGGCCCTCGACGTCGATTTTCAGGAAGTGGATCGGTCGCTCGGCGGCGTGCTCTTCGCAGATCGAGGTCAGTGTGCGTGCGTTGACGGTGAGGCTTTGCACGTCCATGCCAAGGTTTTTGCGTTCTTGCGCAACGACCGGGTCAGCGGTGGACAGGCCGGTGTCGGGAATGCCGTAGAAGGTCAGTTCGCCCGGCTGGTCGCTGGCTACGCATTGCAGCGTGGTGTCGCGGGGGCGATGTTTGCGAAGTGCGTCGTGGTAGTTCTGCATCGGTTCGACATTGATGCCTTGCCAGCCGCGATCGTAAAAGGCCTTGGTGACCGAGTCGTGGATCGGGTCATTGGCGCCGACGTCGATATAAAAACCGTTTTCAAAATACTGCAGGGCGCGCCAAAGGCGAACGTCCTCGAAATTCTGTGCGTAAGAAATGAACGTCACGGTCGCTTCCTGTCGGTCAGATTTTTCTTGTTCGGGCGTGCGCTACCTGCACGGCGTAAGTCTGTATAGCAAGGGCGGATGGCAGGCGCAATTGCCCGTTGCCGGCGTCCGCGATTCGGCGGTTATGTCCTTTTGGTCGAGGGCTTATGCACAACAGGCTCTGAAGAGGGCGGGCTTAGGCAGGTTTTTGTGGACGGGTTCTCATTTGAGTCGCAAATCCCTGTTTTGCCGGTTTTTTATTTATGTGAACAAAAAATGACCAGCGCTGTTAATGGCCTGAAACAGCCGTGGATATTGGATCCACGATAATTCCATCAACAGAGTTATCCACAGGCTGTGAAAGATTAAACGCGTTCGGCCAGCAACAGGAAATTGCGCGGTGTGAGCGGCGTGTCGCAAAAGGTGCCGAGGCGTACGGCGTATCCCTGTTCGGAGAGGAAAAGTGCCCGATCCAGATTCAGCCAAAGCTCCAGCGGCCGTCGGAACAGTCCGCGCAGCAATTCCAAGTTGCGAACTTCGGCCAATCGCTGCCAACCGGCGGCTTCCAGTGCTACCCAGTCTGGCGAGCCGACTGTGGATAACTCTTTCAACGCTGCCAGGTCGCAGCAGTAATCGGCGAACGATTTGTCCAGCCAGGCGGTTGGCAGAGAAGGCGTTGGCAGGTATTCGTCGACGCCGCGCACTTGCCGTTGCAGGAGGTCGAAGGCCAGTCGCCGGGCCATGGAGGTGTCACGCTGACGTCGGACGCGGGCACCAGCGGTGACGGTTTCGCTCATTGGCAGTGAAAGATCTTCCAGCGAGAGCTGTAAGTCTGATCGCGAACCTGCGGAGGACAACGCCTGATATTCAGTGCGACTGATCCGGTTATAGCAGCACGGTGAAACAGCCAATTGTCGGCAACCGGCGGCACTAGCCAGATACATCAGCCGCATATGCAGATCGCCGCAAGCGTGCAGGGCAACAGGCGTGTGTTCGGCGCTCAGCAATAAAGCGGTGTTCGCCGCGAGCACATTCTGCTCCACATGCAGCGCATGCAGGTGATGCCGCTGACTCAGCGCCTGACCGCTGGCAACCAGCGCCGGGTCATATTCCAGGCAGGTGAGTTGCTGGCCAGCGCCGAGCAGACGCCGTCCCAAATGCCCTTTGCCCGAACACCAATCCAGCCAGTGCTTCGGTTGCGAGGCAAACGACAAGCGGCTGGCGAAGGCTTCGATCTGCTGCCATTTGCGCCCCGGTACATCGACATTCAGACGATGCCCGGCGGCTTCCAGCGTATGTGCAGGCAGCTCACCGACCGAACTCAACTCAAGCGACAACGCCGCCAATGAAGCAAACGGCTCCGGCGCATCCAAGAGTTCAGCAGTTTGGTTGTGGGCGTTTTCCGCATCTTCCAGCGACCGCCTGCGTAGCCACAAGGCCAGCTCCGCGTAGGACGCTTCCCAAGGCAGTTGCAGATGAGTGAACGGGCGAGGCTTCCACAGCGCCTGATGCGTTGTGAGAAATGTATCCAGTGCCGTGAAACGGGCGAGTAGGGCCTCGCCCGTCAGCACGTCAGAAGAATTAGCGTCCCTGGCACGCATCGACGCGCAGCCAGCGTTCCAGCAGTTTGAAGCCGCGAACCAGCACGTAAGCCATCACCAGATAGAACACGCCAGCAGCGAAGAAGATCTCCACCGGCAAGTAAGTGCGGGCAATGATGGTGCGCGCCATGCCGGTCAGTTCCAGCAAGGTCACGGTGCTGGCCAAGGCGCTGGCCTTGAGCATCAGGATCACTTCGTTGCTGTAGGCCGGCAGGCCGATGCGCGCGGCACGCGGCAGGATAATGTAGAACAGCGCTTTAGGTCGGGACATGCCCAATGCCCGCGCCGCTTCGATCTCACCCGGCGGAATCGCCTGAATCGCGCCGCGCAGGATTTCGGCGATGTACGCCGCCGTGTGCAGGGTCATGGTCGCTGTGGCGCACCAGAACGGATCGCGCAGGTACGGCCACATCGAGCTGTTACGCACCGCATCGAACTGCGCCAGGCCGTAGTAGACCAGGAACAGTTGAACCAGCAACGGCGTGCCACGGAAAAAGAAGATGTAGGCGTAGGGCAAAGCGCGCACATACCACAGCTTCGAAGAACGGGCGATGCCCAGCGGAATCGCCAGCAGTAAACCGGCGATCACGGCGATGGCCACCAGTTCCAGTGTCAGCGTCGCGCCTTGGGCCAGTTTCGGCAGCCACTTGATGATGACTTCCCAATTCATTGAGCGCTCCTCGCGAAGCCGCGTGCGGCGCGTTTTTCCAGCAGGTGCATGCCGATCATCGCCAGCACGGTCAGGCACAGGTACATGAGCGCCGCCACCATATAGAAGGTGAATGGCTGCTTGGACACGGTCACGCCGATCTGCGCGTGGCGCATGATTTCTTCCAGGCCGATGACCGACACCAACGCGGTGTCTTTCATCAGGATCATGAACAGATTGCCCAGGCCGGGCAGGGCGATACGCCACATTTGCGGCATGATCAGTCTGGTGAAGATCCGCCATTTCGACAGGCCCAGGGCCACGCCGGCCTCACGGTGGCCTTTGGGAATGGCGAGGATCGCGCCACGAAACACTTCCGTGGCGTAGGCGCCGAAGCACAGACCCAGCGCGATGACGCCGGCGGCGAAGGCGCTGAGTTCCAGTTCGGGATTGCCGAGGAACTCACCGAGCGCGCGCATCGCGTTGACCGTACCGAAGTAGATCAACAGCACCCAGAGCAATTCCGGGACGCCGCGCACCAGTGTCGAATAGGTTCCGCCAAGCCATTGCAACGGCTTGTACGGGGAAGTCTTGGCCAAGGCGCCGAGCAGACCGAGCACCAGCCCCAGGCACAGGGCCGAGAGTGCCAGTTTGACGGTCATCAGCGCGCCGGCGAAGAGCGCCGGGCCGAATCCGTAGAGGTCGATAATCATGGATTTCTTTTCAAATCGCGGCAGGCAAGGCCGGGGATCGGCGCCGTCATGTAACGGCGCCGATCCGGCAGGTCAGGATCAGTAGATGCTGAACGGGAAGTACTTGTCGTTGATCTTCTTGTAGGTGCCGTCGGCAACGATTTCCTTCAGCGCGGCGTTCAGCTTCTCGCGGATCGGGTCGCCTTTACGTACAGCGATACCGATCTTGTCGCTTTCTTCCACCGGGTCGCCCTTGAATTCATAGGCTTTGCCGGCGTCGCTTTTCAGCCACTCGTAGTTGACGTATTTGTCGGCGAGGATGCCGTCCAGACGACCGGAAGTCAGGTCGAGGTAGGCGTTTTCCTGGGTGTCGTACAGCTTGACGGTGATGTCGTCACCGAAGTTGTCTTCCAGGAAGGTGCCGGCCAGGGTCGCACGCTGGGCGCCGATCACCTTGCCTTTCAGCGCAGCCTTGTCGGTCTTGAAGTCGACGTTTTTCGGCGCGATGAATTGCAGCTTGTTGGAGTAGTACGGGTCGGTGAAGTCCACCGCTTGCTTGCGCTCGTCTGTGATCGACATCGAGGAGATCAGGAAGTCGAACTTCTTGGCGTTCAGGGCCGGGATGATGCCGTCCCAGTCAGAGGTCACTACGGTGCATTCAACTTTCATCTTGGCGCACAGCGCTTCGCCGACGTCTTTGTCGAAGCCGACGACGTTGCCGCTGGCGTCTTTATTGTTGAACGGCGGGTAAGCCGCTTCGATGCCCATCTTCAGGGTCTCGGCCATGGCACCGGCGCTGAACGCGAGGGTGACGGCGGCGGCCAGGAAGACCTTTTTGTAGTTCTGCATGCGGGTAGCTCCGTTAGCGGTTGCTGGACATGAATTGTTTGCAGCGCGCCGAAAGCGGGTTTTCGAACACCTGCTGTGGCGATCCTTGCTCTTCTACCAGGCCCTGGTGGAGGAACACCACTTCGCTGGAGACCTGACGGGCGAAGCCCATTTCATGGGTCACGAGCAGCATGGTGCGGCCTTCTTCGGCCAATGCGCGGATGACATTAAGTACTTCCTGGACCATTTCCGGGTCAAGGGCGGAGGTGGGTTCGTCGAACAGGATCACCTTGGGCTGCATCGCCAGCGTGCGGGCAATCGCCGCGCGTTGTTGCTGGCCGCCGGACAGTTGCGCCGGATACGCGTGGCGCTTGTCGGCGATGCCGACCTTGGCCAGCAGCGCTTCGGCGACTTCGATGGCTTCGGCCTTGCTCTGGCCGAGCACGCGGCGCGGCGCTTCGATGATGTTGTCGAGCACGCTCATGTGCGGCCACAGATTAAAGTTTTGAAACACAAAACCAATCTCGGAGCGCAGGCGATTGATCTGCTTGCCATCGGCGGCAACCAGTTCGCCATTCTTGGCGGCCTTGAGCTTGAGTTCTTCCCCGGCCACCAGGATCTGGCCCTGATGCGGGTTTTCCAACAGGTTGATGCAACGCAGGAACGTGGACTTGCCGGAACCGGAGGAACCCAGGATCGAGATCACATCGCCGTCGCGGGCGGTCAGCGAGATGCCTTTGAGCACCTCAAGCTGTCCGTAGCGTTTGTGCAAGTTGCGGATTTCAAGCGCGGGCGTGGCCTCAGCCATGTGCGTTCCTCATATATGTTGCGCTCCTGCTGTTGGTTGGCCTTCCTGGCGAGGCGGCCAAGCTAGCATAGCGTTTCAATGGCAGCCAACAGCGCTACGAGCGGTAAACGGATGGCGTGTGGCAGGTTGTCGCATCGGCGCAGCAGACTGTCGCCCCATCAACAACCGAACGGGTGTTTGAACGTGGATTCCCGTGGGTGTCGCGTAAAAAAAGGCGCGATGTTGCCACCTTTGGCGGGGTGTTGGAAGCGCTAACCGGCCGAACGTTCCTCATTCGCCCTTTTATTGTGCATCCCGTACTTTTTCAGTGTGTTTCTGGTGCGCTGATTCGTTTGAAAAGTGAGTCGCAGGGTAACGCTTTGGCGAAAGGCCAGTATTCTCAAGGACTTGCGATGACTGTCCGGTCGCGCTGAAAACCGCAGGCCAGAAGAGTTTGAAACATTTTGGCGCAATTATTGCGTGCAGAATCTGGAACGCCCCGTTGGTTTCTTTTTACGAGAAGGAAAACCAGACGGGACGGACTGAATCGCTTTCCTCGCAAAGGTAGTTTCAATGAGCAGTACCCAAAGCTCCAATGGCCTCGAACAGGGGCTCAAACCGCGTCATGTGACCATGCTGTCGATCGCCGGGGTGATCGGTGCAGGTCTGTTCGTAGGCTCCGGCCATGCAATCGCCGCCGCTGGTCCCGCTGTTCTGCTGGCTTACGCCGCTGCTGGCGCGCTGGTTGTGCTGGTGATGCGCATGCTCGGCGAAATGGCTGTTGCCTCGCCTGACACCGGCTCCTTCTCGACTTACGCCGACCGCGCCATCGGTCACTGGGCCGGTTTCACCATCGGCTGGCTGTACTGGTGGTTCTGGGTTTTGGTGATTCCGCTGGAAGCCAACGCCGCCGCAACCATCCTGCACGCGTGGTTCCCGGGTGTGGATATCTGGGCGTTCGCGCTGATCATCACCATGCTGCTGACGGTGACCAACCTGTTCAGCGTGAAAAACTACGGTGAGTTCGAATTCTGGTTCGCCCTGCTCAAAGTCGTGGCGATCATCGGTTTCATCATCCTCGGCGTCGCGGCCATTTTCGGCTTCCTGCCGAACAGCCAGGTCAGTGGCGTTTCGCACATCTTCGACACCCAGGGTTTCCTGCCGAACGGCATGGGCGCAGTGCTGGGGGCGATCCTGACCACCATGTTCTCCTTCATGGGTACAGAGATCGTGACCATCGCGGCCGCGGAATCGAAGAACCCGGGCAAACAGATCTCCAAGGCCACCAACTCGGTGATCTGGCGTATCGGCCTGTTCTACCTCGTTTCGATCTTCATCGTTGTGGCCCTGGTGCCATGGAATGACCCGGTTCTGGCCAGCGTCGGTTCCTACCAGACCGTGCTTGAGCGCATGGGCATCCCGAACGCCAAGATGATCGTCGACATCGTGGTTCTGGTTGCTGTGACCAGCTGCCTGAACTCGGCGCTGTACACCTCTTCGCGCATGCTGTTCTCCCTCGGCAAGCGTGGCGATGCTCCGGCCATGGCGACCCGCACCAACAAGAGCGGCACGCCTTACTGGGCGGTGATGCTGTCCACCGGCGCGGCGTTCCTGTGCACCTTCGCCAACTACGTGGCCCCGGCTGCGGTGTTCGAGTTCCTGCTGGCGAGCTCCGGCGCCATCGCGTTGCTGGTGTACCTGGTGATCGCGATTTCGCAACTGCGCATGCGTAAACAACGCATGGCTCGCGGCGAGAAAATCGTCTTCAGCATGTGGCTGTTCCCGGGCCTGACCTACGCGGTGATCGTATTCATCGTCGCGGCCCTGACCATCATGCTGTTCCAGGACGCCCACCGCGTGGAAATCCTCGCGACCGGCCTGCTCAGCCTGCTGGTGGTTGCTGCCGGTCTGCTGGTAGCCCGCCGCCGCAATCTGGAAAAGCGTGGCGCAGCGGTTCTGAACTGATCCGGATCGCGTAATGCAAAACGGCCGCTGTCAGTGATGACAAGCGGCCGTTTTTGTTACTGCGAGCGGTTTATTCGCTCTTTTCTTCCTGCTCTTCGAGCGACTGGCCGTAGGTGTCCAGCGCAATCCCGAAATCGCTGATGAACTCTGGCTCGCTTAGCCAGGCCTGGGCGGTCTCGCGATCCATGCCATCGGCCCACATGCGGTAGTCGATCAGCATGTCGGCGGCCAGGTGAGTGGCGGCCATGCCTTCGTTCTCGGCGTTTTCCATGTCCAGCAGTTCAGGATGATCGACGATGATGAACGCCAGCTCGCGCAGCAGCGTCAGCAGCATTTCGTTGCGGCTGACGGCTTCGGCGTCGCGCATCTTGCTGAACATCGCCAGGGTGTATTCCGGGATCGGCTCGGCGAGGTGACCGAGGTCATCGTCCTGCGCCAGAGGTTTGCGACCGACCATGCGGATTTGCTTGGCTTTGGCCTTGGCGCGTTTGGCGCGTTTCTGTTGTTTGTTCAGGGATGCCATGGGAACTCAGTTTTTCTGTTGGGTTTGTGCGGCGATTGCGTCGGACGCGGCCACATAGTCTTTCTGGAAGTCCGGCGATTCGATCCACGCCAGAGCGCCGGCCTCGTCGGTCTCGGTGGACCACTGGCGGTACTCGATCAGCGCGGCGAGGATGAAATCCATCGCGCCTTCTTCGCCTTCCTGCTCGTACACCAGCTCCAGCAGAGGGTCTTCGAGGAACGCGGTGCACAGGGCCTGCTGGCTGATCTTCTCGGCGTCGATCATTTTCTTGAACAGTTCGGTCAGGTCCACCGACTCGAAATCGATGCGGTCGTCGTTCGGGTCCAGCTCGACCGGCGCTTCCGCACGTTTGGTGCGGTTCTGCTTGGCCTTGGTCTTGGCCCGGGCGGCGCGTTTTTGCTGCTTGTTGGCGGAAGCCATGGTGTGTGTTCCGTGGTGCGTTAAAGGGCTTGGCTGCGTGGGATTTCGCCCCCCGGTGTGTCGGAGGCCAGTTCGCCGGTCTGCAGCCAGGTCAGAGCGATGGGCCATAGTGTGGCTTGGTATGCGCTGCGAAAAAAGGCGAAATGTCCGACTTGCCGCTCACCGATGTCCTGCGGCTCGATTCGCAGGTGAGTCTTTTGCGCGTTGTGGAAGTAAGCGAGCAGGCGTTCGATGGCGGGAATCGTGCCATAGGGATCGTCGCTGATGCTGATTGCCAGGGCTTTGGCCCGGACGTTGGCGAAGGGCAAGTCGGCCATGGCTCTACCGCTCGGGCGCCGCTCATAACGCGCGGCCGGCGTGCTCCAGTCGCGCACCACGCCGGCGGGCGTGTCTTCCAGCCAGCCAAGTCGTTTGCCCGGAAAGTAGCCACAGAGCAGCGTGACCAGCGGCATCAGCAGATGCCATTTGCCGAACATCCGCCAGCGGTGCTCGGGCGCGTAATCGCGCCAGTAAGCGAATTGCGCGCCGACCGTCACCAGTCGTCGGATTATCTTTCCAGAGGCCCCCAGACCCGCTGCGCAGCCGCCGAAGCTGTGCCCGACCACATCGATCGGCTGCCCGGGAAACTCTCGCTGCGCGCGTTTGAGCATCGCCTCGAAGTCCAACGCGCCCCAATCCGTCCACGAAGCCTGCAAATGCCTCATCGACTTCGGCCGCGACTCGCCAATGCCCCGGTAGTCGTAAATGATCACGTCGAAGCCGTTGGTGAACAGATACGCCGCGAAGCGCGAGTAGTGGCGGCAGCGGACGGATGTGGCGGCGTTGATGATCACCACCGGGCGTTGTGGATCCGGTGAGGCGTGACGCCAGGTGAAACCGCCGAGCAGATAGCCGTCGGCGGCGGGCTCGTGGAAGGGCTCGCTTTCTGCTGAAAGCTGACCGAGTGGCGGTGGCGCGCTTTGTAGGTTCATGGCGATCCAGACTTTCGGGGACGGGTCGAGGATGAACTTCAAGCGGGTGGGGATGCAATGAATTGAAGCGCAGTGAATTCCAGATTCGCAGGTTGATCAGGTTTCACTAATTCGAGACGCAGCGCGGCGCGAATCGTTGGAGAGTTTTTCCGTAGTCCTTTTCGTATCAACCGCAACTCCCAATCGTTCTAAAACCCACCCCGCAAGACAAAATCTAAAAAGAGGTAACGATTGGGTTCCGTGAGAGCCCGGGAGTCGTCCTCATGAAACGCGTTCTTTCCTTCGTGCTGCCCGTTGCCGCTGCGGCGGTGCTGCTGTTTCCGCTCATGGCGCAGGCTGCGAGTCTGGAGCCGATCGACAGTTCCGCTGTGCAGGTTCAACAGCAAGAGCAAAACGGCGTTCGCTATCTGGCCGGCGGGATTGGCGAAGATGAGTCGAAAGCCATTCAGCAATCCGCTGGCTACAACCTGCATATGACGTTCGCCGTCGGCATGCAAAACCAGTACACCGCCGATGTCGACGTGATGATTCAGAAAGCCCCCGGCCAGACCCTGCTGACGCTGAATCAGACCGGGCCATTGGTGTATGTGCAGTTGCCACCCGGCAAATACACGGTCGTCGCGACCCGCAATGGTGAAACGCGCCGGGATGCGGCGGAAATTGGCGGCGGTGCTGCGCGCAATCTGGTGTTCCACTGGAACGACAACAGTTAGTGGCGTTACCGGTCGCGTCTGGATGGCGCGACCGTTGCCGTGCGGCCCAGCCAGATCAATACCCACGCGGCGCCCGACAGGAAGAGGGCGAGGAGGCAATGCGCGGCGACGGCAAACCAGAAGCTGGTGGGTTGTGCGGTCAGCGAATACACGGCGAACCGTTTGCCGCGTGCCATGTTGCCGATGCGTCCCTGAATCAGGCCGTCCACGGTTTCATAGGCGATCAGGCCGATACACAGGATCAGCACCAGGCCGAGCGCGATCATCAACCAGTCGGTTTGTTTTACGGGCGGCGCGGGGTGGGGCAGGGGAACGCGGGTTCTTTTCTGGTTCATCGTGGGGATGACCCTCTTCCGTAAGGGTTGAGCAACGTATCGCGAATTCCGGCCTGCAAGAAGGGCGGGATCGGGCCGTCATCAAATCGCAGGCAAAAAAAAACCCTGAATCTTGCGATTCAGGGTTTTCGGTATTTGGTGCCCAGAGACGGAATCGAACCGCCGACACGGGGATTTTCAATCCCCTGCTCTACCGACTGAGCTATCTGGGCAACGGGGCGCATTAAAAGGGTTTTTCGGATTTACGTCAAACACTTTTTTAAAATTTCTTAAATTAATTCCGTCGCTTACGATCCGACCCCCGATTTCGCGGGGTTTACTCTGCAGGCGGAACGTAGCCTTCGGCCTGAGCGTATTCCTCGCCGGAGAAGTACTTGTCCATTTCGCCCTGAAGAAATTTGCGGTCTTCGGCGTTCATCATGTTCAGGCGTTTTTCGTTGATCAGCAGGGTCTGGTGTTTCTGCCAGTCAGCCCAGGCCTTGGCCGAGACGTGTTCGAAAATGTCCTGGCCCTTGGCGCCCGGGTACGGTGGGCGTTCCAGACCTTCGAGTTGTTCTTTGTATTTGCGGCACATTACGGTGCGGGTCATGTCGACTCTCCTGCATTCAAGACGGCGGCCGCGCGTTCGAGCAAGGTCTTGACCGGGGCGGCGAGGCCCAGGCGCGGCGGGGTGGCGAGGTTATACCAGAGCCAGTCGGCCTCGGCCACGTGACCGCCGGCTTCCTGTACCTGAACCAGCCAGGGTTCGATGGACAGCTGGAAGTGGCTGAAGGTGTGGACAAGGCTCGGCAGCGCCTGCTGCTCGCCCAGTTCCAGCGAGTGCTGCGCGGCGAGGTGTTGCAGGTCGTCGAGGTCGTCGAGTTCCGGCAGGCTCCACAAACCGCCCCACAATCCGCTGGACGGGCGGCGATAAAGCAGGATCGCGCCGTCCTCGTTGGCCAGCAGCGGCATCAGCGTGCGTTTCTGCGGGATGGCCTTGCGCGGCTTGGGGATCGGGTAACGCGTCTCCAGGCCGAGCATGTGCGCTTCGCAGCCCTTTTCCAGCGGACACAGCAGGCAGCTCGGCTTGCTGCGGGTGCAGAGCGTGGCGCCCAGATCCATCATCGCCTGGGTGTAGGCGTTGACCCGATCCTGCGGCGTGAAGCGCTCGGCGTTGGCCCACAGCTGTTTGGCGACCTTCGGCTCGCCGGGGTAGCCCTCCTGCGCGGTAAAGCGCGCCAGCACCCGTTTGACGTTACCGTCGAGGATCGGCGCGCGCAGGCCCATGCTGATGCTGGCGATCGCGCCGGCAGTCGACAGGCCGATGCCCGGCAAATCCGTGAGCTTCTCGACATCCCGGGGAAACTCGCCGCCGTACTGGCTGACGACAATCTTCGCGGTCTTCTGCAGATTGCGCGCACGGGTGTAGTAACCCAGCCCGGTCCACAGGTGCAGCACTTCGTCCTCCGGCGCTTCGGCCAGGGCTTCGACCGTCGGCAGCGCGGCCATGAACCGGTCGAAGTAATTGAGCACGGTGCTGACCTGGGTCTGCTGCAACATGATCTCGGACACCCACACCCGGTACGGGTTGATGTTCTGTTGCCAGGGCAAATCATGGCGGCCGTGGCGGTCGAACCATTCCAGCACCGCCGTGGAAAACTGCTCCGCTCTCATCGCTTGAACAGCCCCTTCAATGCGTTTTTCAGTTCCGGGCTGACTTTGTCGCCCAGTTTCTCGTCGATTTTTTCGCTGATTTTGTCGCCGGCCAGTTTGGTCGCGACCTGGCCCATGCGTTCGTTGTCCACGCGGCAGGCCTTGGCGCCCAGTTCCAGCGGGCCACGGCAGCGCAGCGGCCATTCGATGCCGACGAATTTGTCGCCGACCTGACAGGCCGGATCCGGCATGGCGCTGGTGTCGCCTTCGACGATGATGCCGACGCGATAGTCCATGCCCAGCACCTTGAGGTCGATATCGCCGTCACCGTTGACGCTCATGCCGGGTATGCGCACTTTCAGGTCCGGGTTGCTGGCCACGCCGTTGCGGAAGGTCAGGTTGCCCTTGAGCTCCTGGAACGGCGTGTCCTTGCCGCGCGGCTCACCGCTCAGGGATTTGCGGTTGAGGGTGGCGATGCCCTTGCACAGTTGTTGCTCAAGGTTGGCGTTGAGCAGCACGCCGTTGTTGATCACGAAGCTGGCGTTGCCGTTGAGGGTTTCGATCAGCGCCTGCTGGCTGTTGCCGCTGCCGGTGACGGTGCTGGTGAGATTGACCAGACCCTTGACCGGCGGATTCTTGCCCTGGCTTTCGAGGATTTTCTCCACCGGCACCCGGTTGATCCGGGTTTGCAGGTTCAGTACCGGCGCGGTCTGGCGTACGTCCAGCGTGCCCTTGGCTTCGAAGTCGCCGTTGTACAGCTCGCCGCGCAGGTTCTCCAGGGTCAGCAGGCCGCCCTGGCCGGTGGCTTTCAGTGCGGCGTTCTGGATCGGCAGCTTGTCGAGGGTCAACTGGCCGAAAGTCAGGTCGGCGTTTACGTCGAGCTTGCTCAGGCGCTCGACAGGGAACAGGCGCTCGGTGCTCCAGGCGCTTTTGCTCGGTTTCTCGGGCAGCGGTGTGCTGCCGGCACCGGCCATCGCATCGGCCTCGGTGCTGGCGACTTCGGCCTGGCGGACCTGCGTGGCGTTGTTGGCTTTTTCCGATTTCGGCGGCAGGTAACGGTCGACGTTGAAGGTGTCGGCCTTGAGGGTCGCCCGCAGCGATTGCTTGGCGAAGTCTTCGACGGCGATGCGGCCGCTGAAGCTGCTGTCGTCGAGTTTCAGGTTGATGTTGTCCAGCGCCACGCTAGTCGGCGTCGCGGCGACACGGCTGACCAGTTCAACCTTGCTCAGGCTGCCTTCGGCCATGGCCGGCAGGGTCTGGCCGATGCTGTCGACGAATTTCGCCAGGTCGAACTGGGCGATGGAAATCCCGCCGGTGATCTGTGGCGTCTTGTCCAGGTCGTTGGCTTTCAGCTCGCCGAGGGCACGCAGCTGATTGACCGAGAGCTTGATGCCGGTCCATTCGGCGACGTTGGCAGCCTTGTCCAGCAGCAGTTGGCCTTGGGCGGCGAAGGTCACGGTCTTGCCTTGCAGCGGATCGCCGGCAACTTCGCCGGACAGCTTCAGGTCTTCGAACTTGTAGCGTTGCAGGGCGCGTTCGAAGCGCAGCTCGCCGTTGAGCTCGGTGCGCACCCGCAGCACTGGCTGGTTGGTGCCGAGGAACGCGGTGGCCTTGACCGGGATGTTGGTCGAATCGTGAACCGCGCCGGTGCTCAGCTGGATGCTTTCGGCGCTGAATTGCTTGCCGGTCAACTCGTCGTTGTATTCCACGCGGGCGTTGTTGACGGTCAGGCTGTCGATGTCGAGGCGGATCGGCTGGGCCGGTTTTTCCGGTTGCGCAGGGGCCTCGGGGGCGGTTTCGGCCGTGGTGGTTGGCGCTGGTGTGGTGCCGGCCTTGGGCGGCACCTTGCCGATGTCTTCCCAGTTGCCGTGACCATTCTTGTCACGGTTCAGGCGCAGGTTCAGGCCTTCGACGCGCACGTCGCTCATCTGCACTTCGCGGCGCAGGAGCGGCAGCACGCGCACGGACAGGCCGAGCATCTGCAGGTCGGCGAATGGTTCGGCAGGCTTGGCCAGGGTCGCGACGCTGGCCTCGTGCAGTTCCAGGCCGAGCCACGGGAACAGGCTCCAGCCGATGTCGCCATTGAGCGTCAGCTCGATGTGGGCCTTGTCGCGGGCTATCTGGCGGATCTCGTCTTTGTAGTCGTTGGGATCAAACAGGTGGGTCAGGGCGAAGCCCGCCGCCACAATGATCAGCAACAGCCCGAGAAGTACCAGACCCAGGATTTTGCCGAACGCTTTCATGGGCGAGTCCTTGTAAGTAGTCGAATTCGTAATTTAGCCGGGGAGTATAGCGCTGCATCACCCCGCGCTGTTGCGGTGTCCCGTGCAGCCTGCTGAACCGTGATGTACAGCGCTTCGACAACGATCGGCATCGGGGTTCCCCGGCATCAGGAGATCAGATGACTCAAAAAAGGTGATATCAGTTTGGTTTTTCTGTCACGTGCAAATGGTAACCTTCGCCCGTTCGTCCGCCCATCTGCGACTTAACGTCGCGCTTTCAAGGAGCTTCACCCGCAAAAAACGGTCATGCCTGCGTGCATAAAGGCCGGGGGTGAGCAGTGGCTGGCGAACCATACTAATAATTGGGGGATACACAATGAGCACGACCATTACGGCGGACGGCCTCAAAGCCGATCAGCCCGGGTTCCTGTCCAAGGAACGCATCATCGCCAAGCCCGGTTTCAACCGTTGGCTGGTCCCGCCGGCCGCTCTGGCCATTCACCTGTGCATCGGCATGGCCTACGGCTTCTCGGTGTTCTGGTTGCCGCTGTCCAAGGCGCTGGGCGTGACCGCTCCGGTGGCTTGCGCACCGGACATGAGCTTCATCGCACAAGTCTTCTCGTCGCAATGCGACTGGCCGATCTCCATGCTCGGCTGGATCTACACCCTGTTCTTCATCTTCCTCGGCTGCTCGGCAGCGATCTGGGGTGGCTGGCTCGAACACGCAGGCCCGCGCAAGGCCGGTGTTGTATCGGCACTGTGCTGGTGCGGCGGTCTGCTGATTTCCGCACTGGGTATCTATACCCACCAGATCTGGCTGATGTGGATCGGCTCCGGCGTGATCGGCGGTATCGGTCTGGGCCTGGGCTACATTTCGCCGGTGTCGACCCTGATCAAGTGGTTCCCGGACAAACGCGGCATGGCGACCGGCATGGCGATCATGGGCTTCGGCGGTGGCGCGATGGTCGGTGCTCCGCTGGCAACCGCTCTGATGAGCCATTTCGCTTCGCCGGCTGGCGTGGGCGTGTGGCAGAGCTTTGTGGCCATGGCCGCGATCTACTTCGTGTTCATGATCGGTGGCGCACTGGCGTACCGCGTACCGCCAACCGGCTGGAAACCTGAAGGCTGGACCGCTCCGGCGAAGAAAGCCTCGAACGCGATGATCACCCACCGTCACGTGCACGTGAATGTGGCGTGGAAAACCCCGCAATTCCGTCTGGTGTGGCTGGTGCTGTGCCTGAACGTGTCTGCCGGTATCGGCATCCTCGGCATGGCTTCGCCACTGTTGCAGGAAGTGTTCGGCGGCAAGCTGCTGGGTAACGATCTGCCGTTCGGTCAACTGGACGCCGGTCAACTGGCTTCCATCGCTGCGATCGCGGCCGGCTTCACTGGTCTGCTGAGCCTGTTCAACATCGGCGGTCGTTTCTTCTGGGCGTCGTTCTCGGACTACCTGGGCCGCAAGAACACTTACTTCGTGTTCTTCGCGCTGGGTTTTGCGCTGTACGCACTGATCCCGAACCTCGGTCACCTGGGCAACGTTGCGCTGTTCGTGGCGGCGTTCTGCATCATCCTGTCGATGTACGGCGGTGGTTTCGCGACCGTTCCGGCGTATCTGGCCGACCTGTTCGGTACGCAGATGGTGGGCGCGATCCACGGTCGTCTGCTGACTGCCTGGGCCGCCGCTGGCGTGCTGGGTCCGGTGCTGGTGAACTACCTGCGTGAGTATCAGCTGAGCATCGGCGTCGAGCGCGCCGCCGCTTACGACATCACCCTGTACATCCTCGCCGGCCTGCTGGTGCTGGGTTTCCTGTGCAACCTGCTGGTGCGTCCGGTGGCCGACAAGTACTTCATGACCGACGCCGAACTGGCCGCCGAACAGGCGCTGGGCCACGACAAGGGTGCTGACGCCAGCACCGTGCTGGAGTGGAAAGCCGCGCCGGGCAGCAAGCCATTGGCGATCGCTGCGTGGCTGGTGGTAGGGATTCCGTTGGCGTGGGGTGTGTGGGTGACCCTGCAGAAGACGGCGGTTCTGTTCCACTAAGACGCTGAAGTTGCCGGTCTGAGATCTCAGGCCGGCACCAACACCTGTGGGAGCGAGCTTGCTCGCGAAGAGGGTAGATCGGTCGACATTGCTGTCGGCTGACCCACCGCTTTCGTGAGCAAGCTCGCTCCCACATTTGTTTTCAGGCTGCCTGTAATGGCTTGTATGGACATGTCTACCCGCGACAGTCGGGGCTTCTATCCGTCTGTCATATCACCTCTCGTGTTTCTGTTTCGGCCCCGCGCCCCTATAATGGCTGCCTTTTTCGCCCAATGATTTTGCGGAGCTGGTGATGGCCGAACGTAAGGCGTCTGTCGAGCGCGACACTCTGGAAACCCAGATCAAAGCCTCGATCAACCTTGATGGCACCGGAAAGGCCCGATTCAATATCGGTGTTCCTTTTCTTGAGCACATGCTGGATCAGATCGCCCGTCACGGGTTGATCGACCTGGATATCGAATGCAAGGGCGATCTGCATATCGACGATCACCATACGGTGGAAGACGTCGGTATCACCCTCGGCCAGGCCTTCGCGCAAGCCATTGGCGACAAGAAAGGCATCCGTCGCTACGGCCACGCCTACGTGCCGCTCGATGAAGCGCTGTCGCGCGTAGTGATCGACTTCTCCGGCCGCCCGGGCCTGCAGATGCACGTGCCGTATACCCGCGCCACCGTTGGCGGCTTCGACGTCGACCTGTTCCAGGAATTCTTCCAGGGCTTCGTCAACCACGCGCTGGTCAGCCTGCACATCGACAACCTGCGCGGCACCAACACCCACCACCAGATCGAAACCGTGTTCAAGGCATTCGGCCGCGCGCTGCGCATGGCCGTCGAGCTGGATGACCGCATGGCCGGCCAGATGCCTTCGACCAAGGGCGTCCTGTAATGCAGACGGTTGCAGTTATCGATTACGGCATGGGCAACCTGCACTCGGTGGCCAAGGCCCTCGAGCACGTCGGTGCCGGCAAGGTGCTGATCACCAGCGATGCAGCAGTGATCCGCGAAGCCGACCGCGTGGTTTTCCCAGGCGTCGGCGCGATTCGCGATTGCATGGCGGAGATCCGTCGCCTCGGTTTCGATTCGCTGGTGCGTGAAGTCAGCCAGGATCGTCCGTTCCTCGGCATCTGTGTCGGCATGCAAGCCTTGCTCGACAGCAGCGAAGAGAACGACGGCGTCGACTGCATCGGCCTGTTCCCGGGCGCGGTGAAGTTCTTCGGCAAAGACCTGCATGAAGACGGCGAGCACCTGAAAGTCCCGCACATGGGCTGGAACGAAGTGAAGCAGGCGGTGGATCACCCGCTGTGGCACAACATTCCGGATCTGGCGCGTTTCTACTTCGTGCACAGCTACTACATCGCCGCCGGTAATCCGCGTCAGGTAGTCGGCAGCGGTCATTACGGCGTCGATTTCGCTGCGGCGCTGGCCGAAGGTTCGCGTTTCGCCGTGCAGTTCCACCCGGAGAAGAGCCATACCCATGGCCTGCAATTGCTGCAGAACTTCGCTGCGTGGGACGGTCGCTGGTAAATGGCCGCCAAGAAATCCAAGCCGCCGATCCTGACCCTCACTCCCGAGCAGGAGAGCGAGGCCAATCGCAAGATTCAGCGGTTCATGGAGGATCGTTTCGAACTGGACCTGGGTTCGTTCGAGGCGGCGGAAATTCTTGAGCTGTTTACCCGCGAAATTGCTCCGCACTATTACAACAGGGCGATTTTCGATGTGCAGACCCACCTCAAAGAGCGGTTTGAAAGCATCGAAAGCGACCTGTGGGCGCTCGAGAAAAACTGATTTCCGAGCCAAGCTGAACATTCAAATTTGAAGGTTTGCCAGATGCTGATTATTCCCGCTATCGATCTTAAAGATGGTGCCTGCGTACGTCTGCGCCAGGGCCGCATGGAAGATTCCACAGTGTTCTCCGATGACCCGGTGAGCATGGCTGCCAAGTGGGTGGAGGGCGGTTGCCGCCGTCTGCATCTGGTCGACCTGAACGGCGCTTTCGAAGGCCAGCCGGTCAACGGCGAAGTGGTGACTGCGATCGCCAAGCGCTACCCGACCTTGCCGATCCAGATCGGCGGCGGCATCCGTTCGCTGGAAACCATCGAGCACTACGTCAAGGCGGGCGTCAGCTACGTGATCATCGGCACCAAAGCGGTGAAGGATCCGGCGTTTGTCGCTGAAGCCTGCCGCGCGTTCCCGGGCAAGATCATCGTTGGTCTGGATGCCAAAGACGGTTTTGTCGCCACCGATGGCTGGGCTGAAATCAGCACCGTGCAGGTCATCGACCTGGCCAAGCAATTTGAAGCCGACGGCGTGTCCTCGATCGTTTATACCGACATCGCCAAAGACGGCATGATGCAGGGCTGCAACGTTCCGTTCACCGCTGCGCTCGCTGCTGCCACCAAGATCCCGGTGATCGCTTCCGGCGGTATTCACAACCTGGGTGACATCAAATCGCTGCTCGACGCCAAGGCACCGGGCATCATCGGCGCCATCACCGGCCGGGCGATCTACGAAGGCACTCTCGACGTCGCCGAAGCGCAAGCTTTCTGCGATTCGTACCAAGGCTGAGGACTGACCATGGCGCTGGCCAAACGCATCATCCCTTGCCTGGACGTGGACAACGGCCGGGTCGTCAAAGGTGTGAAGTTCGAGAACATCCGTGACGCCGGTGACCCGGTGGAAATCGCCCGTCGCTACGACGAGCAGGGTGCCGACGAGATTACCTTTCTCGACATCACCGCCAGCGTCGATGGCCGTGACACCACGCTGCACACCGTCGAGCGCATGGCCAGCCAGGTGTTCATCCCGCTGACCGTCGGTGGTGGCGTGCGTACCGTGCAGGACATTCGCAACCTGCTCAACGCCGGTGCGGACAAGGTGTCGATCAACACCGCTGCCGTGTTCAACCCGGAATTCGTCGGCGAAGCGGCGCAGCATTTTGGCTCGCAATGCATTGTCGTCGCCATCGACGCGAAGAAGGTTTCCGGCCCGGGCGAAACCCCGCGCTGGGAAATCTTCACCCACGGCGGTCGCAAGCCGACCGGCCTCGACGCGGTCGAGTGGGCGAAGAAAATGGAAGGCCTGGGTGCCGGTGAAATCCTCCTGACCAGCATGGATCAGGACGGCATGAAAAACGGTTTCGACCTCGGCGTGACCCGCGCCATCAGCGATGCGCTGGGCATTCCGGTGATCGCCTCCGGCGGCGTCGGCAACCTGCAGCATCTGGCTGACGGCATCCTTGAAGGCCACGCCAGCGCAGTATTGGCGGCGAGTATTTTTCACTTCGGCGAATACACCGTTCAAGAAGCCAAGGCTTATATGGCCAAACGCGGCATCGTAATGCGTTAGGCTCTGCGCGAAACCTGCCTGCGCGACGATCATGCTGCGTTAAAAACAGGCTCGGAATGCTCATGTAGGTCCCCTACAGTCGAGCGCGACCCCGGCCGTTCCTCGCCTGTTTTTGCCTTGCCTGATCGCCGCTCGGCTAGTTTTCACGCAGACCCAAAACAATACAGGCCAGTGGACAGCATGGCGTACCCAAGGCACTCTTGGGCACGCCATGGATTTCGGTAGCCCGACATGATCAAACGCCTGCTTCTCGCCCTCGCCAGTGCCTCCGTGTTGTTGATCAACACCGGCCACGCCGAAGAAAGTCCCGACACCGATCTGGTGCTCCTCACCGAAAACTTCCCGCCGTACAACATGGCGAAGAACGGCAAGAATTTCGCCCAGGATGAAAACATCAACGGCATCGCCACGGACATCGTGCGCGAGATGTTCAAGCGTGCCGGCATCACCTACAGCCTGACCCTGCGCTTCCCTTGGGAACGGGTCTACAAGCTGGCGCTGGAGAATCCCGGTTACGGTGCGTTCGTCATGGCGCGTCTGCCGGATCGCGAAAAACTCTTCAAGTGGGTCGGCCCGATCGGCCCGGACGACTGGGTCATGCTGGCCAAGGCCGATAGCAAGATCACCCTCGAAACCCTCAATGACGCTCGCAAGTACAAGATCGGCGCCTACAAGGGCGATGCGATTGCCGAAACGTTGACCAAGCAGGGTCTGAAGCCGGTGGTGGTGCTGCGCGATCAGGACAACGCCAAAAAACTCGTCAGCGGCCAGATCGATCTGTGGGCCACCGGCGATCCTGCCGGCCGTTATCTAGCGCGGCAGGATGGCGTGACCGGGCTGAAAACCGTCCTGCGTTTCAACAGCGCCGAGCTGTATCTGGCGCTGAACAAAGACGTGCCGGACGAAGCCGTTGCCAAGCTTCAGGCGGCGCTCGATCAGATGCGCAAGGATGGAGTGGTCGACGAGATCATGGGGCGGTATCTGTAACTATCGCTGAACCTGTCATTGGTTGCGGATCAGCCTGGGGCTCTGCAGCCGGCAGCTTTTCAGGTTCCTGTTCGGGCGCAACGGCTGTCTGTTTCTCGAGTTCCTTCTTCGTGTCCTTTGCCGGCTCCAGCTCGGCGGGGTAATCCGCCAGATGCAGGCTATCCATATCGGTAAAGCTGAGGTGGCCCTCCACTTGTGAGCCATCTTCGCGCAGTAATCGGTAGTCGCTTTGCATCAGATACACCGCGGCGAACCGGTTTTTTCCAACCAGCGCAATAACTTCTGCCTCCGAGGAATTCACCCATTCATAGGGTGCCGATCCGGTGTTGCAGAAGCTGTCGCCCAGCCTGGCTGAGCAGGTGATGGCCGACCGAGGCGCAGACATTGCCGAAGGCCATTGGTTGCCGATGTCGAGGCCCGTATTGCGGGTGAATGTGCGCACCATCTCGAATGACTGGGCTCGGCTGGCTCTCCACCTGAAAGGGCGATGCATGTCAGAGCTGTTCCGGCCTTCGCCGACGAGCAAGTAGTGATCAGTTCTTTCCAGGCGGTAAAACGGTGAAGTCTTCAGCTGTACGAGGCTTGGCATCAGCGGGTCGCTGACGGCGAACCACGGCAATCTGACAACCTGTGTGATCCTGGATGGCGTCAGGGCGGCGGAGGCATCGTGCCCGGTCAGTACGGGAGCCGCCGGTGGAGTCTGGACCTGAAGCGGAATCGGCATCCGCAAGGCGTATGCGGTGATGGGAGCTGTAGGTTTGCTGTAGCCGTTAGCGCCGATAAAGGTGCCGGGGGCAAAGTAGATCTCCCCGGCGGGGGCGCTCGGGGGGGAGACGGTCCAGGTGCTGAAGTCGCGGTCGGCTCCGCTGCCCTTGTCGCTCCAGATCAGGGTGCTGGCACTTGAGGCTACCACCAGGTCGGCGCGTACGCAGCGAACGGCGTTGAAGGACGGTTTGCTGCTGTCGTTGGAACATACCAGCCCGAGTGCCACATAACCCTCGGGTGGGATCGGTCGCCAGATAGAACAGTCACCGTTGGCCCGCGAGCCGGTATCGCTCCAGACCCATTGATAGTCATTGGGCCTGCTCAGTGCAGGGCCTTTGCCGGCCTCGGCATTTTGCAAGTCTCCTTCACGGACAACGGCCATTACCCGTTTTTCGTTGATATTGTCCCGTCCGGAGATAACGAGGTCGCCCAAGGGGAAATAGCCGGGCAGCAGGTCGGGAGCCGGAGTGGGGCGCCAAAAGCTGCCGGGTTTTGACTTTGAGCCTGTGTTGTCCCAGATCCTGTGAAATTCGGTGGTGAAATTGATCAGCAGGTTTTCAACCGCTATGGGCTCCATTTGCCGAGTCGGTGATATGAGAAGGGTTTGGGTGTTCATGATTGATCCTGAATAGAGAAAACGGCACGGTGGCCGCGACGGGTCTCAATATCCGGGTCTGGAGGTGGCGTCCTGCGGTATCTATTTATTGCTTGGTGACAACTTGTTACCGGTAAACGCCGTCTTTGCCATGAGCGGCTGTCGCACGATTACTGCGTACGCTGATCATTTGCTTGATGTCGATCCACTCGATGCCCTGAGCCTTCAACTTCGGCAACTCACGCTCCAGCACAGCCAGAGTCTGTGGATACGGATGGCCGATCATCACGGCCGAACCCTGTTTGTGCGCCAGGCTGATCGCCGTCTGCAACTGCGTCAGGATCGCCGCTTCGGTGCGTTCGTCATCGAGAAACACATCCCGCGAAACGCTCGCCAGATCGATTTTCTGCGCCTGTTGCGCAGCGACGGTCTGGGCGCTGGTGCGGCTGTCGACGAAGAACTTGTGGCGGCGCTGCAACTCGCCCATCAACCACGCCATCGCCACTGGTTGTGCAGTCATGCGACTGCCCATGTGGTTGTTGATGCCGGCGGTGTAGGGGACCATTTTGAACGCAGCGTTCAGGCGTTTTTCCAGTTCTTCGATGGGCAGTTCGGGATGCCAGGCGAACGGGCCGGTGGCCGGGTCCATCGGCATGTGCAGGATCACGACCTTGCCGGCGCGATGGGCTTCGCGGGCGAATTCGGTGGCGTGCGGGGTGTCGGGCATGATCGCTGTGGTCACCGGCCCGGGGAGGGCCAGCACGCGGCGATCCCGGGGCAGGTTCTGCCCCAGGTCGTCGATGATCAGCGTCAGGTAGGCTTTTTGAGGTGTTGGTCTGGCTGGTTCCGCGTGAGCAGCACCCGCCAGACAGCACAGCAGGACAAAGACGAAACGCAAAGACATCCTCAACGGCCGGACGTGATGCTCAGGCCTTTGAGCAGGCTCAGGGCCTGGGCCAACTGGTAATCGTCATCCTGCGGCATCGCCTTGGCCTTGCCGCCGGAACCGGTCGGTTTGTCCGCGCCGCCGTTGCCGTTGCCCAGGTGACCTTGCAGATCGGCTTCCTTGAAGTAGTCGTTGTCCGCCTCGTTGGTGATCTTGGCACGGCGTACTTCGATGTCCGGGACGATGCCCTGGGCCTGGATCGAGCGGCCGTTCGGCGTGAAGTACAAAGCGGTGGTGATCTTCAGTGCGCGGTCGTTGTTCAGCGGCAGCACGGTCTGCACCGAGCCCTTGCCGAAACTGGTGGTGCCCATGACCACGGCGCGTTTCTGGTCCTGCAAGGCGCCGGCGACGATTTCCGATGCCGAGGCACTGCCACCGTTGATCAGCACGACCATCGGCACGGCTTCGCTTTCGTCCTTGCCGGTGGCGGAGAAGCGCAGTTCGGAATTGGCGATCCGGCCCTTGGTGTAGACGATCAAGCCTTTGGTGATGAAGTGGTCGACCACTTCCACCGCCGCCTGCAACACGCCGCCCGGGTTGTTGCGCAGGTCGAGGATGATGCCGTTGAGCTTCTTGCCGTTGTCCTTGCGCAGCTTGGCCAGGGCCTTGGAGACCTCTTCGCCGGTCTTGACCTGGAACTGGGTGATGCGGATCAGGCCATAACCCGATTCCAGCAGTTGCGCCTTGACGCTCTTCACCTGAATCACGGCGCGAGCGAGGGTCACGTCGAACGGCGTACCACCGTCGCGCACCAGGGTCAGGGTGATTTTCTGGCCGATCTTGCCGCGCATCTTGTCCACGGCTTCGGTCATGGTCTGGCCACGGGTCGGCGCGCCGTTGATCTTGACGATGAAGTCGCCGGCCTGGATGCCGGCCTTCGATGCTGGCGTATCGTCGATCGGCGACACGACCTTGATGAAGCCGTCTTCGGCGCCGACTTCGATACCCAGGCCGCCGAACTCACCGCTGGTGCTTTCCTGCAACTCGGTGAAGTCTTCAGGGCCGAGGTAGGCGGAGTGCGGATCGAGGTTGCTGAGCATGCCCTTGATCGCGTTTTCCAGCAGGGTCTTGTCGTCCACCGGCTCGACATAGGCCGCCTTGATCCGGTCCATGACCTCGGCAAAGGTGCGCAGCTCTTCCAGCGGCAACGGTGCCTTGCTGGTGGCGGCAGTGCCTGCCGGAGCGACAGCCGGGGCCGGTTGAGCGGCAAACGCCAGAGGCGCGCCGATCACCAGGGCGATCGTCAGGGCCAGCGAGGTAAGACGGGACAAATGCAGCATGTCGAACGAACTCCTAATATCGGTAACTCACGCCTATCCTTGCGCGCGGCACCATTGCGCCGGATCACTCGGGTGACCCTGCTGACGAATTGCGAAATACAGCGCTGGTGTGTCCTGGCCACCACTGTTACCCACAGTGGAGATGGACTCACCGGCTTTTACCACGTCACCTGCCGACTTCAGTAGCGTCTGGTTGTGACCGTAAAGACTCAGAAAACCGTTGCCGTGATCGAGGATCACCAGCAGCCCGGCACCACGCAGCCAGTCGGCAAACACCACGCGCCCGCCGTGTACGGCATGCACCTGGCTGCCGGCGGAGGCGCTGATCATCACGCCGTCCCACTTGGTACGGGCATCGTCGCCACGGGTTTCGCCGAAGCGTGCCAGCAGTCGACCATCAACCGGCCACGGAAGTTTTCCCCGACTTGACGCAAAAGGGCCACCGAAGGTCTCGCCGCTGCTGGACACCAGGGCGCCAGGCGTTGATCTGACCGGTTTGCGTGGGGCGTCGGTGTTTTCCGCCTCGGCCTCACGCAAGCGCTTTTTTTCGGCTTCCTGCTGGGCAATGAGCGCTTTCTGTCGCGCTTCTTCTGCCTCACGAGCCTGACGGGCCAGGGTTTCTTCAATGGTTTTAAGGACTTTAGACAGGTCTGCCTGATCCTGCTCGCGGGCGGCCAGTTTCTGGTCCCGGGCTTTCACGTCGTCATTGAGTTTGGCAAGGGCCTGCTGGCGTTCCTTGCGGACCTTGTCGAGCGCTTCGCGCTGAGTGTCGAGATCGCTTTGCTGCACCAGCAACTGTGCTTGCTGCAAGCCGATGTCTTTTTCGACATTGGCCAGTTGGCGCAGGGTTTCGTTGAAGTTTTTCAACTGCTCCAGGCGAGCCTGGCTCAGATAGTCGTAATAGGTGAGGGTGCGGGCGAATTTCTCGGGATTCTGCTGATTGAGCAGCAGCTTGAGGTATTCCTGGCGACCGTTCTGGTAGGCGGCGCGGGCCTGGACCGCGATCAGTCGCTGCTGTTCAGTGCGCGCGCTCTGGAGTTTTTTTTTCTCCGCATCGAGCCGCTGCAGCTCGGATTCGCTCTTCTTCAGCTCTTTCTGCAGGGCTTCGACCTGTTTCTCGAGCTTGCCCATCTCGGTTTCGGTGCCTTTGAGCTCTTTTTGCACGCCGGATTTTTCTTCCTGGAGCTTGCCCAGCAGTTTTTTCAGCTCGGCAATGTCCTGGCGCGTGGCGTCCAGTTGCTGTTGGGTTTGCGCGCGCTCATCCGCGAAGGCCGGTTGGAGCAGGCATGTCAGAGCGAGGGCGATCAGGACGCGAAGCATAGAGGCGGGCGGCACCAGGGTAAGGGACGGCCTAGTATGCCCGCCCGACGCGGCAAAAAAAACGCCTCAAAGCCAACTGCTTTGAGGCGTTCGTCATAAAAAGCCGTTTCAGGCTGATTACAGGGCGTTTTTGATATCAGACCAGAATCGAAGTGCCAGTCATTTCCGCCGGTTTTTCCAGGCCCAACAGTTTCAGCATGGTCGGCGCCACGTCCGCGAGTACGCCGCCTTCGCGGACTTTCAGGTCACGCTTGCCGACATAGATGAACGGCACCGGCTCGGTGGTGTGCGCGGTGTGTGCCTGACCAGTGGATTCGTCGGCCATCTGCTCGACGTTGCCGTGGTCGGCGGTGATCAGCGCCTCGCCGCCCACCTTTTCCAGTGCCTCAACGATGCGACCCACGCAGGTGTCCAGGCATTCCACGGCTTTCACCGCGGCTTCGAACACGCCGCTATGGCCGACCATGTCGCCGTTGGCGTAGTTGACCACGATCACGTCGTAGCGCTGATTTTCGATGGCCTCGACGATGCGGTCGGTGACTTCCGGCGCGCTCATTTCCGGCTGCAAGTCATAGGTGGCGACTTTCGGCGACGGGATCAGGATGCGCTCTTCGCCCGGGAACGGCTCTTCACGGCCGCCGGAGAAGAAGAAGGTCACGTGGGCGTATTTCTCGGTTTCGGCGATGCGCAGCTGGGTCTTGCCGTTTTTCGCCAAATAGTCGCCGAGCACGTTTTCCAGGCTGCCCGGCGCGAAGGCGGCGGGGGCCGGGATGCTGGCGGCGTATTGGGTCAGGCCCACGTACTGCACTTTTGGCTGGCGTGCGCGCTCGAATTCCTTGAAACCGTCTTCGACAAAAACGCGGCTCAGCTCGCGGGCGCGGTCGGCGCGGAAGTTCATGAACACCACGGCGTCGCCATCTTCGACTTTCACCGGCTCACCGATGCTGGTGGCTTTGACGAATTCGTCGCTCTCGCCACGGGCGTAAGCGGCTTCCAGACCTTCCTGGGCGGTGGCGGCGTTGAATTCGCCGTTGCCATCAACGATCAGGTTGTAGGCCTGGGACACTCGGTCCCAACGGTTGTCACGATCCATGGCGAAGTAGCGGCCGATCAGGCTGGCGATACGGCCCTTGCCGAGGGCCTGGAAGGTCGCGTCGAGCAGTTCGATCGACGAGGCAGCGCTTTTCGGCGGGGTGTCACGACCATCGAGGAAGGCGTGCAGGTAGATTTTTTCGGCGCCGCGCTTGAAGGCCAGTTCGGCCATGGCGATCAGGTGATCCTGGTGGCTGTGCACGCCGCCATCCGACAGCAGGCCCATGAAATGCACGGCCTTGCCGGCGGCCACGGCCTTGTCCACGGCGGCGCAGATGGTCGGGTTCTCGAAGAACTCGCCATCGCGGATCGCTTTGGTCACGCGCGTGAAGTCCTGATACACCACGCGCCCGGCGCCGAGGTTCATGTGGCCGACTTCGGAGTTGCCCATCTGGCCGTCCGGCAGACCGACGTCCATGCCGCTGCCCGAGATCAAGCCGTTCGGCACGGTGGCCCACAGGCGATCCAGCACAGGCTTTTTGGCCGCATAGACGGCGTTGGATTCGGGGCTGTCGCTGTGACCGAAGCCGTCGAGAATCATCAGGACCAAAGGTTTAGGCGTGGTAGTCATGGAATCCACTCGTGGCTAATAAGAAGAGGGCGATGGAAAAGGGAGTTGGAGTTTAAAGCGAAGTTCCGGCGGCGTCACCGCCGGACGGGGTTTGGCCGACCATAGTGGCTGTGTATACTGGCCGACATTTTAACGCCCTGGAACCTCCTTCGATGGTTGCTCACCTGATTGAATTTGCCACTAACCACTACATTCTTGTCGGTATCTTCGTCGTACTGCTGGCTTTGCTGCTGGCGCATACGGTGCAGGGCGGCGGTAAAAGCCTGAGCACGGGCGAGCTGACCGCACTGGTCAACAAGGAAGCCGGCGTGGTGGTGGATATCCGTCCGAGCAAGGACTACGCCGCCGGTCACATCGTTGGCGCGGTGAACATTCCCCAGGACAAACTGGCCGCCCGTATCGGCGAGCTGGAAAAGCACAAGGCCAAGACCATCATTCTGGTCGACGCCCTGGGCCAGACCGCCGGCACCCACGCCCGCGAACTGATGAAGGCCGGCTTCACCGCCGCCAAGCTGTCCGGCGGGATTTCCAGCTGGAAAGGCGACAACCTGCCGTTGGTGAAGTGACATGAGCGACGTCATCGTCTACTCCAGCGATTACTGCCCTTACTGCTCGCGCGCCAAGTACCTGCTCGCGAACAAAGGCGTGGCCTTCGAAGAGATCAAGGTCGATGGCAAGCCGCAGGTGCGCGCCGCCATGGCCCAAAAGGCCGGACGCACGTCCGTGCCGCAGATCTGGATCGGCGACACCCACGTCGGCGGATGTGATGATTTGTATGCCCTGGAGCGCGCCGGCAAGCTCGACGCGCTGCTCAAGGCCTGAACTGCTGCACCTGCAAACCAAGAACCCTAAAAGACCCAAGATCAGAAAGGATCTGAGATGACTGACCAACAGAACACTGCAGCCAGCGAAGAAGAAACCGCACCGCAATTCTCCTTGCAGCGCATCTACGTACGCGACCTGTCCTTCGAAGCCCCGAAAAGCCCGGCGATCTTCCGCCAGCAGTGGGATCCGGCGGTCGCTCTGGATCTGAACACCCGCCAGAAAGCCCTGGAAGGTGATTTCTACGAAGTCGTGCTGACCCTGTCCGTCACCGTGAAAAACGGTGAAGAAGTGGCCTTCATCGCTGAAGTGCAACAGGCCGGTATCTTCCTGATCAAGAACCTGGACGCGGGTTCGATGAGCCACACCCTGGGTGCGTTCTGCCCGAACATCCTGTTCCCGTACGCTCGCGAAACCCTGGACAGCCTGGTGACCCGCGGTTCGTTCCCGGCCCTGATGCTGGCCCCGGTGAACTTCGACGCCCTGTACGCGCAAGAGCTGCAGCGCATGCAGGAGTCCGGCGAGACCCCGACCGTTCAGTAAGCGGTCGATGCAACAACGAAAAAAGCGCCGTTACAGGCGCTTTTTTCTTGGGCGATCGAGTGGCATTACTTGAAGTCGTTCTGCCGCCACGCTTCGTACACGGCGACTGCCACAGTATTGGACAAGTTCAGGCTGCGGCAGCCTTCGCGCATCGGCAGGCGCAGGCGCTGTTCGCCGGGCAGGGCGTCGAGCACTTCCGGCGGCAGGCCACGGCTTTCCGGGCCGAAGATGAACGCATCCCCCGGGACGAACGCGGCATCGTGAAACGGCCGCGAACCCTTGGTGGTGAAGGCGAACAGCCGTGGATGACCGAGGCTTTCCAGGCAGCTGGCGAGGTCGGCATGGCGCTGCAAAGTGGCATACTCGTGGTAGTCGAGACCGGCGCGGCGCAGGCGTTTGTCGTCCATCTCGAAACCCAGCGGTTCGATCAAATGCAGGTGGCAGCCGCTGTTGGCGCACAGCCTGATAACGTTGCCGGTGTTCGGCGGAATTTCCGGTTGAAAAAGGATGACGTGAAACATGCACGGCTCCGAAGGTAAAGATGACGCGCATTCTACGCCGCAAGCGGATCCGCGTTCGAAACTATTCCCGCGGGTGATGGCTTCACTGGCGATCGTCGGTGTGATGGTCGGGATGATGATCGGCCGTTTGACCACGCCAGACCCAACCGTGTTGCAGCAGGTCGAGGTGATTGATGATGGTCTGGCGGTCTGGTTCAACAACGAGCCAAAGCTGCACGGCGAGATCGTCGATGGCAGCCTCGCGTTGCTGTTCGAAGCCGAAGGCAAGGCGCAGAAAGGTCAGCTCAAGTTCAACGGCAAGGACGTGAACTGGCGGACGCGTTTGAGTGACGGGGGATTGTTGCTGACGCTGGTGGCGGCGCGGCCGCTGCAGGGCGACTGGGCCGGCCAGGCGGTCGATGACCGCTGGCGGCTGGAGATCCATCTCCGGGAGCAATAAAAGAGGGAATCCCCGGCCTGCCTGTACCAAGGTTCCCGAAACGGGCGGGCTCATCGCATCGCGTTCTGAGCCGGTGTAAAGAAGGAACCCCTGACCTGCCTGTATCAAGGGCCCCAAAAGGGTGGACTCGCTGAGTCCGGTGTAAAGAGGGGAATCCCCGGCCTGCCTGTACCAAGGCCCCCGAAAGGGTGGGTGAATCGAATCACCTGTAGGAGTTATTGCAGGGGGCGTGCCAGGTTTTCGCGTTTTGAAACAAAAAAGCCCGACACAACGACGAAGGCCCCGTAATACGGGGCCTTCGTCTTTTCATAGGATGGGAATTTCAGCGGTTTACAGTGCAAGTCTGAGCCAGTGGCTGTGCCCGATTAAGGGTCACGGTGCCTTGCGGCGGTGCAGGCTGGCGCTGAATCTCAGCCTTCATCGCCCTCATCGTCATCCCCACCATCGACCTTCATGCCGAGTTCCTTGATCTTGCGGGTCAAGGTATTGCGGCCCCAGCCCAGCAGCACCGCAGCGTCACGACGACGTCCGGCGGTGTGCTTCAGCGCCGTCTCGATCATGATCCGCTCGAACGCCGGCACCGCGCTGTCGAGCAGGCTCGACTGACCGCGTGCGAGCGCCTGATCGGCCCACTGACGCAGCGCCTGTTCCCAGTTGGTCACGGGCGCCGAGTCCTGCGGCAGGCTCAGCAGTTCCGGCGGCAGGTCGCTGATGTGCACCTCGCGCCCGGACGCCATCACGGTGATCCAGCGGCAGGTGTTTTCCAGCTGGCGCACGTTGCCCGGCCACGGCAGGTTCTTCAGGTATTCCTCGGTCTCGCTTTTCAGCAGCTTCGGCTCCACCGCCAGTTCTTGCGCGGCGCGGCTGAGGAAGTGCTTGGCCAGGGTCGGGATGTCTTCGCGACGGTCCGACAGGCGCGGGATGTGGATGCGGATCACGTTGAGGCGGTGGAACAAGTCCTCACGGAATTTCCCGGCGTGAACCAGGGTTTCCAGATTCTGGTGCGTTGCGGCGATGATCCGCACATCGACCTTGACCGGCACGTGCCCGCCGACGCGATAGAACTCGCCATCGGCCAGTACCCGCAGCAGTCGGGTCTGGGTATCCGCCGGCATGTCGCCGATTTCATCGAGGAACAGCGTGCCGCCGTCGGCCTGTTCGAAACGTCCGCGACGCAGGTTGGCCGCGCCGGTGAAGGCGCCTTTCTCGTGGCCAAACAGCTCGGATTCCATCAGGTCTTTCGGAATCGCCGCCATGTTCAGCGCGATGAACGGTGAGGCCGCTCGTGGGCTGTGGCGGTGCAGGGCGTGGGCCACCAGTTCTTTGCCGGTGCCGGATTCGCCATTGATCAGCACGGTGATGTTGGAGTGGCTCAAGCGCCCGATGGCGCGAAACACTTCCTGCATCGCCGGCGCTTCGCCGATGATTTCCGGGGTGCGGGTCAGGGTCGGGGCGACTTCCAGGCCCTGTTGTTCCTGGGCGTGCTGATTGGCGCGCTTGACCAGCGACACCGCCTCGTCGACATCGAACGGCTTGGGCAGGTACTCGAACGCGCCGCCCTGATAGGAGGCGACAGCGCTGTCCAGATCGGAGTGAGCGGTCATGATGATCACCGGCAGCCGCGGGTGCTGCTCGCGGATCCGCGCCAGCAGGTCCAGGCCGCTGGCACCCGGCATGCGGATATCGGAGATGATCACGTCCGGCTGCTGGCGCGCGAGGCGGCTCATCACGCCATCGGCACTGTCGAAGCTCTGGGTGGTCATGCCTTCCTGTTGCAGGGCTTTTTCCAGAACCCAACGGATAGAACGGTCGTCATCGACGATCCACACGGTTTCACTACGGCTCATGTCGATGTGGCTCCTTGTTCCAGTGGCAGAAAGATCGAAAACGTGGTGTGGCCGGGGTGGCTGTCACACTCGATCAGGCCCTGGTGCTGGCTGATGATGTTCTGGGTGATGGCCAGGCCCAGCCCGGTACCGTCCGGACGGCCGCTGACCATGGGAAAGAAGATGGTTTCCTGGAGTTCCGCCGGAATGCCCGGGCCGTTGTCGATGATCTCGATCTTGGTCACCAGACGATGGCGGACGTGGCCGATGGTGAATTGGCGCATGGCGCGGGTGCGCAGGCTGATGCGGCCCAGGCGCAACTCGTTCTGGCTGCTGATGGCCTGCATGGCGTTGCGCACGATGTTCAGAACCGCCTGAATCATTTGTTCGCGGTCGATCAGGACGTCGGGAATGCTCGGGTCGTAATCGCGCACCAGCGTGATGCAGCCCTGGCTTTCGGCCTCGACCAGTTGGCAGACGCGCTCCAGCACTTCGTGGACGTTGCACAGGGCCAGCGACGGCAGTTTGTTCGAACCGAGCATGCGGTCGACCAGATTGCGCAGGCGGTCGGCCTCTTCGATGATCACGTTGGTGTAGTCGCGCAGGCTGTCTTCCGGCAGCTCCCGGGCCAGCAGTTGCGCAGCGCCACGAATGCCGCCGAGCGGATTCTTGATCTCGTGGGCCAGGCCGCGCACCAGCATCTTGCTGGTTTCCTGCTTCGACAACTGGGCCTCTTCCTTGGTGATGCGCAACAGGCGATCACGGGGATGGACTTCCAGCAGCAGCAGGGTCGCGCCGTTGCTGAGGATCGGCGTCACCGCGTAATCCACGGTCAGTGTCTGGCCGGTGAGGGCAGTGAGCATCGCTTCGCGCTTGGTGAACGGGTGCGCCTGCTCCACCGCCTGGCGCAACGAGTTGAGCGCCTCGGTGGACTCGGTGAACAGCTCGCTGATGAACTGCCCATGGCTGCGCTGACCGCTGATGGCCAGCAGCATCTCCGCCGCCGGGTTCATGTACTCGAGGCGCAATTCGCTGTCGAGCAGGATGGTGGCGGTGGTCAGGTTGTCGAGTAGCAAGCGATGCAGTGCGTCACTGATGGTCATGAGGACCTCTTTTGGAGCATGGCGCGCGCAGGGATACAGCGCTGATGCGAGGAAAATGCAAAAACCAAACCAAGGCTCCGAAAAGAAGCGTTCAACCCCTGAAACGGGCGTTTGACGCTCGTTTGCGTGGCAGTCAAACCGCTCTGGCGGGTACTTTCGAACCAAAATGGGTTGGAATGTGAGTGCGGTGCAGCGTATTGCACCAATATAGTGCGCAAAGCTGAACGGCGTTAGAAGAAACGCAGGAAAGGATTTTTCGGTTCGGCGGGTTTGTCTTTCAGCGGGCATTCCGGGCGCACGCCGTAGTCGGCGCTGACGCACGGTTTGACTTGACGCTTCTGTGCCAGGGAAATGCGCTGCATGTGGAACGGCTGGTTGGCGGTTTTCTCCACGGTTCGGCCCTGAGCGTCGAGGATCTCCACCGACAGGTTGTGGCTGCCTCGATCGATGTTGCTCAGCGGGAACACCGGACTCAGGCCGGGTTCGCCGACGGCCTGGCCATCCAGCAGCAGGCGATACAGATGACCTCTTTGCAGGCCCGGCTCGCTGGTGACGCTGACGATCAGCTCGCCGGCGCTGCTGCGAATGGTTGCGTCAGGCTCGGGGATCAGCACGCGCAGCATGTCGTAGTGGAACAACGGCGGCTCTGCTGATTTTTTCGAAGTCGTGACCGGTGCAGCGGCGGTCGGATTCGAGGCCATGCGATTGCTGGTAGCCAGCGGCACACGCTTGGCGTTGCCGCGCGGTTGATCGGTGTAGACGCGATTACCCTGTGCATCGATGTAAGTGAACACCTCGGCCGATGCGCCAAACGCGATCAGCAACAGGCACAGGGCAATCAATCCCCGCGTCATGGCTTGTGCACCCGCTGCACGGTGAACACCACCGCCGGACTCTGCTGAATGATCGCCTCGCCATTGATGACCTGCACCGCCAGCCGATGTTCGCCCCGGTCAACGTTCACCAGTTGCAGGATCGGCACGTTGCTCGGCTGGCCATAGGGCGCATCATCGAGCAGCAGACGCAATTGATGCGGCGGTTGCAGGCGCGGCTTGATCAGCACGCTGACCGTGAAGGTGCCGTTGTTGGCGCGCAGGGCCTCCTCGGTGGGCAGGCCGGTCAGCTCCAACACTTCATAGGCATTGCTCGCAGGCTCACGGCTGGCCGTGCCTGACGACGGCGCACTCGCTGCCTGAGGCTGGACGCTGTTGAGCGGCGGCAACTCCACCGGCTGCGCCTGCACGCCGTCCGGCGCGTGATCGCTGTACACCGTGTTGCCGCTGGCGTCGGTGTACTTGTAGATCTGCGCTGATGCGGTACACGCGCAAACCAGCATCAGAATTAACAGCAATGACCGCATTCGGACGTCCTGTGAGCAGCGGATATCACTCCGACAATGGAATACCCTCGCCGCCAGCATAGAACACAACCAGCTCCACGGGTTCATCCCCGGTGATGCCGCGGTGACTGCGGTCGACCATCTCGGCAACGGCCTCTCCCTGCTTGAAACGCTGGCTGCGGCCATCGTCCCGGCTTTCGATTGTCAGTTCGCCGGAGAGAATATAAGCGGCGTTGGGGATCGGGTGGGTGTGCCACTGAAGCTGGGTATTGGCGGGAATCCTGAGTTTGAGCACCGACAGCTCGGGAGCGGCGTCGGGGTAACGTAGGTAGGGCGTTCCATCCCATGACGTGCGGCTTTCAAGCAAGAGCTTGCGTTCTATCTGCTCCGGTTTGTCGGGAGAGGTGCAACCCAGCAGGGTGAGAGCGGCCAGAGTGGCCAGCAGTGTCTTGAAGGGGGAGTGCTTCATCGCGTTATTCCTCGAATGGTCGTAGGAGGAAAAGGCTACGGACCGTTCACAAGGATTGATGCCGGACGATGCGCAAGTTGCTCGTGGATTTGTGGATTGAGGCTGTCGGAATTTGCCCCAAAAAAAGAGGCCTCCCGAAGGAGGCCTCTTTTTGTCACGCCGCGTAGCGCGGCGCTACCGGATCAGCAGCTGTAGTACAGCTCATATTCCAGTGGGTGTACGAAGGTGCGGACCTTGATTTCTTCTTCGGATTTCAGCGCGATGTAAGCGTCGATGAAGTCGTCGGAGAACACGCCGCCCTTGGTCAGGAACGCGCGGCCCTTGTCCAGCTCTTCCAGGGCTTCTTTCAGGCTGCCGCAAACTTGCGGGATCTCTTTAGCCTCTTCAGGCGGCAGGTCATACAGGTTTTTGTCAGCTGCGTCGCCTGGGTGGATCTTGTTCTGGATACCGTCCAGACCGGCCATCAGCAGTGCTGCGAAAGCCAGGTACGGGTTGGCAGCCGGATCCGGGAAGCGGGCTTCGATACGACGGCCTTTAGGGCTGTTGACGTAAGGAATACGGATCGAGGCGGAGCGGTTGCGAGCCGAGTAGGCCAGCATTACCGGAGCTTCGAAGCCTGGCACCAGACGCTTGTAGGAGTTGGTGGCCGGGTTGGTGAAGCCGTTCAGGGCCTTACCGTGTTTGATGATGCCGCCGATGAAGTACAGGGCGGTGTCGGACAGGCCGGCATAACCTTCACCCGCGAAGGTGTTCTTGCCATCTTTGGAGATGGACATGTGAACGTGCATGCCCGAACCGTTGTCGCCGTACAGTGGCTTCGGCATGAAGGTCGCGGTGCGGCCGTAGGCGTCGGCAACGTTGTGTACAACGTATTTCAGAGTCTGAACTTCGTCAGCTTTCTTCACCAGGGTGTTGAACTTGACACCAATTTCGTTCTGACCGGCAGTTGCCACTTCGTGGTGGTGAACTTCAACGGTCTGGCCCATTTCTTCCAGCGCGTTGCACATGGAAGTACGGATTTCGTGGTCGTGGTCGAACGGCGGAACCGGGAAGTAGCCGCCTTTCACGCCTGGACGGTGGCCTTTGTTGCCGCCTTCCACGTCCTGGTCGGACATCCACGAGCCTTGCTCGGAGTAGATCTTGAACATCGAGCCGGAGATGTCGGACTTGAACTTCACTTCGTCGAAGATGAAGAACTCAGGCTCTGGACCGGCGAATACGGTGTCACCGATACCGGTGGTCTTCAGGTATTCCTCGGCGCGGTGGGCAATGGCGCGCGGGTCGCGATCGTAACCTTGCATGGTCGAAGGTTCGATGATGTCGCAGACCAGGATCAGGGTCGGCTCTTCGGTGAACGGGTCCAGAACGGCGGTTTCGTCGTCCGGCAGCAGGATCATGTCGGAGGCTTCGATGCCTTTCCAGCCAGCGATGGAGGAACCGTCGAACATCTTGCCAACTTCGAAGAAGTCGTCTTCCAGCGCATCGCGAGCCGGCATGGTCACGTGGTGCTGAGTGCCTTTGGTGTCCGTGAAGCGCAGATCAATCCACTTGACGTCATGATCTTTGATGAGTTGAACCGACTTCGACATAGTGTCCTCCGGGTGAATTAGGGCGGGTAGTGGATGCCCTTAATAGTGGTGATGCCGGCGCGAATACTCTGCCAAGGCAACCTGCCTCACAAGGGAGCAAATTGCATGCCAGTGCCCCAGCATGGGTTTTTTGCCCCAAATTCACGCTTCTAAAGGTCGAAAGCGCCTTAAAGGCGAAAATCTCGCCCTCTAATGTAGCGCTCAAATCGAAAAATGACCCGTTTTGGTGCGTGCAAAACCTTCTGCACATTAACTGGTTAAACCTTGAGCAATTTCCGCTATAATCCGCGCCCCCCTTTTTCGGCTGGCCCTGCGCGCGCTGTTTTCATGAAACTAATCGTAAAAGTCTTCCCCGAGATCACCATCAAAAGCCGACCTGTCCGGACGAAATTCATCCGCCAGCTGGCCAAGAACATCCGCACCGTGCTCCGCGACCTGGACCCGGCCGTGGTGGTGAGCGGTGTGTGGGACAATCTCGAGCTGGAAACCCGCGTCACCGATCCCAAGGCCCTGAAAGAGATGGGCGAACGCCTGACCTGCATGCCGGGCATCGCGCACTTTCTGCAGATCGACGAGTACCCGCTGGGTGACTTCGACGACATCACCGAGAAGTGCAAGCAGCACTACGGTGATGCGCTGGCCGGGAAGATTTTTTCGGTGCGCTGCAAGCGTGCGGGCAAGCATGCGTTCAGCTCGATGGACGTCGAAAAATACGTCGGCAGCAAGCTGCGCCGTGAGTGCGGTGCCGCCGGAATCGACCTGAAACAGCCGGAAATCGAAGTCCGCATCGAAGTTCGCGACAAACGGTTGTTCGTGATCCACAGCCAGCACAATGGCATCGGCGGCTACCCGCTCGGTGCGCTGGAGCAGACGCTGGTACTGATGTCCGGCGGCTTTGACTCGACCGTTGCCGCGTATCAGATCCTTCGTCGCGGCCTGATGACGCACTTCTGCTTCTTCAATCTGGGCGGTCGTGCCCACGAATTGGGCGTAATGGAAGTCGCGCATTTCATCTGGAAGAAGTACGGCAGCTCGCAACGCGTGCTATTTGTCAGTGTTCCGTTCGAGGAAGTATTGGGCGAAATTCTCGGCAAGGTCGACGACAGTCATATGGGCGTCGTATTGAAGCGTATGATGTTGCGCGCAGCGTCGAGCATTGCCGAACGCCTGCACATCGATGCGCTGGTTACCGGCGAAGCGATTTCCCAGGTATCGAGCCAGACGTTGCCGAACCTGTCGGTCATCGATTGCGTCACCGACAAGCTGGTGCTGCGACCGCTGATCGTCGCCCACAAGCAGGACATCATCGACACGGCCGACCAGATCGGTACCGGTGATTTCGCCCGGCACATGCCGGAATACTGCGGCGTCATCTCGGTCAACCCGAAGACCGCCGCCAAGCGTGGCCGGGTCGAGCACGAAGAGCAGGAATTCGACATGGCGGTGCTCGAGCGTGCGCTCGCAAACGCCAGACTGGTGCCGATCGATCGGGTGATCGACGAATTGGGCCAGGATTTGCAGATCGAAGAAGTCAGCGAAGCGCTGGCCGGTCAGATCGTCATCGACATCCGCCACCCGGATGCCGCCGAGGATGACCCGCTGGAACTCGCCGGCATAGAGGTACAGACGATGCCGTTCTACGCAGTGAACGCTCGTTTCAAGGAACTGGACCCTACTCGCCAGTACCTGCTGTATTGCGACAAAGGCGTGATGAGTCGCCTGCATGCCCACCATTTGCTCAGTGAGGGGCATGCCAATGTGCGCGTTTATCGACCGAGCTAAGTGCCCGGGGCTGTTTGCCTGTGGCCTGCGTCACCGGCCCCCCGACACCGCCGTCAAGCTGTAACGGCCATGCCGGACACTACTGTCAATCGCTGCCAAGACTTGTCAGCAAACCGAATCCTCTGATCGAGATACACAAGTGATCGAAAATCTACGCAACATCGCCATCATTGCCCACGTTGACCATGGTAAGACCACCCTGGTAGACAAACTCCTGCGTCAATCCGGCACCCTGGAGCGCAACGAGCTCAACGACGAGCGCGTGATGGACTCCAACGACCAGGAAAAAGAGCGCGGCATTACCATTCTGGCGAAAAACACCGCCATCAACTGGAACGGCTACCACATCAACATCGTGGACACCCCGGGCCACGCCGACTTCGGCGGCGAAGTTGAGCGCGTAATGTCCATGGTTGACTCCGTGCTGCTGCTGGTCGACGCTCAAGACGGCCCTATGCCGCAAACCCGTTTCGTGACCAAGAAGGCTTTCGAAGCCGGCCTGCGTCCAATCGTGGTCATCAACAAGGTTGACCGTCCGGGCGCGCGTCCTGACTGGGTTCTGGACCAGATCTTCGATCTGTTCGACAACCTGGGCGCTACCGAAGAACAACTGGACTTCCAGGTTGTTTACGCTTCGGCCCTGAACGGCATCGCCGGTCTGGACCACACCGCCATGGGCGAAGACATGACCGCGCTGTACCAGGCGGTAGTCGACCACGTTCCGCCTCCGGCTGTTGACCGTGACGGTCCGTTCCAGATGCAGATCTCCGCTCTGGACTACAACAGCTTCCTGGGTGTTATCGGTGTTGGCCGTATCGCTCGTGGTCGCGTCAAGCCGAACACCCCGGTTGTCGCTATCAGCGCCGACGGCAAGCGCCGCAACGGTCGTATCCTGAAGCTGATGGGTCACCACGGTCTGCACCGCGTTGACGTTGAAGAAGCTGCAGCTGGCGACATCGTCTGCATCAGCGGTTTCGACGAGCTGTTCATCTCCGACACCCTGTGCGACATCAACAACGTCGAGGCGATGAAGCCTCTGACCGTTGACGAGCCAACCGTTTCCATGACCTTCCAGGTAAACGACTCGCCATTCTGCGGTAAAGAAGGCAAGTTCGTGACCTCCCGTAACATCAAGGATCGTCTGGACAAAGAGCTGCTGTACAACGTTGCACTGCGCGTTGAAGAAGGCGACTCGGCTGACAAGTTCAAGGTATCCGGCCGTGGTGAGCTGCACCTCTCGGTACTGATCGAAACCATGCGTCGCGAAGGCTTCGAGCTGGCCCTGGGCCGTCCTGAAGTGATCATCCGTGAAGTTGACGGCGTGAAGCAGGAACCGTTCGAAAACGTGACCATCGACATCCCTGAAGAATCCCAGGGCAAGGTCATGGAAGAAATGGGTCTGCGTAAAGGCGACCTGAGCAACATGGTGCCGGATGGCAAAGGCCGTGTTCGTCTGGAATACAACATCCCTGCTCGCGGTCTGATCGGTTTCCGTAACCAGTTCCTGACCCTGACCAACGGTGCTGGCATCCTGACCTCGATCTTCGACCGTTACGCTCCAGTGAAGTCGGGCCACATGTCCGGCCGTCAGAACGGCGTTCTGGTTTCGGTTGAAACCGGCAAGGCACTGACCTACTCCCTGGAAACCCTGCAGGCTCGTGGCAAGCTGTTCGTGGAACACGGCCAGGAGATCTACAACGGTCAGATCGTTGGTCAGAACTCCCGCGACAACGACCTGGGTGTGAACCCGACCAAAGGCAAGAAGCTCGACAACATGCGTGCTTCGGGTAAAGACGAAACCATCGCTCTGGTCCCACCTGTTCGCTTCACCCTGGAACAGGCTCTGGAATACATCCAGGAAGACGAGCTGTGCGAAGTTACTCCTAAGTCCATCCGTCTTCGCAAGAAGATCCTGGACGAAAGCGAGCGTACCCGCGCTGCCAAGAAAGCCAAGGCATAAGATTTAGCCAGGCTTGAAAAAAACGCCCCCGGTCGAGAGACCGGGGGCGTTTTTGTTTGTCTGGCTTTTGGAAGTATTGTTCCCACGCAGAGCGTGGGAACGATCAAGCGGGATCAGAATCGTTCGATCGACCGCGAATTCTGCACCCGCTCCACTTCCTTCGGCTTGTACGCGCAGTAACCCGGGCGCGGGCCGATCTTCGGGTGGTTGCGGCAGGTGTCCGGGCGCTTGTCATAAATGGTGCACAGGCGGCTCTTACGATCCAGGTAGTAGCAATCGTTGTTGCTCATGCGCTGCAGGGTGAAGATCCCCGACTTCTGGTTGAAACGCTCGACCAGACCTTCTTTTTGCAGACGCTTGGCGATGTTCTTCGGCGGGTCGCCCAGTTCGAACTCGTCGACCACACCGATGCGCACCAGATCCTTGATCTTGACCTCGACCGGCAGCGTGCAGCAGCTGGAAACGCACGAGCCGCACATCGGGGCCGAATATTTGGCCCAGGTATCGAGACGGTCGATCTCGGCTGCGGCGATCAGGTTGGGCTTCATCATCGGTGTTTACCAGGCGTGTGCATCAGGGCGCGCGATCATACCGGGACTGGTGGATTTTTGAACAACCTTTCGCCAGATTTTTTCTTCATGAACCCGCATCGTCCGACAATTCGGCACGGCCCCTGCATTCATTACCGCATTCGCCAGGGTATTGCCGGACGAAGTCTCACTCTCAGGAAAAACTGCCGAACCAGAGCCCCTACCGTCGGTCAGACCGTCTAGGCTCTGACAATTCCCCGCTCGCTCGAGGTCCTATCGATGACTCAAGAACCACTAGTTCGCGAAGCAGAGGTGGCCGCATTCCGCGACGCCGTCCTGACCAAACTCACCTACGCGGTGGGCAAAGACCCGGATCACGCCTTCGACCATGACTGGTTCGAAGCCATCGCCCTGGCGGCGCGCGATCACATGGTCGAGCACTGGATGGATCACACCCGGCAGATCTACCGCAAAGGCCAGAAGCGGGTGTATTACCTCTCGCTGGAATTCCTCATCGGCCGCCTGCTGTACGACAGCCTGAGCAACCTCGGTCTGCTGGACGTCGCCCGTGAAGCGCTGACCGAACTGGGCGTCGATCTTGAGCGCATCCGCATCCTGGAGCCGGATGCGGCGCTGGGCAACGGTGGTCTCGGACGTCTGGCGGCGTGCTTCATGGAAAGCATGTCGACCCTCGGCATCGCCGGCCACGGCTACGGCATTCGTTATGAGCACGGCCTGTTCCGCCAGGCCATCGTCGACGGCTGGCAACAGGAGCAGACCGAGCACTGGCTGGATTTCGGCAACCCCTGGGAGTTCGAGCGGCCAGAGGTGGTCTATCCGATCGGCTTTGGCGGCAGCGTCGAAACCGTCACCGACGCCAGCGGCAAGTCCCGGCAGGTCTGGCACCCGGCGGAAACCGTTCGGGCGATTGCCTACGACACCCCGGTGGTCGGCTGGCGCGGGGCGAGCGTCAACACCTTGCGCCTGTGGCGGGCGAGGGCCATGGAAGATCTGCACCTGGAGCGCTTCAACGCCGGTGACCACCTGGGCGCCGTCGCCGAAGTGGCCCGAGCCGAAAGTATCTCCCGCGTGCTTTACCCGGCGGACAGCACCGAAGCCGGGCAGGAACTGCGCCTGCGTCAGGAATATTTCTTCGTCGCCGCGTCGCTTCAGGACTTGCTGCGCCGTCATCGCAACATGCACACCTCGGTGCTGACCCTCGGCGATCACGCGGCGATCCAGCTCAACGACACGCACCCCTCGATCGCCGTCGCCGAACTGATGCGCCAACTGGTCGATGTTTACGATGTGGCCTGGGACGCGGCGTGGCAAGTCACCGTCGATACGCTGTCGTACACCAACCACACGCTGCTCCCCGAAGCGCTGGAAACCTGGCCGGTGGGGCTGATGGAACGCATGCTGCCGCGGCACATGCAGATCATTTACTTGATCAACGCCCAGCACATCGATTCGCTGCGGGCCAAGGGCATCCACGATTTCGACGTGCTGCGCGCAGTCTCGCTGATCGAGGAAGACAACGGCCGTCGGGTGCGCATGGGTAACCTCGCGTTCCTCGGTTCTCACAGCGTCAACGGCGTGTCCGGGCTGCACACGCAGCTGATGCGCAAAACCGTGTTCGCCGAACTGCACAAGCTGTATCCGGAGCGGATCAACAACAAGACCAACGGCATCACCTTCCGCCGCTGGCTGTACCAGGCCAATCCGGAACTGACGTCGATGCTGGTCGATTCCCTCGGTGCGGATGTTCTGGATAACCCCGAACAGCGACTGCTCGATCTTGAGCCGTTCGCCGAAAAACCCGCCTTCCGCAAAGCCTTCGCCGAGCAGCGGTTGCACAGCAAAAAGGCCTTGGCTTACCTGATCCATGAACGGCTGGGGATCGCGGTCAACCCGGCGGCGATGTTCGACGTGCAGGTCAAACGGATCCACGAATACAAACGTCAGTTGCTCAACCTGATGCACACCGTCGCGCTGTATCAGGCGATCCGTGCCGAGCCGGAAATCGACTGGGTGCCACGGGTGAAAATCTTCGCCGGCAAGGCAGCGGCGAGTTATCACCAGGCCAAGCTGATCATCAAACTGACCAACGACATCGCCCGGGTGGTGAACAACGACCCGACCGTGCGCGGCCTGCTGAAAGTGGTGTTCCTGCCTAACTACAACGTCAGCCTGGCGGAAAGCATCATTCCGGCGGCGGACCTGTCGGAGCAGATCTCCACCGCCGGTTTCGAGGCCTCGGGCACCAGCAACATGAAGTTCGGCCTGAACGGTGCGCTGACCATCGGCACCCTCGATGGCGCCAACGTCGAGATGTGCGAAAACATCGGCGCCGAGCACATGTTCATCTTCGGTCTCAGCGCCCAGCAGGTCGAGGCGCGCAAGCAGAACCACGAGTTCAGCGCCTTGCCGGACATCGCCGCCTCCCATCGCCTGAACGATGTGTTGCAGGCGATCCGCAGCGGGGTGTTCTCGCCGGATGACACGTCGCGCTACACCGGGCTGATCGATTCGCTGGTGGATTACGACCGGTTCTTCGTCTGCGCCGATTTCGACTCCTACTGGGATGCGCAGATGCGTGTCGATGCGCATTGGCACGACGCCAACAACTGGTGGCGCTCGGCGGTGTTGAACACTTCGCGTATGGGCTGGTTCTCGTCCGACCGGACGATCCGCGAGTACGCCACGGATATCTGGAAGGCACTGGAGTAACTTTTAGCGACAAATGTGCGCCCGGCCCCACGATTGTTGGGCCGGGCCGATATACTGAGCCTTGGTTCCGCCCCGCCACGGGGCTGCTCAGGGATATCGACCATGCAATGGATGTTCATGTTGATCGGGCTGCTGCTCGGCTGGCTGCTCGACGAGTCGTTCAGCGATGCGCTGTTGGGCGCGTTGCTGGGGCTCGCCATCGGGCAGGCGATGCGCATTGCCCGGCTCGGTTCGCAGGCTGCCGAGCAACAGCGTCAGCTGGATCACGCGAAGATCGCGTTGCAGGGCGTCGAACAGCGACTGTTTCTGCTGGAGGGCGCTCCGGTGCATTCGCCAGCGCCGCCGAGTGTCGCGCCGGCCAGCGAAACGGTCGTTGAGCCCGTCACGGTATTTGAACAACCCGCTGCCGCAGAACCCGAGCTGGTCTGGGAACTGCCACCCGAACTCGAACCTGTCGCCGTCGCCGCCAGCGAACCGAGCCAGCCGCTGCCGGTCGATGTCTGGCGCCCGGAGCCCGTCACCCGCGAACCACAACCGCCCGCCGAACCTCGTGGCCCGAACCTTATCGAGCGCGGCATCAGCGCTGCGCGTAACTGGCTGTTCGGTGGCAATACCGTGCTGCGGGTCGGCGTGGTGCTGTTGTTCTTCGGTCTGGCGTTCCTGCTGCGCTACGCCACCGAAGGCATGGTGGTGCCGATCGAATTGCGTTACGCCGGGGTTGCGGCGGCAGCGCTGGGATTACTGGCGCTGGGCTGGTGGTTGCGCCATCGCAACAACAGCTACGCCTTGATGCTGCAAGGCACCGGGATCGCGGTGTTGTACCTGACGGTGTTTGCGGCGATGCGCCTGCACCCGCTGCTCGATCCGTCTGCTGCGCTGGGCTTGCTGGTGGCGGTGACGGTGTTTTCGGCCATTCTGGCCATCACCCAGGATTCCCTGGCCTTGGCCTGCGTCGCCGCGCTGGGCGGTTTCGCCGCGCCGATCCTGACCTCCACCGGCGCCGGCAATCATGTGGCGCTGTTCAGTTATTTCGCGCTGCTCAACGCCGGCATTCTGGCCATCGCCTGGTTCAAGGCCTGGCGCCTGCTTAACCTGATCGGCTTCGTGGGCACCTTCGGCATCGGTTTCGCCTGGGGCCTGCGCTGGTACACGCCGGAGTTGCTGTGGAGCACCGAGCCGTTCCTGATTCTGTTCTTCCTGATGTACCTGGCCATCGGCCTGCTGTTCGCCCGGCGCAAGTTGCTGGACATGCCGGACGCCCCGGCGGACGACGACCGCGAGGCGTTGCTGCACTGGTCGGCGCGCAAGGGCGACTACGTCGACGGGACGATGCTGTTCGGTCCGCCGCTGGTGGGTTTCGGTCTGCAATTCGCGCTGGTCCAGCATCTGGAATTTGCAGCGGCGTTCAGCGCACTGGCGCTGGGCATGATCTACATGGCCCTCGCCAAAGTGCTGATGGGTGGCCGCGCATTGTTGCTGGGCGAGACTTGCCTGGCACTCGGGGTGATTTTCGCCAGCCTGGCGATTCCGCTGGGGCTGGATGCGCGCTGGACCTCCGCCGCCTGGGCGGTGGAGGGCGCAGGGATTTTCTGGCTGGGCTTGCGTCAGCAACGGCCGTTGGCCCGGGCCTTCGCGTTGCTGCTGCAACTGGGCTCGGCGCTGGCGTTTCTCAGCCAGTTACGTGTCGGCGAAAGCAGCCTGCTCGACGGTGCGCCGTTGGGCGCATTGATGCTCGGCGCGGCGTTGTTGTTCAACTTCTATCAATTGCGCAAGGCGTCGCCGGAGCAAACTTCACCGTGGGAGCGTCAGGGCTTGCCGGTGCTGGCGTGTTTGGGGCTGACCTTCCTGTATCTGCTGGCGCCGCTGTTTTTCTTCACCCACGGCACGGCGATCAGTTGGGCGCTGGCCGGTCTGGTGACCTTGTTCGTCGGCTTGCGCCTGCAATCGCGCACGTTCCTGTTCACCGCGTTTGCCGTGCAACTGCTCGGCGGAGCGTTGTTCCTGTTGCGCCTGCAAGGGGCGGGCGAGGATTCGGCGGCCGTGTTCAGCGCTGGCTGGAGCGGTCTGCTCAGCGCATCGCTGATCGGTCTGGCGTTGATCGCCGGCATGTTGCTGGCGGCACGTGACGAGATGGTGCGCAGCGATGTGCGTCTGCTGCGCGGTTTGTCGGTGGTGCTGCTGGCAGGTCTGGTGCTGATCAATCTGGCGGTGTTGTTCGTCCTGCCATGGCAGACCGCGAGCGCGGTATGGGCGGCCAGTGGCTTGCTGATCATCTGGCTCAGTCTGTACCTCAAACAGCGCGTGAGTTTTGTTTTCGGTCTGCTGTTGCAACTGATCGGCGGCGCAGCGTTTTTGCTGGCCGGCCCCGAGCTGTTCGGGCCGTTGTCCAGCGAAGGTCTGCGTCCGCTGGCCCATGGCGGATTCTGGACGCCGCTGGTGCTGGGCCTGGCGGCGATGATCGGGGCGTGGCGGCTGCAACTGGGCAATCACGCTTCGGCGTTCGATGTGCTGAGTTTGCAGCGATTGTCCGAAGTGTTGCTGGTGTGGGGCGCCGGTTGGTGGGCGTTGGCGTGGGTCAGCGAAGCGCTGCGTTTTGCGCCGCTGAATCTGCAGGCAACGCTGTTGCTGCTGGTCGCCGCGCTGAGCGTCGCGTTGTGGACGCTGTTGGCCTTGCGTCTGAAATGGCCGTCGCTCGGGTTGCTCTGCACCGTGCTGATTCCGGCGGCCGGACTGGTGTTGCTCGGGGCGTGGCACTCGCGTTATCACCCGGCGGCGGATTTCGGCTGGCTGGCCTGGGCGGCGGTGTTCGTCGTGCATTTCATCAGCCTGCGGCGTCTGGCGCCGATGTTGCCGGCGCGGTCTTTGAGCACGGCGCATGTGCTCGGTTGCTGGCTGCTGATCGGCGTGCTGGCGCTGGAGTTGCGCTACGGCCTGCTGCTGTTGTCCGAGCAGTACAACGCCTGGCGCTGGCTGGGCTGGGCGATTCTGCCGAGCGTGTATCTGTTGCTGATGGCTGCGCCGCGTCAGTGGCCGTGGCCGGTGGCGGCGTTCCCTCGCGAATATCGCCTGTACGCGGCGGCGCCGCTGGCAGTGCTGATGCTGGTCTGGTTCTGGCTGGCCAATGGCGTCAGCGATGGCAACGCCGAGCCACTGCCTTATGTACCGCTGCTCAACCCGCTGGAATTGGGTCTGCTGTTTGCGCTGTTCGGTGTCTACGTCTGGTCGCGCAGCGCCGTGGCCGAGCTGTCGATCCGCCAGGATTACGCGGCATACGCGACGCAACTGATCGCCGGTGTTTCGCTGTTCGCGTTCTGCACCGCGCTGGTGACTCGCGCCGCGCACCATTGGGCGGGGATTCCGTTCGAGCTGGATCTGCTGCTCGAATCGATGCTGGTGCAGGCCGGTCTGTCCATCGTCTGGACGCTGATGGCGCTCGGACTGATGATTGGCGGGCACCTGCGTCATCGCCGCGAAGTGTGGCTGATCGGCGCGGCGCTGATTGCGCTGGTGGTGGCCAAACTGATTTTTGTCGAATTGAGCAACCGTGGCGGACTGGCCCGGATTGTCTCGTTCATCGGCGTCGGCGTGTTGCTGCTGGTGGTGGGCTACTTTGCGCCGCTGCCGCCCAAACGCGTCGAAGCTGTACCGGCGGCGGACAAACCGGCCCCGGAAACCGAAGGAGTGTCGTCTTGAGTCGCAAGCTTAATCTCGGGTGGCTGTTGCTGGGCGTGGCCATGACGGCCGGCGCCCAGGAAAAACCGGCGGACTTCGCCGCGCAGGTGCCGTTGTCGGTCAGCGGTTCCGGCCCGTGGTATCGCCTCGAACTGCCGCTGAGCGTGCAGTTGCAGGCTCGCCAAACCGATCTCAGCGACCTGCGGGTGTTCAACGCCGCCGGAGAACCACAGGCCTATGCGCTGGCCCGGGAATCGGCGCAGACCCGCGACGACGGCCAGTTGCATGAGGTGAAGTGGTTCCCGCTGTACAACTCGGCGGATGCCACCGAACGCGCGCCGAGCGTTCGCGTGCAATCCACCACCACCGGCACGCTGGTGGAAGTGCAGCCGTCCAGTCAGCTCGAAGCCGGTGAAGAAGTGCTGCGCGGCTGGCTGCTCGACACGAGTGCGATCAAGGCGCCGTTGCAGCAACTGATCCTCGACTGGACCAGCGAGCGCGACGGCTTCCAGCGTTTCAGCATCGAGGCCAGCGACGACTTGCAGCACTGGCAGGCCTGGGGTGAAGGCCAGGTCGCGCGCCTGACCTTTGCCGACGAGCGGGTCGAGCAACATGAAGTGGCGCTGCCGGGGCAATCGGCGCGGTATCTGCGTCTGCTCTGGGATTCGCCGGCCTCGGCGCCGGTGCTGACGTCGGCGCAACTGAAAAGCAGCGACCCGCGCAACCTGCCGCTGCCATTGGTCTGGTCGCCGGCGCTGGCCGGCAGCAGCGGCAAGCCCGGGGAATACACCTGGCAGTTGCCGATGGGGCTGAACATCGAGCGGGTGCAGGTCGAACTGAAACAGGCCAACAGCCTGGCGCCGGTGACACTGTCGGGACGTCGCGAAAGCAGTCTGCCGTGGCAACAGCTCAGTAGCGGCTTGCTCTATCGCCTGACCCAGAATGGCCAGGACGTGGTGCAGAACGAATTGCAGCTCTACGGCCAGACCGTGCAGCAGTTGAAACTGACGGTCGACGAACGCGGCGGCGGTCTCGGCGAACAGGCGCCGAGTGTGAAATACGCGGTGCGCGCCACTCAGGTGATCTTCCTCGCGCGCGGCGAAGGACCGTACAGCCTGGCGCTGGGCAATCCGACCGTGAAGACGGCGAACCTGCCGCTGACCACGCTGATCCCCGATTTCAAACCGGAGAAACTGGCCACGCTGGACAAGGCCACGGTGCAGGGCGAAGCGCTGGCGACCCAGACTTCGACGGCCACCACCTCGGCCACGGCGGACACCAACTGGAAGAAGTTCGGCCTGTGGGCGGTGTTGCTGCTCAGCGTGCTGTTTCTGGCGGCAATGGCTTTCAGTCTGCTGCGCAAGCCGCCGGCCAAGTCCTGAATATGACGGGTGTGGCCTCTACACCCGTCGGGTTTCCAACTACGCTGAATCCGGTGCCTGAACTCTCTCGGTTCGATCACGTCTGATAGCAGGAATTGCACCCGACGCACGTTACCGGGCGTCATTGCTCGCTACGGTTTCAGACTCCCTGTAAACTGCGCGGGTTTTTAGCCCCCCATTCCACCGGAGCCGTCCATGTCCCGCGTTACCCTGAGTCGCTATTTGATTGAGCAGACCCGCAGCAACAACACTCCTGCCGATCTGCGTTTCCTGATCGAAGTGGTGGCGCGCGCCTGTAAAGAAATCAGCCACGCCGTGTCCAAAGGCGCCCTGGGCGGTGTTCTGGGCAGCATGGGCACGGAAAACGTGCAAGGCGAAGTGCAGAAGAAGCTCGACGTGCTGTCGAACGAAATCCTGCTCGAAGCCAACGAGTGGGGCGGTCACCTGGCCGGCATGGCGTCCGAAGAAATGGACAACGCCTACCAGATCCCGGGCAAATACCCGAAAGGCGCCTACCTGCTGGTATTCGACCCGCTGGACGGTTCGTCGAACATCGACATCAACGCCCCGGTCGGCACCATCTTCTCCGTGCTGCGTTGCCCGAACGAATACCTGAGCCAGAACGAAGCGCTGGATGAAAAGGCCTTCCTGCAGCCAGGCACTCAGCAGGTTGCCGCCGGTTACGCCATCTACGGCCCGCAAACCATGCTGGTGCTGACCCTGGGCCACGGCGTCAAAGGCTTCACCCTGGACCGCGAAATGGGCAGCTTCGTCCTGACCCACGAAGACATCACCATTCCTGAGTCCACCCAGGAATTCGCCATCAACATGTCCAACCAGCGTCACTGGGAAGCTCCGGTACAGCGCTACGTTTCGGAATTGCTGGCCGGTGAAGAAGGTCCGCTGAAAAAGAACTACAACATGCGCTGGGTCGCGGCGATGGTTGCCGACGTGCACCGCATCCTGACCCGTGGCGGTCTGTTCATGTACCCGCGCGACAGCCGCGAGCCGTCCAAACCGGGCAAACTGCGCCTGATGTACGAAGCCAACCCGATGTCGTTCCTGGTGGAACAGGCGGGCGGCGCTTCCACCGATGGTCACCAGCGCATCCTCGACATCAAGCCTGAAGGCCTGCACCAGCGCGTAGCGGTGTTCCTCGGCTCGAAAGAAGAAGTCGCCCGCGCCACGGCTTACCACAAGGAATAAACCATGAACGCGCCCTGGCAGCCGTTGCTCGATTGGTGGTTCGGTCACTCCGAATCGGCTACTGAAGTGACGGCGCAACAGGGCGGGTTGTGGTTCGGCAAGAAAGACAGCCAGGACCTCGAAGCGCGTGAGCGTTTCGGGGTCTTTGTCGATCAGGCCCTCGCTGGCGAATTGACCGAGTGGACGCAACGTCCCGAAGGTTGGCTGGCGGTGGTGTTGCTGCTCGATCAACTTCCGCGAATGATCTTTCGCGATACGCCCAAGGCTTTTTCCGGTGATCTACGGGCCCAGAAACTGGTTGCTCAGGGGATTGCTGCAGACTTCGATCGGCAGTTGAAACCGATCCAGCGACTCTTCATCTACCTCGTCTTCGAACACTGCGAAAACCTCGCGGTGCAGAATGAAGCCGTCTCGCGATTCATCGAACTGGTGGCTGAACAGCCGGAGGCGGAGCGTGGGGTGTTTGCCGACAACCTGGATTATGCCGAGCGGCATCAGAAGGTGATTGCGCGGTTTGGACGGTTTCCGCATCGCAATGCGGTGTTGGGGCGGGAGTCTACGGCGGAGGAGTTGGTGTTTCTTTCGCAACCAGGGTCGAGTTTCTGAATCAGTATCAAGACGACTGACCTCTTCGCAGAAAGGCCCGCGAAGAGATCAGTGAGAGCGCCTTAAATCCTGAAGCTGCCTACCAACTGCTTCAACCGCGCAGCCTGCTGCTCCAGATCCGCACAAGCCCGCAACGTCGCCTGCAAGTTCTCCACACCTTCCTGGTTCAGCGTGTTGATCTCATTGATATCAACGTTGATCGACTCGACCACTGCCGTCTGCTCCTCCGTCGCGGTCGCCACCGACTGGTTCATGCCGTCGATCTCGCCGATACGCTGGGTCACGCTGCCCAAGCGTTCGCCGGCCTGGTTGGCGATGCCGACGCTGCTTTCGCTCTCGCGCTGGCTCTCGGTCATGATGCCGACCGCCTGACGCGCGCCGACTTGCAGCTCTTCGATCATCTTCTGCACTTGCTGCGCCGAATCCTGGGTGCGGTGCGCCAGGTTGCGGACTTCGTCGGCGACCACGGCGAAACCGCGACCGGCCTCGCCGGCACGGGCCGCTTCGATGGCGGCGTTGAGCGCCAGCAGGTTGGTCTGCTGGGAGATGCTGGTGATCACTTCCAGAATCTGTCCGATGTTCACGGTGTTGCTGTTCAGGGTTTCGATGTTGCCGCAGGAGTCGCTGATCTTCGCCGACAGTTGCTGCATGGCGTGGATGGTTTTATCCACAACCTGCTGGCCGTCTTCGGCCAGGCTGCGCGCATCGCTGGAGTGTTGCGAGGCGAGGGCGGCGTTCTGAGCGATTTCCTGGGCGGCGGCGCCGAGCTGGTTGATCGCGGCGGCCACGCTGTTGGTGCGTGAGGCCTGCTGGTCGGAGTTGAACATCGACGAGTTCGACGCCGCGACCACGCGCAGGGCGACTTCGTTGACCTGGCCGGTGGCCGAGGACACTTCGCGGATCGAGGTGTGAATGCGCTCGACGAAACGGTTGAACGACAGCCCCAGCGCGCCGAATTCATCGTGGCCGTGGATGGTCAGGCGTTTGGTCAGGTCACCTTCGCCTTCGGCGATGTCGTGCATGGCGCGGCCCATGGTCAGCAGCGGCTGCATCAGCACGCGGATCAGCATGCCGAGCAGGGCGATGATGATGACTACGGCGATGACCATGGCGATCAGCGCCGAGGTGCGGAATTCGCTGAGCATCGAGAACGCGGTGTCCTTGTCCAGCACCAGCGCCACGTACCAGTCGGCCGACGGCACGCCGTTGACGTGGGTGAAGGAGATCAACTGGGTCTTGCCGTCGAACTCGACTTCTTTCAGGCCCGGGCTGACTTTCGGCGCACCGTTGGGGTAGGCCTCGGCGAGGGTCTTGAGCACCAGTTTGCTGTCCGGGTGGATCAGGATCTTGCCGTCGGCGCCGACGATGAACGCGTGACCGTGGCCGCCGAAGTTCAGCGAGTTGATGATCGCGCTGACGCTCGACAGGTCAATGTCGGCGCCGGCCACACCGATCATCTGGCCTTGGCGCTGCACCGGGGTGGCGACGGTAATCACCAGTTTGCCCGACGAGGCCGCGATGTACGGTTCGGTGACGATGGTCTGCTGGCCGCTGTTCGCGGCCTTGTACCAGCCACGGGCGCGCGGGTCGTAATCCGGCGCGCGGTTGCCGGCCGGAACCGAGAACATCACACCATCTGCACCGCCGAAGTAGCTGAGCTGGAAATTGCCGGTGTAGGCGGGCAGGTCGATGATGCGTTTCAGGCTGGCCGGGGCGTTGCCGTCGGCGACAACCTGTTGCGCCATCGATTGCAGCAACTGGATGCGGCTTTCCAGCCAGGTCTGGATGTTGCTGGTGGTCAGGCTGCCCAGTTCCTGCATCGACGCTTCGGTACTGCTTTGCAGGGCTTCGCGCTGGCGATAGTCGTTGAACAAAATGAAACAGGCGAACGCAACGGCCACCACGAGGGCGGCAGCCAACAAGATCTTGTGGCTGAATTTCATGTTTCTGGTCATTAAGTGAGCTACCGCGAAGGGGCTGGTCAAGAAAGGGCGGCAATTTGCCACACTATCGGGCTTTGCGCTGCTCTTATTTCGACCGCGGCGCGCCAAAGATTAGGCGCCTTTTGCGAAATACGACGAAATGCTCAATAGCCCTACAAAGTGTCTGATTTACCGATGAATGCCGGACGAGCGGGCTAACAAATAGCCAGCCTCCCAGGGAACCAGACAGGGGTTTTCTCTTCTAAGCTTCTGGTTGGCGCCATGCCATCCCCCTTCCGTTCCAGGAGTTACACCATGTCGCTGCGATCTATCGCCCTGCTGTCGTTTTGCGTGCTGTTGGCCGCATGCAGCAAGGTCAATCAGGAAAACTATTCGAAGCTCTCGGCCGGCATGGCCAAGGCCGAAGTGGAGACGCTGCTTGGCAAGCCCACCGATTGCTCGGGCGCGCTCGGCATGTCCAGTTGCACCTGGGGCGACAAGAACAGCTTTATCAGCGTGCAGTACGCCGGTGACAAAGTGCTGATGTTTTCCGGCCAAGGCCTGAAGTAAACCGGGGCTACGCGCCCACGGGAGAAAAACAATGAAGCGGTTATTGCTTGTCCTTTTGGCCGGCCTGGTATTGGCCGGCTGCGCCACGTCCGGTGAAGATCCGCTGGCGCCGAAGACGGTCAACAGTGTCAATCTCAAGCGTTACCAGGGCACCTGGTACGAACTGGCGCGTCTGCCGATGTATTTCCAGCGCAATTGCGCGCAATCCGAAGCCCGTTACTCCCTCAAGCCCGACGGCAATGTTGCGGTGTACAACCGCTGCCTGACGGCGGACTGGCAGTGGGAAGAAGTCAAAGGCACGGCTTATCCACAGGTGCCGGGCAAGACCGACAAGCTGTGGGTCGAGTTCGATACCTGGTTCTCGCGCCTGATTCCGGGTGTGGCGAAGGGGCAATACTGGGTGCTGTACGTCAGCGATGACTACAAGACCGCGCTCGTGGGCGACCCTAGTCGTCGCTATCTGTGGCTGTTGTCCCGCACGCCGACCGTCAACGGTGTGGTGCGTGAGGAACTGCTGAGCAAGGCGCGTCAGCAGGGTTATGACACCACGCGCCTGATCTGGCGCACGTCGGATCAGCAGATGGCCAAGACGTCCAACTGACGCGCAACAAAAAACCTGTGGAGGTTGCCCTCCACAGGTTTTTTTGTGTCAGCCCAAAAGGTCTCGCAGAACTTGGGTGAAGGCGCGATTGCTGTCTTCCTCCCCGGCATGTCGCCCCTCGCGAACGACCCATTGACCATTGACCAGCACATCGCGCACCTGACGATCGCCGCCAGCAAACAGCCAGCGATTGAGAATCCCGTCACCGCTGGCCGTGGCCAGATACGGATCGCTGCCATCGAGCACGATCCAGTCGGCACGCTTGCCGACTTCCAGCGCGCCGATCGGCTGGCCCAGGGCCTGAGCGCCGCCATCCAGCGCCGCGTCATACAATGTGCGGCCGACCATCGGCTGATCCGCGCCATACAAACGGTTGCGCCGCTGATCGCGCAGACGCTGGCCGTATTCCAGCCAGCGCAGTTCTTCCACCACGCTCAACGACACATGGCTGTCGGAGCCAATGCCCATGCGTCCGCCCTGAGCGAGGAAATCCACCGCCGGGAAAATCCCGTCGCCGAGGTTGGCCTCGGTGGTCAGGCACAGGCCGGCGATGGCGCGACTCTTGGCCATCAGCGTGACTTCTTCCGGATTGGCGTGAGTCGCGTGCACCAGGCACCAGCGCTGATCGACTTCGGTGTTTTCGTACAGCCATTGCAGCGGGCGACGGCCGCTCCAGCTCAGGCAGTCGTCGACTTCCTTCTGCTGTTCGGCAATGTGGATGTGCACCGGGCATTGCTGGTCGCTGGCTGCCAGCACTTCGCTGATCTGTTGTGGCGTAACCGCGCGCAACGAGTGGAAGCACAGGCCCAGCGACTGCGCCTTTTGCTGCGCCAGCAGGGGTTGCAGGCGTGATTGCAGCTTCAGGTAGTTTTCGGTGCTGTTGATGAAACGGCGCTGGCCTTCGTTCGGCGTCTGGCCGCCGAAACCGCTGTGGCTGTAGAGCACCGGCAACAGTGTCAGGCCGATGCCGGCGGAGCTGGCCGCCTGGCTGATGCGTAACGCCAGTTCGGCCGGGTCGGCGTAAGGCTGGCCGTTGTGATCGTGGTGGACGTAATGGAATTCGGCGACCGAGGTGTAACCGGCCTTGAGCATTTCGATGTACAGCTGACGGGCAATCACACCGAGCTGGTCGGGGCTGATTTTTCCGACGAGCCGATACATCAGATCGCGCCAGGTCCAGAAACTGTCGTTGGGATTGCCGGCCACTTCCGCCAGTCCCGCCATCGCTCGCTGGAACGCGTGGGAGTGCAGATTCGGCATCCCCGGCAGCAGCGGACCGCTCAGCCGTTCGGCGCCATCTGCGGTGGAATCGGCCTGGATTCGGGTCAGCACGCCATCGGCGCTGACCTCGAGACGTACATTGTTGGCCCATCCGTTAGGCAGCAGCGCGCGTTCGGCAAAGAAGGCGGACATGGTTCAGCACCCCATCGTGTGTTATTTGTATATACATATACAGACGTTTGCCTGCCCGGTAAACTCCGGCAAGCTAGCAACTTTCATCCAATGAACAGGGATCCACCGTGCCGACTCCGCCTCCAGTCTCCCCGTTGGCCGCGAACATGGGCGACAGTCCGGCGCCCTTGTACGCCCGCGTCAAACAGATGATCACCCAGCAGATCGACAGCGGTAACTGGCCGCCGCATTACCGCGTGCCGTCGGAAAGCGAGCTGGTCAGCCAGTTGGGCTTCAGCCGCATGACCATCAACCGCGCGCTGCGGGAAATGACCGCCGACGGTCTGCTGGTGCGCATGCAAGGCGTCGGCACTTTCGTTGCTGAACCGAAGAGCCAGTCCGCGCTGTTCGAAGTGCACAACATCGCCGACGAAATCGCCTCCCGTGGCCATCGCCACACCTGTCAGGTAATCACCCTGGAAGAAGAGGCCGCCGGCTCCGAGCGCGCGCTGGCGCTGGACATGCGCGAAGGACAGAAGGTCTTTCACTCGCTGATCGTGCATTACGAAAACGACATTCCGGTGCAGATCGAAGACCGCTTCGTCAACGCGCTGGTCGCCCCGGAATACCTCAAGCAGGACTTCACCCTGCAGACGCCTTACGCCTATCTGAACCAGGTCGCACCGTTGACTGAAGGCGAGCACGTGGTCGAAGCGATCCTCGCCGAAGCGTCCGAATGCAAATTGCTGCAGATCGAAAAAGGCGAGCCATGCCTGCTGATCCGCCGCCGTACCTGGTCGGGTCGTCAGCCGGTGACGGCGGCGCGCCTGATTCACCCCGGTTCCCGTCATCGTCTGGAAGGTCGGTTCCATAAATAGAGAGCAGAAATGAAAGAGTTGAAGGTATTACGCGCTGAAGGCTACCCGCGCATGCCGTGGAAAAACGGCGGCGGCAGCACCGAGGAAATCACCCGTGACGCCGGCGCCGGCCTCGACGGTTTTGGCTGGCGTCTGTCGATTGCCGACATCGCCGAATCCGGCGGCTTCTCGACCTTCGCCGGTTACCAGCGGGTCATCACGGTATTGCAGGGCGACGGCATGACCCTGTGTGTCGACGGCGACGATACCCGGCCGTTGTTACCCCTCGATCCGTTTGCCTTCAGCGGCGAAAGCCAGGTGTCCTGCACCTTGCTCGGTGGCGCGATCCGCGACTTCAACCTGATCTACTCGCCCCAGCGTTACAGCGCACGCCTGCAATGGCTGGACGGCGAACAGCGGTTTTTCAGTTCGGCGAGTACCGTGCTGGTCTTCAGCGTCAGTGAATTGCTGGAGGTCACGGTCGGTGACAGTGCATCGCAACTCGGACGCCATGACTGCCTGCAACTGGACGGTAACACCGGGCTGACCGAGATCGCCGTCAATGCCGGCTGCTGCGTGATCGAACTGTCCCCGCGCTGATTCCTTCACACGCTCTGCGTGGGAACGATCAAAAACCGCTGCTTTGAAAGCAGCGGTTTTTTTTCGTCCTGACGTTCCCGAAATGCGCACCAACTTGTTACCGAACGCCCCAGCGTGGCGCAAAACCAAGCTTCCGTAACAATCTCTCGCCGCGCTCAACACACCCCGCGAAAAAATTCATGAACGCCAGAGCCCTTGATTCAGGCGCTCTCCAGCCCTGTCCGGGATTTTTGTTGAACGACCCTCCAACAAGTTGGCCGCTCGATTGCATATGCTTGTATGTACAAGTAAAGACGTATGCGTATGAGTCGATCGAGACTCTCCGCAGCGTCCACTGATTCGCTTGTCGCGCACTGATGCGCACAGGCTGCTTGCCCACTGCCAGGGTTGGTTTGAATTGATCGCTGAGGAGTCTTTTTCGTGACTGACAACAAAACCACTAAGTTTCGTGACGTCGAAATCCGTGCCGCCCGCGGCAACAAGCTGACCGCCAAGAGCTGGCTGACCGAAGCGCCGCTGCGCATGCTGATGAACAACCTCGACCCGGAAGTCGCCGAGAACCCGAAAGAGCTGGTGGTCTACGGTGGCATCGGTCGCGCTGCGCGTAACTGGGAGTGCTACGACAAGATCGTCGAGAGCCTGACCAACCTCAACGAAGACGAAACCCTGCTGGTGCAATCGGGCAAGCCGGTCGGCGTGTTCAAGACCCACAGCAACGCCCCGCGCGTGCTGATCGCCAACTCCAACCTGGTGCCGCACTGGGCGACCTGGGAACACTTCAACGAACTCGACGCCAAAGGCCTGGCCATGTACGGCCAGATGACCGCCGGCAGCTGGATCTACATCGGCAGCCAAGGCATCGTCCAGGGCACCTACGAAACCTTCGTTGAAGCCGGTCGCCAGCACTACAACGACAACCTCACCGGCAAGTGGGTACTGACCGCCGGTCTCGGCGGCATGGGCGGCGCCCAGCCACTGGCCGCGACCCTTGCCGGTGCCTGCTCGCTGAACATCGAATGCCAGCAGATCAGCATCGATTTCCGCCTCAAGACCCGCTACGTCGACGAGCAGGCCAAAGACCTCGACGACGCGCTGGCCCGCATCGCCAAATACACCTCCGAAGGCAAGGCCGTTTCCATCGCCCTGTGCGGCAACGCCGCTGAAATCCTCCCGGAACTGGTCAAGCGCGGCGTGCGTCCGGACATGGTCACCGACCAGACCAGCGCCCACGACCCGCTCAACGGTTACCTGCCGGCCGGCTGGACCTGGGACGAATACCGCGCCCGCGCCAAGACCGAACCTGCTGCCGTGATCAAGGCTGCCAAGCAATCGATGGCAGTCCACGTCAAAGCGATGCTCGAATTCCAGAAGCAAGGCATTCCGACCTTCGACTACGGCAACAACATCCGTCAGATGGCTCAGGAAGAAGGCGTCGAAAACGCATTCGATTTCCCGGGCTTCGTACCGGCCTACATCCGTCCGCTGTTCTGCCGTGGCATTGGCCCGTTCCGTTGGGCTGCGCTGTCGGGTGATCCGCAGGACATCTACAAGACCGACGCCAAAGTCAAAGAGCTGATCCCGGACGACGCCCACCTGCACAACTGGCTGGACATGGCGCGTGAGCGCATCAGCTTCCAGGGTCTGCCGGCGCGTATCTGCTGGGTCGGCCTGGGCCTGCGCGCCAAGCTCGGTCTGGCATTCAACGAAATGGTCCGCAGCGGCGAGCTGTCGGCTCCGATCGTGATCGGTCGCGACCACCTCGACTCCGGCTCGGTCTCCAGCCCGAACCGTGAAACCGAATCGATGCAGGACGGCTCCGATGCAGTCTCCGACTGGCCGCTGCTGAATGCTCTGTTGAACACCGCGAGCGGTGCGACCTGGGTGTCCCTGCACCACGGCGGCGGCGTCGGCATGGGCTTCTCCCAGCACTCGGGCATGGTGATTGTCTGCGACGGTACTGACGAAGCGGCCGAGCGTATCACTCGCGTGCTGCACAACGACCCGGGTACCGGCGTCATGCGTCACGCCGATGCCGGTTACCAGATCGCCATCGACTGCGCCAAGGAACAAGGGCTGAACCTGCCGATGATCACCGGCAAGTGAGCATCTGCGGGAGCGGGCACCCTCGCTCCCGCAGGGCCAAAACAACAATAACCAGAACAATCCACAGAGGTTGAATCATGGCGGGCAACACCGATCGTGCAGGCAGTAAACCGTTGATCGAAAGGCGTTCGATCGACTACATCCCGGAAGCGGAAAGACACGGTCGTCTGTTCAGTCAGTTCACCCTTTGGATGGGTGCCAACCTGCAAATCACCGCGATTGTCACCGGGGCCCTGGCTGTGGTGCTGGGCGGCGATGTGTTCTGGTCGTTGATCGGTCTGCTGATCGGTCAACTGCTGGGCGGCGGGGTGATGGCGCTGCACGCGGCGCAAGGGCCGAAGCTTGGCCTGCCGCAGATGATTTCCAGCCGGGTGCAGTTCGGCGTTTACGGCGCGGCGATTCCGATCGTGCTGGTGTGCCTGATGTACCTCGGCTTCACCGCCACCGGAACCGTGCTGTCCGGTCAGGCGCTGGGCCAGTTGTTCGGGGTCAGCGACACCGTCGGCATCCTGCTTTTCGCCAGCGTCATCGTCGTGGTCACGGTGCTCGGCTATCGGGTGATTCATTGGATCGGCCGCATCGCCAGTGTCATTGGCGTGATTGCTTTCGTGTACCTGTTCAGCCGTCTGATGAGTCAGGTGGACGTCAGCGCACTTCTGGAAATCCGTCACTTCAGCTGGAGCAGTTTCCTGCTGGCGGTGTCGCTCGCGGCCTCCTGGCAGATCGCTTTCGGCCCGTACGTGGCGGACTACTCGCGCTACCTGCCGAGCAAGGTGTCGTCGGTGAAAACCTTTTTCGCCGCCGGTGCCGGTTCGGTGATTGGCGCACAGGTCGCGATGATCCTCGGTGTGTTCGCGGCCGCTTCGGCCAACGGGCAATTCGCCGGTCATGAAGTCGCTTATATCGTCGGTCTGGGCGGGACCGGTGCCACCGCCGCGCTGCTGTACTTCAGCATCGCGTTCGGCAAGGTCACCATCTCCACCCTGAACTCCTACGGCAGCTTCATGTGCATCGCGACCATCATCAGCGGCTTCCGTGGCAACTTGCAGGTTTCGCGCATGCAGCGTCTGGTGTTCGTGCTGGTGATCGTCGGCGCGGCGACCCTGATCGCGCTACTCGGCCAGCACTCGTTCCTCGGTGCGTTCAAGTCCTTCATCCTGTTCCTGCTGGCGTTTTTCACGCCGTGGAGCGCGATCAACCTGGTGGACTACTACTGCATCACCCGCGAGCGCTATGACGTACCGGCGCTGGCGGATCCGAACGGTCGCTACGGCCGCTGGAACCTCCTCGGTATCAGCGTTTATGTGTTCGGGGTGCTGGTGCAACTGCCGTTCATTTCCACCAAGTTCTATACCGGTCCATTGGTAGCGGCCCTGGGGGATGTGGATATTTCCTGGATCATCGGTCTCGTGCTGCCCGCAGCGCTGTACTACGTCTGCGCGAAAAAATGGCACGGCACCGTACCCGATCGACTGATTCTGCCCGTCGAGCAGGACAGCGTTGTACAACCTAAAACAAGCGGGGCCGGTCGCGCTGCGGCGCAGGCCTGATTTGGACGTGGACAGGGCTGGATGCCTCTTGACTGCCGTAAGCCAATTCATGATTAGGAGCGTCACAACAATGAAATCGAACAAGACCCTGCTGACCACATTGCTTTCCATGGGCCTGCTGGCCAGCGCCGGCGCGACCCAGGCCGCCGGCTGGTGCGAGTCCGGCAAACCGGTGAAATTCGCCGGCCTGAACTGGGAAAGCGGCATGCTGCTGACCGACGTTCTGCAGGTGGTGCTGGAGAAAGGTTACGACTGCAAGACCGACAGCCTGCCGGGCAACTCCATCACCATGGAAAACGCCCTGAGCAGCAACGACATCCAGATCTTCGCCGAAGAATGGGTCGGCCGCAGCGAGGTCTGGAACAAGGCCGAGAAGGCCGGCAAGGTCGTCGGTGTCGGCGCCCCGGTGGTGGGTGCGATCGAAGGCTGGTACGTGCCGCGCTACGTGATCGAAGGCGACGCCAAGCGCAAGCTGGAAGCCAAGGCGCCTGACCTGAAAAACATCGCCGACCTGGGCAAATACGCCGCCGTCTTCAAGGACGCCGAAGAGCCTTCCAAGGGCCGCTTCTACAACTGCCCGGCCGGCTGGACCTGCGAGCTGGACAACAGCGAAATGCTGAAAAGCTACGGCCTGGAAAACAGCTACACCAACTTCCGTCCGGGCACAGGTCCAGCGCTGGATGCGGCGGTGCTGTCGAGCTACAAGCGTGGCGAGCCGATCCTGTTCTACTACTGGTCGCCAACCCCGCTGATGGGCCAGATCGACGCGGTGAAACTGGAAGAAAAAGCGGGCGTCGACAAGACCGTGACCATCAAGGTCGGTCTGTCCAAGACCTTCCACGAGCAAGCGCCGGAACTGGTGGCCGTGCTGGAAAAGGTCAACCTGCCGATCGACCTGCTCAACCAGAACCTGGGCCGCATGGCGAAGGAACGTATCGAGTCGCCAAAACTGGCGAAAATCTTCCTCAAGGAACATCCTGAGGTCTGGCATGCGTGGGTGAGTGAAGACGCTGCCAAGAAAATCGACGCGGCGCTGTAGGTCGAATTCCTCCCGGCCAACCGAGAGGCTGGCCGGGGTGTTCGCCGCAATCGCTTGATTGAGTTTCCTGATTGAGAGCCGCTTATGTTTCCCGAAAGCTTTACCTTTTCCATCGCCGACTGGGTCAACGGTTGGGTCGATGCGCTGGTCACCAACTACGGCGATGTGTTCCGCCATATCTCCGACACCCTGCTGTGGGCCATCGTCAATCTTGAAGGCCTGCTGCGCGCCGCACCGTGGTGGTTGATGCTGGCCATCGTCGGCGTCGTGGCCTGGCACGCAACGCGCAAGGTCGTGACCACCGCCGTGATCGTCGGTCTGTTGTTCCTGGTCGGCGCTGTCGGTCTATGGGACAAGTTGATGCAGACCCTCGCGCTGATGATGGTGGCGACGGTCATTTCGGTGCTGATCGGCGTACCGCTGGGGATTCTCTCGGCGCGCAGCAATCGCCTGCGTTCGGTGCTGATGCCGCTGCTCGACATCATGCAGACCATGCCGAGCTTCGTGTACCTGATTCCGGTGCTGATGCTGTTCGGCCTGGGCAAGGTGCCGGCGATTTTCGCCACCGTGATCTACGCCGCACCGCCGCTGATCCGCCTGACCGATCTGGGCATCCGCCAGGTCGACGGCGAAGTGATGGAAGCGATCAACGCCTTCGGTGCCAACCGCTGGCAGCAACTGTTCGGCGTGCAACTGCCGCTGGCCCTGCCGAGCATCATGGCCGGGATCAACCAGACCACCATGATGGCCCTGTCGATGGTGGTGATCGCCTCGATGATCGGCGCCCGTGGCCTGGGTGAAGATGTGCTGGTGGGCATTCAGACCCTCAACGTCGGACGCGGTCTTGAAGCCGGTCTGGCGATCGTGATTCTCGCAGTGGTCATCGACCGCATTACCCAGGCGTATGGTCGGCCACGGCATGAGGTGAGCAAATGAGCAACGCAACCGTGAGCAAGATCGAAGTCAAAAACGTCTTCAAGATTTTCGGCAACCGCGCCTCGGACGCCCTGGCGATGGTCGGCCAGGGCAAGACCAAGGATCAGGTGCTGAACGAAACCGGTTGCGTGGTCGGGGTCAACGACTTGTCCCTGAGCATCGGCACCGGCGAGATCTTCGTGATCATGGGCCTGTCCGGCTCGGGCAAATCGACACTGGTGCGCCACTTCAACCGCCTGATCGACCCGACCAGCGGCGCGATCCTGGTGGACGGCGTGGACATCCTGCAATACGACATGGAAGCCCTGCGCGAATTTCGCCGGCACAAGATCAGCATGGTGTTCCAGAGCTTCGGCCTGCTGCCGCACAAGACCGTCCTCGACAACGTCGCCTACGGCCTGAAAGTGCGCGGCGAGACCAAGCAACTGTGCGCCGAACGCGCGCTGCACTGGATCAACACCGTGGGCCTCAAGGGCTACGAAAACAAATACCCGCACCAGCTCTCCGGCGGCATGCGTCAGCGTGTGGGCCTGGCCCGCGCCCTGGCGGCGGACACCGACATCATCCTGATGGACGAAGCGTTCAGTGCGCTGGATCCGCTGATCCGCGCCGAGATGCAGGACCAGTTGCTGGAGCTGCAAAAGACCCTGCACAAGACCATCGTCTTCATCACCCACGACCTCGACGAGGCCGTGCGCATCGGCAACCGCATCGCGATCCTCAAGGACGGCCGCCTGATCCAGGTCGGCACGCCGAAAGAGATCCTGCATTCGCCGGCGGACGAATATGTCGACCGCTTCGTGCAGCGGCGGGCGGCGGTGGTTTAAAGGTTTACGGCAGGCTCGTTCCCACGTCGAGGCGTCGAACCGTCTGCGTGGGAATGCATCCCGTGACGATCAGGTTAAAGAGGTTTTAGATGTCCCAGGCTGAAAAAATCGTTATCGCCGACGCTCCGATGCGTTGGCAGGATGTGGTCGCAGTCGCCCGTCACGGCGCGCAGCTCGAGCTGTCGGCGCAGACCTGGGCGCGCATTGAAAACGCGCAGGGCATCGTCCAGCGCATCGTCGCCAGCGGCGAGCGCGCCTATGGCGTGAACACCGGGCTCGGTGCGCTGTGCAACGTCTCGCTGAAAGACGAACAGCTCAGCCAGCTGTCGCGCAACACCTTGCTCAGCCATGCCTGCGGCGTCGGCCCGGTACTGGCCGACGAGCAGACGCGCGCGATCATGTGCTCGGCGATCCGCAACTACAGCCACGGCAAATCCGGCATTCATCGCCGGGTGGTCGAAGCGCTGCTGGCGCTGCTCAATCGCGGCATCACCCCGCAAGTGCCGTCGCAGGGTTCTGTGGGTTACCTGACCCACATGGCGCACATCGGCATCGCGCTGCTGGGCGTGGGCAATGTCAGCTATCGCGGGCAAGTGGTGTCCGCGCAGCAGGCGCTGGCCGAAGAGGGTTTGCAACCGGTGCAGCTCGGGGCGAAGGACGGCCTGTGCCTGGTCAACGGTACGCCGTGCATGACCGGCCTCGGTTGCCTGGCGATTGCCGACGCCACGCGTCTGGTGCAATGGGCCGACGTGATCGGCGCCATGAGCTTCGAGGCCCAGCGCGGCCAGATCGCCGCGTTCGATGCCGAGATCATCGCGCTCAAGCCGCATCCGGGCATGCAGCAGGTCGGCGTCAATCTGCGCGCCTTGCTCGATGGCAGCGAAGTGATCGCCGCGAGCAAAGGAATTCGCACTCAGGATGCCTTGAGCATCCGCTCGATCCCGCAGGTGCACGGTGCCGCCCGCGATCAACTGGAACACGCGATCAAGCAGATCGAAACCGAACTCAACGGCTGCACCGACAACCCGTTGCTGCTGGGCACGCCGGATGACTTCCGGGTGATGTCCCAGGCCAACCCACACGGGCAATCGGTGGCGCTGGCGGCGGATCTGCTGGCCATTGCAATGGCTGAAATCGGCTCGATTGCCGAGCGGCGTCTGGATCGCCTGATCAACCCGCACGTCAGCGGTCTGCCGGCGTTTCTGGTGGCCAATCCGGGGGTGAACTCCGGGATGATGATCGTGCAATACGTCGCCGCGTCGCTGTGCGCGGAAAACCGCCAGTTGGCGCAACCGGCGGTACTCGACAACTACGTCACCTCGGGCCTGCAGGAAGACCACTTGAGCATGGGCACCAACGCCGCGCTGAAGCTGCACCGCGCGCTGGAAAACTGCACGCAGATCCTCGCCATCGAATACCTGCTGGCGGCCCAGGCGTTTGAATTTCTCAAGGAACAGCGCTTCGGCGCGGGCACCGATACCGCCTGGCGACTGCTGCGCGAGAAGGTCCCGGCCTACGATCAGGACCGCTGGCTGGCGCCGGACATCGCCGCTGCCGCAAGCGTTCTGAAAGACACGGATCTGCTGCACAACGCATTACCGAATTTGCACTGACAACTACCCATACCAGCGTGCCAAGGCGCGGATCGTCCAAAAGACGAGAGGCGACGGATAACGGAATGCTCCGGAGCGACTGGTAGTTAATAACAATGCCTCAAAAGGAGCATTTAAATGACTGCGCTGAACCTGATCCCCGGCCAACTGAGCCTGGCCCAACTGCGTGACGTTTATCAGAACCCGGTCAAGCTGACCCTCGACAACAGCGCCAGCGCGCAGATCGAGGCCAGCGTGGCCTGCGTCGAGCAGATCCTCGCGGAAAACCGCACCGCCTACGGCATCAACACCGGTTTCGGCCTGCTGGCCTCGACCCGCATCGCCAGCGAAGACCTGGAAAACCTCCAGCGCTCGCTGGTGCTGTCCCACGCCGCCGGCGTCGGCCAGCCGATCAGCGATGAGCTGGTGCGCCTGATCATGGTGCTCAAGGTCAACAGCCTCAGCCGTGGTTTCTCCGGCATCCGTCGCGTGGTGATCGATGCGCTGATCGCCCTGATCAACGCCGAGGTCTACCCGCACATTCCGTTGAAAGGCTCGGTCGGCGCCTCCGGTGACCTCGCGCCATTGGCGCACATGTCGCTGGTGCTGCTGGGCGAGGGCAAGGCGCGCTACAAGGGCGAGTGGATGGAAGCGACCGAAGCGCTGAAAGTCGCCGGTCTGACGCCGCTGACCCTGGCGGCGAAAGAAGGTCTGGCGCTGCTCAACGGTACTCAGGTGTCCACCGCATTCGCGTTGCGTGGTCTGTTCGAAGGTGAAGACCTGTTCGCTGGCGCGCTGGCGCTGGGTGGTCTGACGGTGGAAGCGGTGCTCGGTTCGCGCTCGCCGTTCGACGCACGCATCCACGCTGCCCGTGGTCAGAAAGGCCAGATCGACGCCGCTGCCGCTTACCGCGATCTGCTGGGCGAACGCAGCGAAGTGTCCGACTCGCACCAGAACTGCGAGAAGGTTCAGGACCCGTACTCGCTGCGTTGCCAGCCGCAAGTCATGGGCGCGTGCCTGACCCAGTTCCGTCAGGCCGCCGAAGTGCTGGCTGTCGAAGCCAACGCCGTATCCGACAACCCGCTGGTTTTTGCGGCCGAAGGCGACGTGATTTCCGGCGGCAACTTCCACGCCGAGCCGGTGGCCATGGCCGCTGACAACATGGCCCTGGCCATTGCCGAAATCGGTTCCCTCAGCGAGCGTCGTATCTCGCTGATGATGGACAAGCACATGTCGCAACTGCCGCCGTTCCTGGTGGCCAACGGTGGCGTGAACTCCGGCTTCATGATCGCCCAGGTGACCGCTGCGGCCCTGGCCAGCGAAAACAAGGCGCTGTCCCATCCGCATTCGGTGGACAGCCTGCCGACCTCTGCCAACCAGGAAGACCACGTGTCGATGGCCCCGGCCGCCGGCAAGCGTCTGTGGGAAATGGCCGAGAACACCCGCGGGATTCTGGCGGTGGAATGGCTGGCGGCGGTGCAGGGGCTTGATCTGCGCAACGGCCTGAAGACCTCGACCAAACTGGAACAGGCCCGGGGAATTCTGCGTCGCGAAGTGCCGTTCTACGAGAAGGACCGTTTCTTCGCGCCGGACATCAATGCGGCGACCGAACTGCTGGCTTCGCGGGTTCTGACTGAGCTGGTTCCGGCGAAGTTGCTGCCGAGCCTGTGATGGCCTCTTCGCGAGCAAGCTCGCTCCCACAGAGGTACGAGTTTCAACTGTGGGAGCGAGCTTGCTCGCGAATCGATTTTGAACAAGACGAGGACTTGGGATGAAAACCCTCTGGCAACACTGCCACGTCGCAACCATGGCGCAAGGCGTCTACTCGATCATCGAGGATGCGGCCATCGTGACGTCCGGTGCACTCATCGAGTGGATCGGCCCGCGCAGCCAATTGCCGTCAGGCGAATACCCGGCGGTCAATGACCTGCAAGGCGCGTGGGTCACCCCCGGCCTGATCGATTGTCACACCCACACCGTGTTCGGCGGCAACCGCAGCGGCGAGTTCGAGAAGCGCCTGCAAGGCGTCAGCTACGCCGAGATCGCAGCCGCCGGTGGCGGCATCGCCAGCACCGTGCGCGCCACGCGCGAGGCCTCGGAAGACGAGCTGTTCGCCAGCGCCGCCAAACGTCTGAAAAGCCTGATGCGCGACGGCGTGACCACGGTCGAAATGAAATCCGGCTACGGCCTTGATCTGGCGAGCGAACGCAAGATCCTGCGGGTCATTCGTCGCCTCGCCGCCGAGCTGCCGATCAGCGTGCGCAGCACCTGCCTGGCCGCCCACGCCTTGCCGCCGGAATACAAGGATCGCGCCGACGACTACATCGATCACATCTGCGCCGAGATGCTGCCGGCTCTGGCCGCCGAAGGGTTGGTGGATGCGGTGGATGCGTTCTGCGAATACCTGGCGTTCTCCCCGGAACAGGTCGAGCGTGTGTTCATCGCCGCGCAAAAACTCAATCTGCCGTTGAAACTGCACGCCGAACAATTGTCGTCGCTGCACGGCTCCAGCCTGGCCGCGCGCTATCACGCATTGTCCGCCGATCACCTGGAGTTCATGGACGAGGCCGACGCCATCGCCATGGCCGAATCCGACACCGTCGCGGTGCTGTTGCCGGGCGCGTTCTATTTCCTGCGTGAAACCCAGTTGCCGCCTATGGAAGCCCTGCGCAAACACAAAGTGAAAATCGCCATCGCCAGCGACCTCAACCCCGGCACTTCGCCGGCGCTGTCGTTGCGCCTGATGCTGAACATGGCCTGCACCTGTTTCCGCATGACCCCGGAAGAAGCCTTGGCCGGCGCCACGATTCACGCGGCGCAAGCTTTGGGCATGGCTGATACCCACGGCTCGCTGGAAGCCGGCAAGGTCGCGGATTTTGTCGCCTGGCAAATCGACCGCCCGGCGGATCTGGCTTACTGGCTGGGTGGTGAACTGGACAAACGCGTCGTGCGTCACGGCGTTGAATCAAGTCTGTAGGAGAGCGGTTGTGGATAAGGTTCTGAACTTCAAACAAGGTCGCGTGCCGCTGCTGATCAGCATGCCCCACGCCGGTGTGCGCCTGACCCCGGCGGTCGAGGCCGGGTTGATCCCGGACGCGAGAAGCCTGCCGGACACCGACTGGCACATTCCGCAGCTCTACGACTTCGCCGCCGAACTGGGCGCCAGCACCCTGGCGGCCGAGTACTCGCGATTCGTCATCGACCTGAACCGGCCGTCCGACGACAAACCGCTGTACGCCGGTGCCACCACCGGTCTGTATCCGGCGACGCTGTTCGATGGCATTCCATTGTTCAAGGAAGGGCAGGAGCCGTCGAAAGAAGAGCGTGCGACGTACCTGGAGCAGATTTGGACGCCGTACCACCGCACCCTGCAGGAAGAGCTGGCGCGGCTGAAAGCCGAGTTCGGTTACGCGCTGCTGTTCGATGCGCATTCGATCCGCTCGATCATCCCGCACCTGTTCGACGGCAAGCTGCCGGACTTCAACCTCGGCACCTTCAATGGCGCCAGTTGCGATCCACAACTGGCCACGCAGCTGGAAGCGATCTGTGCACGCCACGACGCTTACAGCCATGTGCTGAACGGACGCTTCAAGGGCGGCCACATCACCCGTCACTACGGCAACCCGGCCGAGAACATCCACGCCGTGCAACTGGAGCTGGGCCAGTGCACGTATATGGAAGAGTTCGAACCGTTCCGCTACCGCGCCGATCTGGCGGAGCCGACGCGGGTGGTGTTGAAGGAGCTGCTGCAAGGGCTGCTCGCCTGGGGCAAATCCCACTACAACGCGTAACCCTCTGCTGACTCTGATCGTTCCCACGCTCCGCGTGGGAATGCCTCTAGGGACGCAGAGCGTCCAGTGACGCAGAGCGTCACGGCTGCATTCCCACGCAGAGCGTGGGAACGATCTGCGGTGAGTGAGCGATCTGGGGGGGCGCGCCCTCAAACAGTCGCCACCGTGCAAATCCCGGTCGCCACAGTTCGCTTTTCCCGCTCGTCTGCTGCGTAATGTTTCGGCCACGGTGCAAGAATACACCGATCCGAACAATAACCCGCTGCCGCACGAGACGATCCCACATGAAAAGACTGTTCACTCGTTGTGCGTTAATCCTCACCGGCTGCGCGCTGCTCAGCGCCGGCGCCATGGCTTCCGATGATGCATCCTGCAAAACCGTGCGCATGGGCGTGGTCAACTGGACCGACGTGATCGCCACCAGCGGCATGGCCGACGTCCTGCTCAACGGCCTCGGTTATGAAAGCAAGCAGACCAGCGCCGTGCAGCAAATCATCTTCGCCGGCATCCGCGACAAGCGCCTCGATATCTTCCTCGGCTACTGGAAACCGGCGATGGACAAGAACATCGCGCCGTTCCTCGCCGCCAATCAGGTCAAGGTCATGGACAAGCCAAGCCTGGCCGACGCCCAGGCGACGTTGGCGGTGCCGGACTACGTGGCGGCGGCAGGGCTGAAGACCTTCGGCGACATTGCAAAATTCAAGGATCAACTCGGCGCCAAGATCTACGGCATCGAACCCGGCAGCGGCGCCAACACCACGATCAAGACCATGATCGAAACCAACCATTTCGGCCTGAAGGATTTCAAGATCATCGAATCCGGTGAGGCCGGCATGCTCGCCGCCGTGCAGCGGGCGGTTAACCGCAAGGAATTCGTGGTATTCGTCGGCTGGACCCCGCACCCGATGAACATCAACATGAAAATCACCTACCTGACCGGCAGCGAAGACGTCTACGGCCCCAACGAAGGCGCCGCCACCGTTTCCACCGTCACCGCGCCGGACTACGCCGAGCGCTGCCCGAACGTCCATCGACTGCTGGAAAACCTGACCTTCACCGCCGCCCAGGAAAGCCAGTTGATGGTGCCGATCATGGAGCGCAAGACCCCTCAGGAAGTGGCGAAGACCTGGCTGCGTGCGCATCCCGAAGACCTGCAACGCTGGCTGGCGGGTGTCAGCAGTTTTGACGGCAAGGACGGCGTGGCCACGGTCCAGGCCAGCCTGAAAAACTGATGGGCACTTATCCACTCTCGCCGTCGATGGCGGCGTTCGTCGCCAGAACCGAAGGCTTTGCCAGCGATGACAGCAGCCTCGGCGGATTGCGCAAATCCTATGACGCCATGTGCCGCGCCTTCACGCCCGAACGGACGGCGGGTCTGGAGGTGGTGGATTTCCAGTTGAGCGGGGTGGCGGTGCGCTCGTATCGCCCGCCCGTCCGGCCATCGGCCAGTGGCTGGCCGTGCGTGTTGTATCTGCACGGCGGCGGTTGGGTGGTCGGCGGGCTGGATTCCCATGACTTCATCTGCTGCGAGCTGGCCACGGCGCTCGGGGCGATGGTGGTGGCGGTGGATTACCGGCTGGCGCCGGAGCATCCGTTCCCGGCCGGTTTCGAGGATTGCCTGAGCGTCTGGCGCGCGTTGCGCAGCGGGCCGTTCTGGTTCGATCCCGGGCGGATGCTGGTGGCGGGCGACAGCGCCGGCGGCAATCTGGCGGCGGCGCTGTGCCTGGCACTGCGCGATGCCGGCGAGCCGCTGCCGGGCGCGCAGGTCTTGATTTATCCGGGGCTGGGAGGCGACGAGCAGTTGGCGTCACGCAGCGAATGCGCCGATGCGCCGTTGCTCGCCAGCAGCGATGTCGATTGCTATCACGCCTTGTACCTGCGCGGCACCGCGAAGCCGAACGCTTATGCGATGCCGTTGCTGGCCGGGGACTTCAGCGGGTTGCCCCCGGCCTGGATCGCCGTGGCGCAGTTCGATCCGCTGCGTGACGACGGCGTGTGCTACGCCGAACGGCTGAACGCGGCGGGCGTCGACGCGGCGCTGTACTACGGCGAAGGGCTGGTTCACGGCTGCCTGCGGGCGCGGCATCAGGTCGCCGAGGTCGATCGTCTCTTTGAGAACCTGCTGGGGTTCATGGCTGACAAAATGTGACAGCGCACGGGCATGCTCATTGACGTAAATCGGGTTTATGATGCCGGACGGCAGAATAATAGAAGTCCCCCCAGGGATGACCTCGACCCCTTACGGAGCGCGCAATGCAGACTTTGTTTCCGCAGATCAAACCTCACGCACGGCACGATCTGGCCGTCGATGACACCCATACGCTGTACGTCGACGAAAGCGGTTCACCGGAAGGTTTGCCGGTGGTGTTCATCCACGGAGGTCCCGGCGCCGGGTGCGACGCCCAGAGTCGCCGCTACTTCGATCCGAACCTGTATCGCATTGTCACCTTCGACCAGCGCGGTTGCGGTCGTTCCACGCCCCACGCCAGCCTGGAAAACAACACCACCTGGGATCTGGTCGAAGACCTCGAGCGCATTCGTAAACATCTGGGCATTGATAAATGGGTGCTGTTCGGCGGTTCCTGGGGGTCGACCCTGGCGCTGGCGTACGCGCAGACCCACCCGGAGCGCGTGCATGGTCTCATCCTGCGCGGGATCTTTCTCTGCCGTCCGCAGGAAATCGAATGGTTCTACCAGGCTGGCGCCAGCCGTCTGTTCCCCGATTACTGGCAGGACTACCTCGCGCCGATTCCGCTGGACGAGCGCGACGACCTGCTCAGCGCTTTCCACAAACGCCTGACCGGCAACGACCAGATCGCCCAGATGCATGCGGCCAAGGCCTGGTCGACCTGGGAAGGGCGCACCGCGACCCTGCGTCCGAATCCGCTGGTGGTCGACCGCTTCTCCGAGCCGCAGCGCGCCTTGTCGATCGCGCGGATCGAATGCCACTACTTCACCAACAATGCGTTCCTTGAGCCAAACCAGCTGATCCGCGACATGGGCAAGATCGCCCATCTGCCGGGCGTGATCATCCACGGCCGCTACGACGTGATCTGCCCGCTCGACAACGCCTGGGAACTGCATCAGGCTTGGCCGAACAGCGAGTTGCAGGTGATTCGCGATGCCGGCCACGCCGCGTCCGAACCGGGCATCACCGATGCACTGGTGCGCGCCGCCAGCAAAATGGCCCGGCGCCTGCTCGACCTGCCGCCCGAAGAAGCATGAGGGGTCTGTTGCAGCGCGTGAAAGGCGCGCGGGTCGAAGTGGCGGGCGAGGTGGTCGGCAGTGTCGATCAGGGTTTATTGGTGCTGGTGGCGGTCGAACCCGACGACACGCCGGCCAGCGCCGACAAACTTCTGCATAAGCTGCTTAACTATCGAGTGTTCAGTGACGCCGAGGGCAAGATGAATCTGTCCCTGGCGGATGTGGGCGGCGGGTTGCTGCTGGTCTCTCAGTTCACCCTCGCTGCCGACACCAAAAGCGGGTTGCGCCCGAGTTTCTCGACCGCCGCCCCTCCGGCGCTGGGTGAAGAATTATTCGACTATCTATTAAGCAAAGCGAAACAGATGCATGGCACAGTGGCATCAGGTAGATTCGGCGCGGATATGCAGGTGCACCTGGTCAACGATGGCCCGGTAACCTTCCTGTTACAGACATGAAAGCGCTTGAAACATCTTTTTAAGGGCTTTTCGACTGAAAACAGGGAATTTTCGCGATAAATACTTTGTTACCCCTGATGCGTTGTCACGCGGGCTACTAGATAATCGCGCGCTACGGGGATCAGCGTTCGTTGGTCCATTTTGACTTAGGTAGAGACTTGTCCGGATCCGATTGGGGAATCATTTTGACCCAGCGGAGTCGGAACAATGCTCGCCAACTTGGCAAGGGTGTCCTGAAAGGTCGGTTTTTTTGTACCGAATCCCTCACAGGCACTTCATCTGGCCGTTGGTTTATTGATCTGTTTTCGGCGAGGGTTGCTCGTGATTGTTAGTCCCTGTAATGCAGCAAAATTGTCTGCCAAACGCTTGCGCAGCGCTCTGGTAGCGGGCTCGGCAGTACTCTGCCTGCTCAGCGCCGGCCAGCTTTGGGCATTCAATCTTGACGATGTGTCGGCCAAGGCCAAAGAGCTGGCCGGGCAGAAGTTCGAAGCCCCGCGCAGCAACCTGCCGAACGAATTCCGTGAAATGAAATTCGCGGACTATCAGAAAATTCGTTTCCGCACCGAAAAAGCCGAATGGGCCGACCAGAAGAACCCGTTCAAGCTGTCCTTCTATCACCAGGGCATGCACTTCGATACGCCGGTGAAAATCAACGAAATCACCGCGAACACCGTCGAAGAGATCAAATACGATCCGAGCCGTTTCGATTTCGGCGACCTGCAGTTCGATCCAAAGGCCACCGAACAACTGGGCTACGCCGGTTTCCGTGTCCTGTACCCGATCAACAAGGCTGACAAGCAAGACGAAATCATGACCATGCTGGGCGCGAGCTACTTCCGCGTTGTCGGCAAGGGTCACACCTACGGTCTGTCGGCCCGTGGCCTGGCGATCGATACCGCTTTGCCGTCCGGCGAAGAATTCCCGCGTTTTCGCGAGTTCTGGATTCAGCAGCCAAAGCCGGGCGACAAGCACCTGGTGATCTTCGCCCTGCTGGATTCGCCACGTGCGACCGGCGCCTACCGTCTGATCCTGCGTCCGGGCAGCGACACCATTGTCGACGTCAAGGGCCAGATGTACCTGCGTGACAAGGTCGGCAAGCTCGGCATCGCGCCGCTGACCAGCATGTTCCTGTTCGGCGCCAACCAGCCGTCGAAAGTACTTAACTACCGTCGTGAACTGCACGACTCCAGCGGTCTGTCGATCCATGCCGGCAACGGCGAGTGGATCTGGCGCCCACTGAACAACCCTAAACATTTGGCTGTCAGCCAGTTCAGCGTCGAGAACCCGCGTGGTTTCGGTCTGCTGCAACGTGGCCGTGACTTCAGCCACTACGAAGACCTCGACGACCGCTACGACAAGCGTCCAAGCGCCTGGATCGAGCCGAAGGGCGACTGGGGCAAAGGCACCGTCGATCTGGTCGAGATCCCGACCGCCGACGAAACCAACGACAACATCGTTGCGTTCTGGAGCCCGGAAAAACTGCCGGAGCCTGGCCAGCCGCTGGACTTCGCCTACCGCATGCACTGGACCATCGACGAAGCCGCGCTGCACGCGCCGGACAGCGCCTGGGTCAACCAGACCCTGCGTTCGACCGGTGACGTCAAGCAATCGAACCTGATCCGTCAGCCGGATGGCAGCGTTGCCTACCTGGTCGACTTCGAAGGCCCGTCCCTTGCCGCTTTGGCCCCGGATGCGGACGTTCGCAGCCAGGTCAGCGTCGGCGACAACGCCGAGCTGGTCGAGAACAGCGTGCGCTACAACCCTGAAACCAAGGGCTGGCGCCTGACCCTGCGGATGAAGATCAAGGACGCGAGCAAGTCCACCGAGATGCGCGCGGCTCTGGTGCAGCCAGTGGTCACCGCTGATCTGGCCAAGTCTGCGGTGCCGACGTCCAACTCGTCGGTAGCCAAAGCCGACAAGGTTGCTGCCAAGCAACAAGAGAAAGCCGACAAGGAAGCCAAGGCTGCCGAGGCCAAACAGGCCGACGCCAAGCCGGTTGCAGATGCCAAGGACAAGGCCAACAAAGACGCCAAGCAGCCAGCCGCTGCGGACGCGGCCCCAGCCACACCGGAATCGGCACCGACTGAAGAAGTCCTGACCGAGACCTGGAGCTATCAGTTGCCTGCCGATGAGTAACTCTCAAGTACAGCCAGAGACTCTGTCCGAGTACCTGGCGCATCTGCCGATGACCGACGAGCAGCGCGCGGAACTCGCGGGCTGCCAGTCCTTCAGCGAATTGCATGAACGCCTGTCGTCCAAGACCTTTGACGCACCGACCGAAGCCGCCCAGGCTTCGGTGGGCAAGCGCCTGACCCTGAGCACCGCCGAAGAGCTGCAAGACGCGGAAATGCTGGTGCTCGACGCCAGCGGCCGCGTCAGCATGAAGGCCACGCCGCCGATCCGTCGGACCAAGGTCGTGCCGGAGCCGTGGCGCACCAACATTCTGGTGCGTGGCTGGCGCCGCCTGACCGGCCGGACCAACCCGCCGCAACCGCCGAAGGACGCCAACGTGCTGCCGGCGGCGCGCTGGCGCACGGTCGGTTCGATCCGTCGCTACATTCTGCTGGTGCTGATGCTGGGTCAGACCATCGTCGCCGGCTGGTACATGAAAGGCATCATGCCGTACCAGGGCTGGTCGTTCGTCGATCTGGAAGAAGTCCTGCATCAACCGCTGCTGCAAACCGCCACGCAAGTGCTGCCGTATGCGCTGCAGACCAGCATCCTGATCATGTTCGGGATTCTGTTCTGCTGGGTGTCGGCCGGTTTCTGGACTGCGCTGATGGGCTTCCTCGAATTGCTCACCGGCCACGATAAATACCGGATCTCCGGTAAAAGTGCCGGCAACGAGCCGATTCCGAAGGACGCACGCACCGCACTGGTGATGCCGATCTGCAACGAAGACGTGCCTCGGGTGTTCGCCGGTCTGCGCGCGACCTTCGAGTCGGTCGCCGCTACCGGTGACCTGGACCGTTTCGACTTCTTCGTCCTCAGTGACAGTAACGACACCGACATCTGCGTTGCCGAGCAGCAGGCCTGGCTGGACGTCTGCCGCGAAGCCAAGGGTTTCGGCAAGATCTTCTATCGCCGCCGTCGCCGTCGCGTCAAACGCAAGAGCGGCAACCTCGACGACTTCTGCCGTCGCTGGGGTGGTGACTACAAGTACATGGTCGTACTTGACGCCGACTCGGTCATGAGCGGCGAGTGCCTGACCAGTCTGGTGCGCCTGATGGAGGCCACTCCGGACGCCGGTATCATCCAGACCGCACCGCGCGCTTCGGGCATGGACACGCTATATGCACGCATGCAGCAGTTCGCCACCCGTGTGTACGGTCCGCTGTTCACTGCCGGTCTGCACTTCTGGCAGTTGGGTGAATCCCACTACTGGGGTCACAACGCGATCATCCGCATGAAGCCGTTCATCGACCACTGCGCCCTGGCGCCGTTGCCGGGCAAGGGTGCGTTCTCCGGTGCGATCCTCTCTCACGACTTCGTTGAAGCTGCGCTGATGCGCCGTGCCGGCTGGGGCGTGTGGATTGCCTACGATCTGCCGGGCAGCTACGAAGAACTGCCGCCGAACCTGCTCGATGAGCTCAAGCGTGACCGTCGCTGGTGCCACGGCAACCTGATGAACTTCCGTCTGTTCCTGGTAAAAGGCATGCACCCGGTGCACCGCGCGGTGTTCCTGACCGGCGTGATGTCTTACCTGTCGGCACCGCTGTGGTTCTTCTTCCTGGTGCTGTCGACCGCGCTGCTGGCGGTGAACACGCTGATGGAGCCGCAGTACTTCCTCGAACCGCGTCAGCTCTATCCGCTGTGGCCGCAGTGGCACCCGGACAAGGCGATCGCGCTGTTCTCGACGACCATCGTGCTGCTGTTCCTGCCGAAGCTGCTGAGCATCATCCTGATCTGGGCCAAGGGTGCGAAAGAGTTCGGCGGCAAGTTCAAGGTGACCCTGTCGATGCTGCTGGAGATGCTGTTCTCCATGCTGCTGGCGCCGGTGCGGATGATTTTCCACACCCGTTTCGTTCTGGCCGCGTTCCTCGGCTGGGCCGCGACCTGGAACTCGCCGCAGCGTGACGACGACTCCACGCCATGGAGCGAAGCGGTCAAGCGTCACGGTCCGCAGACCCTGCTGGGCTTCTTCTGGGCGCTGCTGGTGATCTGGCTGAACCCGAGCTTCCTGTGGTGGCTGGTGCCGATCGTCGGTTCGCTGATGCTGTCGATTCCGGTGTCGGTGATTTCCAGCCGCGTCGGTCTGGGCCTCAAATCCCGTGACGAGAGCCTGTTCCTCATCCCCGAGGAATACAATCCGCCACAGGCGCTGCTGGCCACCGATCAATACACCCACGAAAACCGCTGGCACGCGCTGAACGACGGCTTCGTCCGCGCCGTGGTCGATCCTCAGCAGAACGCCCTGGCGTGCTCGCTGGCGACTTCGCGTCACGGTGAGGCCGAGCCGATCGAATGGCTGCGTCAGGAACGTGTGCGTCACGCGATCAAGGTCGGCCCGGCCGGGCTGAACAACCATGATCGTCTGCAACTGCTGAGCGATCCGGTGGCCCTGGCCCGTCTGCACGAGCAGGTGTGGGCCGAAGGTCACGCCCAGTGGCTGGACGCATGGCGGGCTTCGGTGAAAGCCGATCCCCATGCGCCGCTGCTGCCGCTCAAGCCGGTGAGCTTGCAGGCGCAACCGGCTTGATGAAGAAACCCCGCGAAAGCGGGGTTTTTTTTGCCTGCCGATTACCGTCGCGGATCACTCGTTCCCACGCTCTGCGTGGGAATGCAGCCCGGGACGCTCTGCGTCCCATCCGGCACCAACCGATCAAAAAACCTTGTGCAAACGGACGAGTGCGTTAGCATCCGTCCCCGAATTGGCGCACCCGGACAATCTTGTCCATTTCTGTCGGTTTTCGCGCCGCAAACGCAATGGTTTTGGGGACTTGAAGATGAAGAAGTATCTGTCGATGCTGCTGGTCGGCGTCACGGCACTGGTTGCAGTCAATGCGGCGCAGGCCGGCGCAATCGATGACGCGGTCAAGCGCGGCTCGTTGAAAGTCGGTATGGATCCGACCTACATGCCGTTCGAAATGACCAACAAGCGCGGCGAAATCATCGGTTTCGAAGTCGACATCCTCAAAGCCATGACCAAGGCCATGGGCGTCAAGCTGGAGCTGGTGTCCACCGGTTACGACGGGATCATCCCGGCGCTGATGACCGACAAGTTCGACATGATCGGCAGCGGCATGACCCTGACCCAGGAACGCAACCTGCGCCTGAACTTCAGCGAACCGTTCATTGTGGTCGGCCAGACCCTGCTGATCCGCAAGGAGCTGGAAGGCACCATCAAGTCCTACAAAGACCTGAACACCGCCGACTACCGCATCACCTCCAAGCTCGGCACCACCGGCGAGATGGTCGCCAAGAAGCTGATCTCCAAGGCCAAGTACCACGGCTACGACAACGAGCAGGAAGCCGTGCTCGACGTGGTCAACGGCAAGGCTGACGCCTTCATCTACGACGCGCCGTACAACGTGGTTGCGGTGAGCAAGGTCGGCGCCGGCAAACTGGTGTTCCTCGACAAGCCGTTCACCTACGAGCCGCTGGCGTTCGGTCTGAAGAAGGGTGACTACGACAGCATCAACTTCATCAACAACTTCCTGCACCAGATCCACGAAGACGGCACCTACGATCGCATCCATGACAAGTGGTTCAAGAGCACCGAGTGGCTCAAGGACATGGAATAAGGCCCGTCCGCTGATCGTTCCCACGCTCTGCGTGGGAGCGCATCCTGTGACGCTCCGCGTCACGATCAGGCACGGACGCAGAGCGTCCCCGGCGGCATTCCCACGCAGAGCGTGGGAACGATCATCTGAGAATCTGCAATGAAACAGAAAAAAGCCCAATGGCCCTGGCACGTCCTGACCGTGCTGGTGCTGGTCGGCCTGGCCGGCGCGCTGTATTACGCCACGTCGCTGATGTCCTACGAATGGCGCTGGAACCGCGTGCCGCAGTACTTCGCCTACCAGGCCGAGGAAACCCAGCGCGCGACTGACATTTCCACCGTCAGCGAACTGGTGCGCAAGGGCGGCAGCGCGCAGGTCACCCTGCGCAACGATGCCGGTGACGAGCAGCACCTCACCGTCGACGAAAACAGCCTGCAATTCGCTCAGGGCGACGATGTGGCCGAAGGCGACGTCGTGGGCGTGACGCGGCATTGGGCGGCGGGTCCGCTGTTGTGGGGCCTGTGGACCACGCTTTGGCTATCGGTGGTGTCCGGGGTGCTGGGCCTGCTGATCGGTCTGGCGACCGGGCTGTGCCGGTTGTCGAGCAACCCGACCCTGCGCGACCTGTCGACCATCTATGTCGAACTGGTGCGCGGCACGCCGCTGCTGGTGCAGATCTTCATTTTCTATTTCTTCATCGGCACGGTGATGAACCTGTCCCGGGAATTCGCCGGGATCGCCGCGCTGTCGCTGTTCACCGGCGCCTACGTCGCGGAAATCATCCGTTCCGGTGTGCAGTCGATTGCCCGTGGCCAGAACGAGGCGGCGCGTTCGCTGGGTTTGAGCGCTGGTCAGTCGATGCGTCATGTGGTGCTGCCGCAAGCGTTCAAGCGCGTGCTGCCACCGTTGGCCGGGCAGTTCATCAGTCTGGTCAAAGACACCTCGCTGGTGTCGGTGATCGCCATCACCGAGCTGCTGAAAAGCGGTCGTGAAGTCATCACCACGTCGTTCTCGCCGTTCGAGATCCTGTTCTGCGTCGCCGGCCTGTACCTGTTGATCAACCTGCCGCTGTCGAAAATCGCCAGCCGGCTTGAGCGGAGGCTCGCGCAAAGTGATTGAAGTCCGCGATCTGGTAAAAGTCTTCGACACCCGTGGGCAAGTGGTGCGTGCGGTGGATAACGTCAGCACCTCCGTGGCCAAAGGCGAAGTGCTGGTGGTGATCGGCCCGTCCGGTTCCGGCAAATCGACCTTCCTGCGTTGCCTCAATGGTCTGGAAGAATTCGATTCCGGCTCGGTGAGCATCGACGGCCTGCAACTGGCCGACCCGAGAACCGACGTCAACGCCTACCGCCGTGAAGTCGGCATGGTGTTCCAGCATTTCAATCTGTTCCCGCATATGACCGTGCTGGAGAACCTGTGCCTGGCACAGAAAGTCGTGCGCAAGCGCGGCCAGAAGGAAAGCGAGGCCAAGGCTCTGGCATTGCTGGAGAAGGTCGGCATCGCCCAGAAGGCCCGCGAATATCCGTCGCGCCTGTCCGGCGGTCAGCAGCAGCGCGTGGCGATTGCCCGGGCGCTGGCGATGGACCCCAAGGTCATGTTGTTCGACGAACCGACCTCGGCCCTCGACCCGGAAATGGTCGGTGAAGTGCTGGACGTGATGAAGAACCTGGCCGTGGAAGGCATGACCATGGTCTGCGTGACCCACGAAATGGGCTTCGCCCGGGAAGTGGCGGATCGGGTGCTGTTCTTCGATCACGGCAAACTGCTGGAAGACGCCTCGCCGTCAGAGTTCTTCGATGCACCGAAGGATCCGCGAGCCCAGGCGTTCCTGCGGCAAGTCCTCTAAACGCAGGGCAAAAAAACGCAGCCATTGGCTGCGTTTTTTTGTGTGCGCGGTTTACACCTTGAACCGGCCCACCAGCGTTTGCAGGTGAGTGCCCAAACGCGCCAGCTCGACGCTGGAGGCCGCCGTCTCTTCACTGGCCGCCGAGGTCTGGTCCGAGACATCCCGCACGTTCAGCACGCTGCGGTTGATCTCTTCGGCCACGGCGCTCTGCTGCTCGGCCGCCGCAGCGATCTGCTGGTTCATCGCCTGAATCGCCGACACGGTGCGGGTGATGCTTTCCAGCGAACCGCCGGCGCGACGGGTCAGCTCGACGCTGCTGTCGGTCAGGGTGCGGCTGTTGTCCATGATCGTCGCCACTTGCTGCGTGCCGTTCTGCAGGCCGACGATCAGCTCTTCGATCTCTTCCGTGGACTTCTGAGTGCGCTGGGCCAGGCTGCGGACTTCGTCGGCAACCACCGCAAAACCACGTCCTGCTTCACCGGCACGGGCGGCCTCGATGGCGGCGTTGAGGGCCAGCAGGTTGGTTTGCTGGGCCACGGACTTGATCACGTCGAGCACGCTGCCGATTTTGTCGCTTTCGCGCTTGAGCTCGCCCATGGCCTCGGTGGAGTGGCCGACTTCAGCAGCCAGACGTTCGATCTGGGCGATGGCCTCGCCAACCACCTTGTCGCCTTCGCGGGCCTGCTGGTCGGCGGCGACCGCTGCTTCCGAAGCTTCCTCGGCGTTGCGTGCGACTTCCTGCACGGTGGCGGCCATTTCGTTCATGGCGGTCGCGACCTGGTCGGTCTCGATTTTCTGATTGTTCACCCCGGCGCTGGTCTGCTCGGTCACGGCGGACAGTTCTTCGGCGGCGCTGGCGATCTGGGTCACGCCGTCGCTGATGCCGCCGATCAGTTCGCGCAGGCCTTGAGTCATGCTCTGCATCGAGCGTTGCAGTTGACCGAGTTCGTCGCGGCGCAGAGACACCAGGTTGTGGGTCAGATCACCGGCGGCTACGCGCTCGGCGACTTTCAGGGTTTGCTCCAGCGGGATGATGATCTGGCGGGTGATCGCCCAGGCGGCGAGCAGACCGAAGGCCACGGCCAGCAGAGTGGCGATCAGCAGCTGGTTCTTGGCGCTGGCGGCATCGGTGTCGCGGACGATGGTCTGGGATTCGGTGAGTTTCTTGCTGACGTCGAGCAGGATGTCGCCCTGAGCGGTCATGCGAGCCATGGCCTTGGCGTTGTTCACCTGGGAGTCGCGGAACTGGCTGACAGCAGCGCGGTAGGCCTTCAGCGATTCGGTGGCCTGTTGCAGGTTGGCGATGTGTTGCTCGGGCAGTTTGCCGGGCAGGCTTTCAAGATTGTTCAGGGCGGCGGCGATGGCATCCAGCGCCGGTTGTTCTGCGTCGGCCTTGCCGCTATAGGTGTAGCCGCGGACCTGATAGCGCGCCTGTTGCAGCAGTTTGCTCAGTTCGATCACGCTGTTGAACTGCGCGACGCTGTCGCCTTGCAGCAGGGATTTTTCGACTTCGCTGACCTTGGCCACGGCGTTGTCGGCGCTGGCGCCGAGTTTGCTGCGGGCGTCTTCACGCTGCACGGTGGCCTGGGTCATGTCGCCAAAGGCGCGTTTGTACTCGGCGACTGCCGCCAGTTGCTGATCGATCATGGCCACGTCGGACGGTTGCTCGATCATGCCACGGGCGCTTTGCAGGCCGCTGTCGAGTTTGCCGAGCAGGTCGTTGACCGCGCCGGGGCCCTGTTCGCCACGACGGGCTTCATAGTCCAGGCGCGCCAGGCGCAGGTCTTTGGTCAACTCGTTGAGGCTGGAGATGAACCCGAGCTTGTCGCCCCGGCTGATGATCCCGCTCATGCCGGTCCAGCCGGTAAAGGTGATCAACAGCGTCAGCAGCAGCACCAGGCCGAAACCGATTCCCAGCTTGCGTTTGACGCTGACGTTTCCAAGATTCTCGGCTAACCAACGGTACATGCGACGACTCCCCTCGGACCACTAACTAATTGGACTTATGGAGAGTGTATCGGCCGCATGATGGCAATCTGTAACGCGATTTGTCTGGAGAAGGGCTTAGAACAGAAGCGCTCAGAACAGCCGGGCGAGCAGCGCGGTGACGGCGGTTTCGACCCGCAGAATGCGGTCGCCCAGTTGCACCGATTGCAGACCGGCCTTGGCCAGCAGATCGATTTCGTAGGGAATCCAGCCACCCTCGGGGCCAATGGCCAGGGTTACCGGTTCGCTGAGGGCGCGGGGGCAGGGCGGGAAGTTCCCCGGATGGCCGACCAGACCGAGGGTGCCGTCGGTGATGGCCGGCAGGCGGTCTTCGACGAACGGCTTGAAGCGCTTCTCGATGATGATTTCCGGCAGCACCGTATCCCGGGCCTGTTCGAGGCCGAGGATCAGTTGTTCGCGGATCGCTTCCGGTTCGAGGAACGGCGTCTGCCAGAAGCTTTTCTCGACCCGGTAGCTGTTGACCAGAATCACCTTCGACACGCCCATGGTCGCCACGGTCTGGAACACCCGGCGCAGCATCTTCGGGCGGGGCAGGGCGAGTACCAGGGTCAGCGGCAATTTGGCCGGTGGTGGTTGATCGAGGGTGACTCGCAGCTCGGCTTCGCCCGCGTCCAGGCGCAGCAGCTCGGCCGAGCCCATCAACCCGTTGATACGCCCGACCCGCAGGCTGTCGCCGACTTCCGAACGGTGGACTTCCTGCATGTGGGTCAGGCGCCGATCACGCAGCACGACGCGGTCGGCCGCGATGAAGTCGGCCTCTTCGAGCAGCAGCAGGTTCATGGCTGAGTCGCTGGCGGCTGGTCGTTGTGGTCGTCGGCGGTTTCTTCCGGGCGCTCGCGCTTGCTGACCAGACTGCCGAACAGGATGCCGACTTCGAACAGCATCCACATCGGCACGGCCAGCAGGGTCTGGGAGAAGATGTCCGGCGGGGTCAGGATCATGCCGACCACGAAGCAGCCGATGATCACATACGGACGGATCTTCTTCAGGTATTTGACGTCGACCACGCCGATCCACACCAGCAACACCACGGCCACCGGGATTTCGAACGCCACGCCGAAGGCGAAGAACAGCGTCATGACGAAATCGAGGTAACTGGTGATGTCGGTCATCATTTCCACGCCGGCCGGAGTGGCCGAGGCGAAGAACTTGAAGATCAGCGGGAACACGAAGAAGTAGGCGAATGCCATGCCGGTGTAGAACAGCAGGATGCTGGAGATCAGCAACGGCACCGCGACGCGCTTCTCGTGCTTGTACAGGCCCGGTGCGATGAAGCCCCAGATCTGATGCAGGATCACCGGGATCGCCAGGAACAGCGAGACCATCATCGTCAGTTTCAGCGGCGTCAGGAACGGCGACGACACGTCGGTGGCGATCATCGTCGCGCCGGCCGGCAGGTATTCGCGCAGCGGCGTCGAGACGAAGGTGTAGATCTGCTGGGTGAAGGCAAACAGCCCGGCGAAGATAATGAAGATCGCCGCGACGCAACGCAGCAGGCGGGTGCGCAACTCGGTGAGGTGCGAAACCAGCGGCATATGCTGGTCGTTTTCGGGGAGATCGCTCATGGGGCTCGCGGCGGCAGTGTTGGGTCGTGAGGCGCTGGTGTGGTCGGCGCGGCGGTTTGGGCTACGTGTTCAACCGAGGCTGGCGCGACGACAGGCGCTGGTTCGGTTGGCGCTACAGCAGGTGCCGCTGGCGTTGGAGCGGCAGGGCTGTGAATCGTCTGCTCACCCACGTGCTCGACCGGCGTCGGCTCCTGCTGAACGGGCGTGAAAATCTTCCGCGCCTCCTGTTCCAGCGACAGGATGTGCTCGTTGTGCAGTTGCCGACGGATTTCGTCGGCACCGATTTCACGCTCAACTTCCTGTTTGATCGCGTTGAAGCTGCGCTTCAGCCGTCCGACCCACAGGCCGGCGGTGCGTGCAGCGCCCGGCAGACGCTCGGGGCCCAGCACCAGCAGGGCGACGAGGCCGACGAGCAGCAGTTCAGAGAAGCTGATACCAAACATTAGTCAGTGCTCACACGTCTTTGCGGATCGGCTCTTCGACTTTCTGCGCCTGCACGTCGATGGTGTGCGGCGGGTTGGCCTGAGCGGTGGCTTGCGGCTGTACCGGTGGAACCGGCTGCGCAGGCGTGACGGTCGGATCGGCCGGTTTTTCGTCGTCGTTCATGGCTTTACGGAAGCCCTTGATCGACTCGCCAACGTCGGTGCCGAGGTTTTTCAGTTTCTTGGTACCGAACACCAGTACCACGACCACCAGGATGACGATCCAGTGTTTCCAGTCAAAAATGCCCATGTTGCTGTTCCTCTCTAATAGTTGTTCAGGCGGACGGACGCGAGGCTTTCTCGACGTGTCCGGACAGGCCGAAACGGCGATCCAGTTCATCCAGCACTGCCTGCGGATGCTGCCCCAGCTGGGCAAGCATGACCATGCTGTGGAACCACAGGTCGGCGGTCTCGTAGATCACGTCGCTGCAGTCGCCGCTGACGGCGGCGTCCTTGGCGGCAATGATCGTTTCGACCGATTCTTCGCCGACTTTCTCCAGAATCTTGTTCAGACCCTTGTGATACAGGCTGGCGACATACGAGCTGTCGGCGGCTGCGCCCTTGCGCTCTTCCAGCACCTGAGCAAGGCGGGTCAGGGTGTCACTCATGTTTGTGTCCTGCGGAATAGATGGCGTGCGGGTCTTTCAGGATCGGGTCGACCGTTTTCCAGTCGCCGTTTTCGAAGACGCGGTAGAAGCAGCTTTGACGGCCGGTATGGCAAGCGATGTCGCCGATCTGTTCGACCATCAGGATGATGACGTCGGCGTCGCAGTCCAGACGCATTTCATGCAGCGTCTGTACGTGGCCGGACTCTTCGCCCTTGCGCCACAGCTTGCCACGGGAACGTGACCAATAGATGGCACGGTTTTCCGCCGCGGTCAGCTCCAGGGCTTCGCGGTTCATCCAGGCCATCATCAATACGCGTCCGGTCTTGTGATCCTGGGCAATCGCCGGCACCAGGCCATCGGCGTCCCACTTGATCTCGTCCAGCCAGTTTTTCATCTTCGACTCCGACAGCGAACCCACACTTCAATAGTCGGGTTCAGGCGTTGAAACAGTGTGCCAGCCGATCACGGAACTGGCTATCGGCGAACGACCAGATACAAGCCGACTGCCACCATGATTCCGGCGGGCCAATGCCCCAGTTCGTGCATCGGGCCCCCGGCGGCGAGGATCGTACCACCCGCCAGATGGGCGCTGCCGAGCAGGCGCAGGAACCAGTCGTCCTTGCGCTTTTTCCACGGCGGTGGCGGGTCGTTGGCGTGAGGTTGGGACATGCGTTCGAGCAGGTCGCGGGCCATGTTGGCCAGGTGCGGCAGTTGTTCGAACTGGCTCTGGACGTTGCCGATCAAGGCTTTCGGGCTGACGCGCTCGCGCATCCAGCGTTCGAGGAACGGCTGTGCGGTGTTCCACAGATCCAGGTCCGGATACAGCTGACGGCCCAGGCCTTCGATGTTCAGCAGGGTCTTTTGCAGCAATACGAGTTGTGGCTGCACTTCCATGTTGAAGCGGCGCGCGGTCTGGAACAGGCGCATCAGCACCTGGCCAAATGAAATATCTTTTAATGGTTTTTCGAAGATCGGCTCGCACACGGTACGGATCGCCGCTTCGAATTCGTTGAGCTTGGTTTCCGCCGGCACCCAGCCCGAATCGATGTGCAATTGCGCCACGCGGCGGTAGTCGCGCTTGAAGAACGCGAACAGGTTGCGCGCCAGATAATCCTGGTCTTCCGGGGTCAGGCTGCCGACGATGCCGCAGTCGATCGCGATGTACTGCGGGCTCCACGGGTTGACGGTGCTGACGAAGATGTTGCCCGGGTGCATGTCGGCGTGGAAGAAACTGTCGCGGAATACCTGGGTGAAGAAGATCTCCACGCCGCGTTCGGCAAGCATCTTCATGTCGGTGCGCTGGTCGGCGAGGGTTGCCAGATCCGTCACCTGAATCCCGTAGATGCGCTCCATCACCAGCACTTTCGGCCGGCACCAGTCCCAATAGACTTGCGGCACGTAGAGCAGCGGCGAGCCTTCGAAGTTGCGTTTCAACTGGCTGGCGTTGGCCGCCTCGCGCAACAGGTCGAGTTCGTCGTAGATGGTTTTTTCGTAGTCGCTGACCACGTCCACCGGGTGCAGCAGGCGGGCGTCGGCGGAGACCTTCTCGGCGGCGCGGGCGAGGATGAACAGCCATGCCAGATCCTGGGCGATGATCGGCTTCAGGCCCGGGCGGATCACCTTGACCACCACTTCTTCGCCGGTCTTCAGTTGCGCGGCGTGTACCTGTGCCACCGAGGCCGAGGCCAGCGGTTCGACGTCGAAGCGGCTGAACACTTCGCTGATCTTCTTGCCCAGTTGCTCTTCGATCAGCTTGACCGACAGCTGCGAATCGAACGGCGGCACGCGGTCCTGCAACCGCATCAGCTCATCGGCGATGTCTTCCGGCAACAGGTCGCGGCGGGTCGAAAGGATCTGCCCGAACTTGATGAAGATCGGCCCCAGGTCCTGCAAAGCCAGGCGCAGGCGTGCGCCACGGCTCAGGTCCAGCGGCTTGCGCGGGAACCAGCGCCACGGCAAGACGTAGCGCAGCGCCAGCAGGAACCACGGCAAAGGCAGATCGAACAGCAGGTCATCGAGGCGGTAGCGGATCACGACGCGCTGGATGCGCAACAGACGGCGGACGGCGAGCAGCTTCATGCGTTATCGCTTGGGTCGAGGGATCGGGAAAGGCGCTCGAAGCGCGCCTCGAGACGTTCCAGATCGAGTTTGATCCGGTCCAGTTCGCTGAAGCGGGCTTCGGCTTCGCGCTGACCGACGAGGGTGCGCGATTCTTCGGCCAGGTATTCGGCGAGGTTCTGGTTGAGGCTGGCAAATCCTTGTTGATACCAGCGGGCGCGGCTGCGCAGGTGACCGCCGACCAGTTGCGTGGCGACCGGGCCCAGCCAGCGCGAGAGTTCGTACTCCCAGTCCAGCTCGAGGTCCTGCAGCACGCCGGCCAGTTCCAGCAGCACGCCGCTGTCACCGTCGAGTTCGACTTCCGGCGCGTGCAGCACCGCCGTCTTGTCCTTGCTCAGGGCCAGTTTCACCAGGCTCGAGGCCGGGGCGCGCAGGGTACAGTCGACGCCGGTTTCCCAGTGGGACGCCAGCATCAGGCCTTCGTCGCTCGGCAGGATGAACAGTTGCAGCGCCGGGCTGCGGCAATCCACGGCAATCACTTTGCCGGTCAGGTGCGCCAGTCGCGGCAGCGCCGTGCTGTCGAGACGCAGCACGCGGTTCAGGCCGAGTTCGACGCTGGCGAGCAGCCCGGTCAGCAGCATCAGGGTTTGATGCCGCGGTGCAGGGCGACGATGCCTGCGGTCATGTTGTGATAGGTCACGCGGTCGAAACCGGCGTCGACCATCATCGACTTCAGGGTTTCCTGATTCGGGTGCATGCGGATCGATTCGGCCAGGTAGCGATAGCTTTCCGAGTCATTGGTGATCAGCTTGCCCATCAGCGGCATGAAGGCGAACGAGTAGGCGTCGTAGGCCTTGGACATCAGCGCGTTGGTCGGTTTGGAGAACTCCAGCACCAGCAGGCGACCGCCCGGCTTGAGCACGCGCAGCATCGAACGCAGGGCGTCTTCTTTATGCGTCACGTTGCGCAGGCCGAAGGCGATGGTCACGCAGTCGAAATGGTTGTCCGGGAACGGCAGCTTTTCAGCGTCGGCCTGAACGAACTCGACATTGCCCGACACGCCGACATCCAGCAGGCGGTCACGACCGACCTTGAGCATGGATTCGTTGATGTCCGCGAGAACCACCTGACCGGTCGGGCCGACCAGATGCGAGAACTTTTTGGTCAGGTCGCCCGTACCGCCGGCGATGTCCAGCACGCGGTTACCGGCGCGCACGCCCGACAGTTCGATCGCGAAACGCTTCCACAGACGGTGCATGCCGCCCGACAGAAGGTCGTTCATCAGGTCGTACTTGGCGGCCACGGAGTGGAACACCTCAGCGACTTTTTCCGCTTTCTGGCTTTCCGGAACGTTTTTGAAGCCGAAGTGAGTGGTGGGTTCGGCATCGCTGCCTTTGCGCTGATCAGTCATATCGCTGTCACCAAAAGAGAATGCGCGACATTCTAATCCCCAAGCCATGCTTTGTCTTGGAATGGCTAAAGGTAAGATGGGCAACCTTCGGGACGATTTGCCGCAGTGGCGGTCAAGATTCGTTGCAGGCATTCATAGCCCCATTCAAAAAACAGGAGTCATTCAATGGCCCATATCAGTGTTGAGCGTGCCCACAGCCTGGGCAAGGAAGCAGCCCGCGAGAAAGCCGACAAACTGGCGCAGAAACTCTCCGATCAATATGGCCTCGAGCCGCAGTGGTCGGGCGATGTCCTGAACCTCAAACGGTCGGGCGTGAAGGGCGCGGTGCATGTGGCCGAGGATTCGATACGGGTCGACGTGGAACTGGGCCTGATGATGTCGGCCATGAGCGGCATGATCAAAGCCGAGATCGAAAAGGCGCTGGATAAAGCGCTGGTCTGATTTCTGCCTGAAATGAAATCCCCCTGTGGGAGCGAGCTTGCTCCGGGCGGCGATCCGACGAATACGTTGTATCAGCCGACATTTCCGTGACTGACACACCGCATTCGCGAGCAAGCTCGCTCCCACATTTGTTTTGTGGTGTGCCCACCTGTTTATGTCAGTTGTTAGGGTGCCGTTTCTAATTTTTCTCCCTACTTTGTGCCTGAGCCCGACACTCGTCAGGGCAGTTCCTCAAACCTTCTGCGCGTGAGGTGCACCATGGCCAAAGTCATTTTGAAGAAAAAAATCGACGCTTCGACTTCCGCTCTGAGCGACGTCAAATCCTATGCCCGCAAGATCTGGCTGGCAGGCCTGGGTGCCTACACCAAGGTCGGTCAGGAGGGCAGCGAGTACTTTCAGGAGTTGATCAAGGCTGGTCAAACTGTTGAAAAGAAAGGCAAAAAAGCCGTCACCGAAAAACTCGAAGCGGCCAACGCCGAGATCGATGAAGCCAAGAGCGAAGTCAGCTCTTTCAAAGGCCGGGTCGAAGTTCAGCTCGACAAGGTCGAGAAGGCGTTCGACACGCGTGTCGCCAGTGCCTTGAATCGTATCGGCATTCCGTCTAAACATGACGTTGAGGCACTCTCTGCTAAGCTCGATGAGCTGACGGCATTGCTCGAACGCGTCGCGCGTAAATCTTAAGGAGAACGGGATGGCTGGTAAAAAGAACACCGATAAAGAAGGCAGCTCGTGGATCGGAAAAGTCGAAGACTATTCCCGCAAGATCTGGCTGGCTGGTTTAGGCGTGTACTCGAAGATCGACACTGACGGCAGCAAGCTCTTCGATACATTGGTCAAAGACGGCGAGAAAGCCGAGAAGCTCACCAAGGCTGCAGTCGGCAAGAAAGTCGATGCTGCCAAGGATTCTGCAAGCTCGGCAAAATCGCGTATCAGCGGCGTGAAAGATCGCGCGCTGGGCACCTGGGATCAGCTGGAAGGGGCTTTCGACAAGCGCCTGAACAGTGCGATTTCGCGCCTGGGCGTACCGAGCCGCAACGAGGTGAAGGATCTGCACAAAAAGGTCGATACCCTGACCAAGCAGATCGAAAAACTCACCGGCCTGAAAGCTCAGCCTGTCGCGGCCAAAACCGCAGCAGCCAAGCCTGCGGCCAAAACCGCTGCCAAGCCACTGGCTAAAGCCGCCGCCAAACCGGCCGCAAAACCGGCCGCCAAAACTGCTGCCGCCAAGCCTGCAGCGAAAGCCGCGGCCAAACCGGTTGCCGCCAAGGCCGCCGCCAAGCCGGCTGCAAAACCAGCTGCCAAACCTGTGGCCAAGCCAGCAGCGAAAACCGCTGCCGCCAAACCCGCTGCCAAGCCTGCCGCCAAACCGGCTGCGGCGAAAAAACCGGCAGTGAAAAAACCGGCCGCGCCGAAAGCCGCTGCGCCGAAAGCAGCAGCACCAAAACCGGTGACCACACCGCAAGCACTGGCAAGCACGTCGAACTCCGCCTCGGCTCCAACCCCGGCGCCAGCTCCGACTGCTGCATCGACTCCGTCGACGCCAAACAGTCAGTCCTGATTTTTCAGGGCTCAAGAAAACGCCCGGCCTGTGAAGGTCGGGCGTTTTTGTTTGGGAAAAAGCCGTCGGATTACTCGTGATCTTCGAGATACTGCAAAGCCATCCTCTCCGTCGCCACCTTCACCGGCGGCAACAGGTGCGGCGCCACCAGCATCATGATCTGGTACACCACCAGCCGCACCTCCCCTTCACGATCGAGAATCCGCTGATAGTCCAGCGAGAACAGCAGCGTCATGGTGATCTGCTCCACCAGTTGCCCCAGCGCCTGAGTGTCGCTGACCAACTGCCCCGACGCCTTCAACCGCGCCAGCAATGACGCCAGCGTGCGCTTGAGCACGTTGAGAAACTGGCGAATGCCTTTGGCCAGTTTCGGCAGGCGTCCGGCCAGGTTCGACAGGTCCTGGAACAGGAAGCGGTACTGCGCCAGCCGTTCGACGATCAGGTGCAGGAACAGCCAGTAATCCTCCGGCGCCAGTTCGACATCGGCGGGCGGGTCGAGCAGCGGGGCGAGGTCGTTCTGGAAGCGCTCGAACAGTCCGAGAATCAGCGGTTCCTTGCCGTGGAAGTGGTAGTAGAGGTTGCCGGGGCTGATCCCCATTTCATTGGCAACCTCCATGGTGGAGACGTTCGGCTCGCCCTTTTCATTGAACAACTGCAGGGCACATTCGAGGATCCGTTCGCTTGTTTTCATCCAGTCTTCTTAAAAGGGCTTGAGTCAGTCAGCGCACACGCACATAGGTGCCGGGTGCCGCTTCCATCGGTGGATAATTGGCGTTGCCGAGGGTCATCTGGGTTTCGCGCAGGGTGCCGGAGCGCTGCTGCACCCACTCCAGCCACTGCGGCCACCAACTGCCGTCGACTTTCTTGGCGTCGTAGTACCAGGCACGCGGATCACCGCTGAGCTTTCCGTTCTCGACGTAATTGGCTTTCGGGTTGCCCGGCGGGTTGAGGATGCTCTGCACGTGGCCGCTGTTGGACAGCACGAAGCGCCGCTCACCGCCCAGCAACAGCGTCGAGCGATAGACCGCGTCCCACGGCGTGATGTGGTCGTTCATGCCGGCCACGCTGAAGCTGTCGACCGTGACCTTTTGCAGATTGATCGGCGTGCCGCACACTTCCAGGCCACCCGGATGGGTCAACGGGTTGTGCTTGAAGAAGTCCAGAATGTCGCCATGAAACGCGGCGGGCAGGCGGGTGCTGTCGTTGTTCCAGTAGAGGATGTCGAACGCCGGCGGCTCCTTGCCCAGCAGGTAGTTATTGACGAAATAACTCCAGATCAAATCGTTGGGGCGCATCCAGGCGAACACCTTGGCCATGTCGCGACCGTCCAGCACGCCTTTCTGATAGGAGCGCCGCTTGGCCGCTTCGAGCGTTTGCTCATCGGCAAACAGGGTGGCCGGGGTGTTCATCTCACTGTCGAGCAGGCTCACCAGATAGGTGGCGCTGGAGACCCGCCGCAACTGCCGCTTGGCCTGCAGATGCCCTTGCAGCGCCGCGATGGTCAGCCCGCCGGCGCAGGCACCCATCAGGTTGACCTCGCGGGCGCCGGTGATCGCCCGGCAGATGTTCATCGCTTCTTCCACGGCTTCGACGTAGGTCGACAGGCCCCATTCGCGATGCCGCACATCCGGGTTGCGCCAGCTGATCATGAAGGTCTGCAAGCCGTTCTTCAGGGCGAACTGAACGAAGCTGTTGCTCGGGCTGAGGTCGAAAATGTAGTACTTGTTGATTTGCGGCGGCACCACCAGCAGCGGTTTCGAATACTGTTTTTCGCTCATCGGCCGGTACTGGATCAGCTCGAGCATTTCGTTGCGAAACACCACCGAGCCGGTGGTGGTGGCGACGGTCTTGCCGACTTCGAAAGCCTGTTTGGTCACCTGACGAGGCAGGCCGTCGTTGTGCAACAGGTCATCGAACAGATGGCTCAACCCGCGCACCAGACTGTGGCCGCCGGAGTTGAACAGTTCTTTCACAGCCAGCGGATTGAGCAGGGTGTTGGAGGGCGCCACGGCGTCGTTGAGCAGGGTAAAGGCGAAGTGCGCGCGGGCACGGTCGTCGTCGCTCATGCTGCTCTCGTCGATCCAGCTCTTGACCTGTTTCTGCCAGGCCAGATAAGCCTGGAGGCTGCGCCGATAGAACGGGTTCAGGCTCCACGCCGGATCGGCGAAGCGGCTGTCCTGCGGATTGGTCGGGTGCAGGGTTTCGCCGAGCAGCACGCGTCCGAGCGCGCCTCCCAGCTTCAAGGCGTGTTTTGCACTGTGGATCGGATTGCGCAAACCGTGGGCAGCCACGTTGCGCAAGGTCGAGATCAGGTCCCGGCCGCGCAGACCGGTCATGGCACTCTGTGCATTGATGAACACGGCGGGGCTGGGCACGACGCCCGTCGCTGGTTTGTCACGCATGACTCAACACTCCTTCGTCTTCAGGCCAAAAACAAACACACCGAACCAGAACACCATAGACGCTGTTGCGGGTTGTTGCCTGCGCAGGCTCCCTGCCACGCACCTGTGCGGAAGCGTTGCAAGACGCTGTCCAGAAATCCGTGCCGGGACGGTTATCCGCCCAGCGGTGTCGGGTGCGGATGCATCACCGCACGCTGACGTTCCTCCTGGAGGAATTTCATGATGATCGGCGCCACCGCCTCGGCCCGGGTAATCAGGAACAGATGCCCGTCGTCGATGATGTGCAACTGCGCGTTGGGGATTCGCCAGGCGAGCATGCGCATGTTGATCAGCGGGATCAGCGGATCGTCATCACCGGCCAGCACCAGCGTCGGCTGGTGAATCTTGTGCAGCCAGTGAATGCTGGTCCAGCCAAGACCCGCGAACAGTTGCCAGTAGTAGCCGAGCTTGCCCGCCGAACGCACCTTGGCCGCATGGCTGGCGGCGAGTGTCGGGTCGCGGCGGAACGAGCCGCCGTAGATCATCGGGGCGATGCGGATCACATGGGACGGCTGGATGTAGCGCCGTGGGCTGGCCATCATCCACAGCACTTTCGGCTTGCCCGGCACCATCACCGCACCGGCAGCGGTCGCCGCCAGCACCAGCTTCTTGCAGCGCTCGGGATAGTCGTAGGCGAACTGCTGCGCCAGCGCCCCACCCCAGGACACGCCGATCACGTTGACCTGTCCGTAGTCGAGGTAATCGAGCATCCGCGCGGTGAGTTTCGCCAGCCCGGGAAAGCGATACGGTCGGCTCGGCGTCGAGGAACCACCGACACCGGGCACGTCGAAGGCGATCACTTCCAGGTCCGGATCCAGCGCCGCGACAAAAGGAAACACCAGCTCCAGGTTGGCGCCGATGCCGTTGAATATCAGCAAGGGCGTCAAGTGAGGCTTGCCGGGGCGGACCGCCGTGCGGATGGTCTGGCCATCCAGCTCGACGGTTCGAAAGATGAACGGGTGCGGCATGCTTCAAGGCCCTGTGGGTCGCAATCTCAGTGTTCACCTCACTCCCCGCAGGGAGTGAGGTGTGTCGGTTACCGCTCGTGAACGTAAGTGCCCGGTGAAGCTTCGCCTGCCGGATACGCCTTGTTGCCCAGCTTGGTCGGCGCCTTTTTCAGCTCGCCCGAACGCGCGGCCTGCCACGCCTGCCAGTACAGCCACCAGGAGTCGGCGTGCTTGGTCGAGTTTTCCTGCCAGTCATCGGCATTGTTGGTCATTTCATCGCTGGTCATGTAGCGCGATTTCGGGTTGCCCGGCGGGTTCAGGATGCTCTGTATATGCCCGCTGCTGGACAGCACGAATTCGACCTTGCCACCAAACAGCTGCGCCGACTTGTAGCAGGACTTCCACGGGGTGATGTGGTCGTTGGTGCCGGCCAGCGAGAAGATGTCGGCGGTCACCTGCTTGAGGTCGATCGGTGTGCCGCACACTTCCAGTGCATTGGGGCGGATCAGTGGGTTGTTTTTGAACATCTCGATCAGGTCGCCGTGGAACGCGGCCGGCAGTCGAGTCGTATCGTTGTTCCAGAACAGAATGTCGAACACCGGCGGCTCGTTGCCGAGCAGGTAGTTGTTGACCCAGTAGTTCCAGATCAGATCGTTGGGGCGCATCCAGGCGAAGACCTTGGCCATGTCTTTGCCTTCGAGCACGCCGGCCTGATACGAATGGCGCTTGGCGGTCTCCAGAGTCTGCTCGTCGACGAAGAGCGCGACGTCGCTGTCCAGCGTTGTATCGAGCACGCTGACCAGCAGGGTCAGGGCGTTGACCTTGTTCTCGCCGATTGCCGCGTAGTGGCCGAGCAGGGCGGTGCAGGTGATGCCGCCGGAGCAGGCGCCAAGCATGTTGACGTCCTTGCTGCCGGTGATCGCGGTGACCACGTCGACCGCTTCCTTCAGGGCTTCGATGTAGGTCGAGAGGCCCCACTCGCGCTGTTCCTTGGTCGGGTTGCGCCAGCTGACGATGAAGGTCTGCACATTGTTGCGCAGGCAGAAGCGCGCCAGGCTCTTGTCCGGGCTGAGGTCGAATACATAGAACTTGTTGATCTGCGGCGGCACCACCAGCAGCGGGCGCTCGTGCACTTGCTCGGTGATCGGCTTGTACTGGATCAACTCCAGCACGTCGTTGCGAAACACCACCGCGCCCTCGGTCACGCCCAGGCTCTTGCCGACCTCGAACGCGCCCATGTTGACCTGGCTCGGCATGCCGCCGTTGTGCACCAGATCCTTGGCCAGATGCGAGAGGCCGTCGAGCAGGCTCTTGCCGCCGGTCTCGAAGAAGCGTTTGACCGCCGCCGGGTTGGCCGCCGTGTTGGTCGGCGCCATGGCCTCGGTCATCAGGTTGATCACGAAGTGGCCGCGCGCGATGTCCTTGGGCGAGAGGCTGCTGTCGTCGATCCAGGCATGGAGTTCCTTGCGCCATGCCAGGTAGGTTTGCAGATAACGTTTGTACAGCGGGTTTTGACTCCACGCCGGATCGACGAAGCGACGGTCATCGCCCGCCGGTTGCAGGTCGGATTTGCCGAACAGCACGTTCTTCAGTTCGAGGCCGAACTGGGTGACGTGTTTGACACTATGGATCGGTTGTTTGATGGCCTGGGTCAGCACCATTCGAGCAGAGGCCAGCAGATCCTTTCCGCGAAGCCCAACGACAGGATTCAGCCCCAGGGTGTTCTCCGAGGCCTGGTACTTCAAATCATCGTTATTCTTGTTACTCATCTACGACGCTCCATTGTCCTGAGACGAGTACCCGGTTTTCTGCTGTGCAGTTCCACAGCCAATGCCAGGTACTACTGCTCGGGTGACCGTTGATTCTGCATAGCTGCTTTACAGTCGTAGAGCACTGCAGGGAACTTGCCAGTTCCATTGGTTACCCGAGATTGATTTTTTTCGCAAGCAGCCGATCCCGGGCCGCTTTAGCGGAGCATTCAAACAGATGAATCTAGAAAATGCCCTCTAAACAGTCCGAGGCGCGGACTAGAGCATCAGCTTGACGACGGACTGGTCCGGGTCGCGGGTTTTGCCGGCGGCTTTGAGCTCGGCCAGATAATCCGCCCAGAGTGCGTCATAACGTAGCCCCAGCTCGTACAGATAATCCCAGGTGAACAGACCGCTGTCGTGACCGTCATCGAAGGTCAGTTTCAGTGCGTACTGACCGGCCGGTTCTACCTTGGTCAGGCCGACGTTCAGCTTGCCGAATTGCAGGATCGGTTTGCCGTGGCCCTGGACCTCGGCGGAGGGGGAATGCACGCGCAGGAATTCAGCGGGCAGGGTGTATTCCTCGCCGGACGCGTATTTGAGCGACAGGGTTTTCGAGGCTTTGTGCAGTTTGATGTCGGTGGGGAGTTGGGTCATCGCCGGCGTTCCGTCAGGTGGAAAAAATTGTGGGAGCCGATGGCTCCCACAGTTTCACGACCACTGTAAGTATGGCTTACAGGATATAACGGGACAGGTCTTCGTTCTGCGCCAATTCGCCCAGGTGGCTGTTGACGTACTCGGCGTCGATCTGGATCGCCTTGTCATCGTGGGCGCTGGCCAGATCGCCGGCGCTGAACGACACCTCTTCCAGCAGACGCTCGAGCAGCGTGTGCAGGCGACGGGCACCGATGTTCTCGGTCTTCTCGTTGACCTGCCAGGCGATCTCCGCCAGACGCTTGATGCCTTCCGGCTGGAACTGGATGTTCAGGCCTTCGGTTTTCAGCAGCGCACAGTATTGCTCGGTGAGCGAAGCGTGCGGTTCGCTGAGGATGCGTTCGAAGTCCTGCGGGCTCAGGGCCTTGAGTTCGACGCGGATCGGCAGACGGCCTTGCAGCTCCGGTACCAGATCGCTCGGCTTGCTCAGGTGGAACGCACCGGAGGCGATGAACAGGATGTGGTCGGTCTTGACCATGCCCAGCTTGGTGTTGACGGTGCAGCCTTCGATCAGCGGCAGCAGGTCACGTTGCACGCCCTCGCGGGACACATCGGCGCCGCCGACATTGCCGCGCTTGGCGACCTTGTCGATCTCGTCGATGAACACGATGCCGTGCTGCTCGACTGCTTCGAGAGCCTTGGCCTTCAACTCTTCTTCGTTGACCAGACGACCGGCTTCTTCGTCGCGTACCAGCTTCAGCGCTTCTTTGACCTTGAGCTTGCGAGCCTTCTTCTTGCCCTTGCCCATGTTGGCGAACAGGTTCTGCAACTGGTTGGTCATTTCTTCCATGCCCGGAGGCGTGGCGATTTCGATGCCGGCCATTTCGGCGACTTCGATCTCGATTTCCTTGTCATCCAACTGACCTTCGCGCAGGCGCTTGCGGAACAGTTGGCGGGTGTTGGAATCCTGGGTCGGCGCTTCTTCGTTGCTGAAGCCCATGCGTGCCGGTGGCAGCAGAGCGTCGAGGATACGGTCCTCGGCGGCGTCTTCGGCGCGGTGACGAACGCGGGTCATTTCCTGCTCGCGCAGCATCTTGATCGCGGCATCGGCCAGATCACGGATGATCGATTCGACGTCACGGCCGACGTAGCCGACTTCGGTGAACTTGGTCGCTTCGACCTTGATGAACGGTGCGTTGGCCAGCTTGGCCAGACGACGGGCGATCTCGGTTTTACCGACACCGGTCGGGCCGATCATCAGGATGTTCTTCGGGGTCACTTCAACGCGCAGCTCTTCAGGCAGCTGCATACGGCGCCAGCGGTTGCGCAGGGCAATCGCGACGGCGCGCTTGGCATCGTCCTGGCCGATGATGTGGCGGTTGAGTTCGTGGACGATTTCGCGGGGAGTCATGGACATAATAATTGACGGTCCTCAAGCAGAAACAAGCCGTGGCACAGGGGCCGCGTCAGGCTTATTCAGCGAGATCCTGCTCCTCAATGGTCTGGGTGTGGTTGGTGAATACACAGATGTCGCCGGCGATGCCGAGAGCGGTTTCGACGATTTCGCGGGCCGACAGGTCGGTCTTCTTCAGCAGGGCGCTGGCGGCGGCTTGCGCATAGGCGCCACCGGAACCCATGGCGATCAGGCCGTCTTCGGGTTCGACCACGTCACCGTTGCCGGTGATGATCAGGGATGCGTCCTTGTTGGCGACCGCGAGCATCGCTTCGAGGCGGCTCAGGGAGCGGTCGGTGCGCCATTCTTTGGCGAGTTCGACGGCGGCGCGAACCAGGTGGCCCTGGTGCTTTTCAAGCTGGCCTTCGAAACGTTCGAACAGGGTGAAGGCGTCGGCGGTGGCACCGGCGAAACCGGCGATGACTTCGCCGTGGTACAGGCGACGAACTTTCTTCGCGTTGCCTTTCATCACGGTGTTGCCGAGAGAAACCTGGCCGTCGCCGCCCATGACGACTTTGCCGTGGCGGCGGACTGAAACGATGGTGGTCAAGGGAAGAGTCTCCACACTGCGGGGCGAAAATGCCTTATGCCCATTCATATGGGGGTGGTGGAGAGGATTTCAACTGCGGGGCGGGAGAGGGGACGAGCGGTGGTGTTGCGCTGATCCTCCCCGCGCCGCGCGCGGGGAGGATCATTCAGGGGATATCAGCGGCTCTGGCGTTGTTGTAACAACAGGTTGCTGAAGCCGGCGCCCGCCAGTTGCTTCTGGGCGGTGGTCAGCTGTTCGCGGTTGCTGAACGGGCCGACCAGTACGCGATACCAGGTTTCATCCTTGACCGTCCCGGACTCAACCGCGACCGCCTGGCCGAGCAGAATGATCTGCGCGCGGACCTTGTCGGCATCCGTCTCTTTGCGGAACGAGCCGGCCTGGAGGAAGAACTTGGTCACCGGTGCAGCCTTGGTCACCGGTGGCGCTGGCGGCGGGGTGATCCCGGCCAGTGCAGCCTGTGCGCGTGCGGTGTCGATTTTCGCCGCTTCCGCCGGGGTCACTGGCGTGGTCGGGATGGCCGGCACTTGTGGCGTCGGCAGGGTTTTCTCCGGCACGGCATCAGGCGGCACGATCACTTCCGATTCCGGCAGCAGGGTGTAGAAGTCGTACTTCGGCTTCACCGGTTGCGTCGGGCTCGGCGGGGTCTTGTTGGCCTCGGCGATCTTGCTGGCTTTCTGTTGTTGCTGTTGCTCGATCTTCTCGCGCTTGACCGTGTCGCTGCCCTTGCCCGGCTCCAGTTTCATCAGGAACACGATGAACGCGCCGACCGTCAGGCCGATGGCCATCCACAGCCAGCCCGGAATCGGCTGCTTCGCTGGAGCTTGGTAACGGCTGGCGCCACGCTTGGGTGCAGGTTTTTTCTTGGCAGCCAACTTACATGCGCTCCAGGGTTTCCAGGCCGAGCAGTTCCAGGCCTTGCTTGAGGGTACGGCCGGTCAGCGCGGCAAGGCGCAGACGGCTTTGCATTTGTGCCGGGGTCTCTGCGGCGAGGATCGGGCAGTTCTCGTAGAAGCTGGAGAACAAGCCGGCGACCTCGTACAGGTAGGTGCACAGGGTGTGTGGCGTGCCTTTTTCCGCAACGTTGTTCAGCACTTCGCCGAACTGCGCCAGTTTGGCTGCCAGGTCGTGTTCCTGCGGCGCTTCGAGGACGATCTGGCCGTCGACTTCGCTGTAATCCTTGTCCAGTTTGCGGAACACGCCGGCCACGCGGGTGTAGGCGTACAGCAGGTATGGCGCGGTGTTGCCTTCGAGGTTGAGCATCTGGTCGAAGTTGAAGCTGTAGTCGCTGGTGCGGTGCTTCGACAGGTCGGCGTACTTCACCGCGCCGATGCCCACGACTTTGGCGATCGCGCGCAGTTCGTCTTCGGCCAGTGTCGGGTTCTTTTCCTTCACCAGGCTGTAGGCACGTTCCTGCGCTTCGGTCAGCAGGTCGATCAGCTTCACGGTACCGCCATCACGGGTCTTGAACGGACGGCCGTCGGCGCCGTTCATGGTGCCGAAGCCCATGTGCTCCATTTCCATCGGATGGGTCACGAAACCGGCCTTGCGCGCTACGGCGAACACTTGCTGGAAGTGCAGGGCCTGACGCTGGTCGACGAAGTACAGCGCACGGTCGGCCTTCAGCTTGCCGCTGCGATAGCGCACGGCCGCCAGGTCGGTGGTGGCGTACAGGTAGCCGCCGTCAGCCTTGACGATGATCACCGGCAGCGGCTCGCCTTCGGCGTTCTTGAATTCGTCGAGGAACACGCACTGTGCGCCGTTGCTTTCGACCAGCATGCCGGCGGCTTTCAGGTCGTTGACCACGTTGATCAGGTCGTCGTTGTAGGCGCTTTCGCCCATCACGTCGGCCATGGTCAGTTTGACGTTGAGCAGTTCGTAGATCTTCTGGCAGTGCGACAGCGAGATGTCCTTGAACTTGGTCCACAGCGCCAGGCATTCAGCGTCGCCGGCCTGCAACTTGACCACCAGACCACGGGCGCGATCGGCGAATTCCGGAGATTCGTCGAAGCGTTGCTTGGCGGCGCGGTAGAAGTTTTCCAGGTCCGACAGCTCGTCGCTGGTGATCGGGTTTTCCTGCAGGTACGCCATCAACATGCCGAACTGGGTGCCCCAGTCGCCGACGTGGTTCTGACGGATGACGGTGTCGCCGAGGAATTCGAGCACACGGGCCACGCCGTCGCCGATGATGGTCGAACGCAGGTGGCCGACGTGCATCTCTTTGGCCAGGTTAGGTGCCGACAGGTCGACCACGGTGCGTTGCGCCGGGCCGGCCTTGCGCACGCCAACGTGAGCGTCGGCCAGGGCGGCGTCGAGGCGCGAGGCCAGGGCTTGAGTGTTCTGGAAGAAGTTGATGAAGCCAGGACCGGCGATTTCGGCCTTGGTGACGTTCTCGTCAGCCGGCAGGGCGGCGATGATTTTCTCCGCCAGGTCGCGCGGTTTCATGCCCGCAGGCTTGGCCAGCATCATCGCGATGTTGCTGGCGAAGTCGCCGTGGGTCTTGTCCCGGGCGTTTTCCACCTGGATCGCCGGCGTCAGGCCTTCAGGCAACACACCTTCGTTGACGAGTTGGGTGAGGGCTTGTTGGATCAGCTGGCGAATGGTGTCTTTCATGGTCTTCTCTTTCGACCGCAAGCGCGGCGGCGCATCGATGCGCGGGTGGAAAAACTGGGCATTATCCGTTGCGAAGACGGGCTTGCCAACCTTAGCAGGCAGGATGTGGATGTGTGGTGACAATTCGGCCGGTTGCCCGGTCAGTACAGATCCACCGGATCGACATCCAGCGACCAGCGCACCGCCCGGCCGCTTGGCATCTGTTCCAGCACCAGCAACCAGCTCGCCAGCAATCGGTGCAGTGGCGCCCGGGCCGTGGCCTGCAACAGCAGCTGCGCGCGGAAGCGTCCGGCCCGGCGTTCCATCGGCGCCGGCACGGGGCCAAGCAGTTCAATGCCGGTCAGGTTCTGTTCGGCCAGCAAACGCTCGGCCTCGCTGCACGCCTCATCGAGAAAGCCTTCGGCCTGCCCCGGCTTGTGCGCTTCGGCGCGCAGCAGAGCGAGGTGGGCAAACGGTGGCAGTCCGGCGGCGCGGCGTTCGCTCAGGGCCTGCTCGGCGAAGGCGAAGTAACCCTGCTCGGTCAGTTGCACCAATAAAGGATGGTCGGCCAGATGCGTCTGGATGATCACCTTGCCCGGTTCTTCCGCCCGCCCGGCCCGGCCGGCGACCTGCACGATCAACTGCGCCATGCGCTCGCTGGCGCGGAAGTCGCCGGAAAACAGCCCGCCGTCGGCATCGAGGATTGATACCAGCGTCACCCGAGGGAAGTGGTGACCCTTGGCCAACATCTGGGTGCCGACCAGAATGCACGGCTGGCCTTTCTGGATCGTGGCGAACAGCTGATTCATCGCGTCCTTGCGCGACGTGCTGTCACGGTCGACGCGCAACACCGGATAATCCGGAAACAGAATCGCCAGCCGTTCCTCAGCCCGCTCGGTGCCGGCGCCCACGGGGCGCAGATCGACCTTGTTGCACTTCGGGCACTGGCGCGGCACGCGCTCGACGTAACCGCAGTGGTGGCAGCGCAGTTCGCCGTAGCGCTGGTGCACCGTCATTCGCGCATCGCAGCGCTGGCACTCGGACATCCAGCCGCAATCGTGGCACAGCAGAGTCGGGGCAAACCCCCGGCGGTTGAGGAACACCAATACCTGCTGGCCGGCGGCGAGGGTCTGGCCGATGGCTTGCTGCATCGGCCCGGAAATGCCGCTGTCCAGTGGACGGCTTTTCACATCGAGGCGCAGGAAACGCGGCTGCTTGGCGCCGCCGGCCCGTTCGTTCAGGCGTAGGAGTCCGTAGCGACCGGTGTAGGCGTTGTGCAGGCTTTCCAGGGATGGGGTCGCGGAGCCGAGCACGATCGGGATGTTTTCCTGCCGCGCCCGCACCAGCGCCAGATCCCGAGCGTGGTAGCGCAGGCCTTCCTGCTGTTTATAGGAGCCGTCGTGTTCTTCGTCGATGATGATCAGCCCCGGATTCTTCATCGGGGTGAACAGCGCCGAGCGGGTGCCGATAATAATGTCGGCCTCGCCATCGCGGGCAGCGAGCCAGGCATCAAGACGATCACGGTCATTGACCGCCGAGTGCAGCAGGGCGATGCGTGCATTGAAGCGTTGTTCGAAGCGGGCGAGGGTCTGCGGGCCGAGGTTGATCTCCGGGATCAGTACCAGCGCCTGCTTGCCGGCCTCGAGGGTTTCGCGGATCAACTGCAAATAGACTTCGGTCTTGCCGCTGCCGGTGACCCCGGCCAGCAGGAACGCGTGATAACTGTCGAACCCGGCGCGAATTGCCTCGTAGGCGGCGCGTTGTTCGCTGTTGAGCGGCAACTCCGGCTGGGCCAGCCAATGTTCATGGCGCGCGCCGGGGGCGTGACGGCGCACTTCGACCTGCACCAGATCCTTCGCCAGCAGCAGATCAAGGCTGTCCTTGCTCAGCATCAGTTTGCTCAGCAACTGATGGGCGACGCCGTGGGGATGCTGGGCCAGCGTCGCCAGGGCTTCACGCTGGCGCGGGGCGCGGGCGATGCGCGGGTCATCGAGGCTGGCGCCGGGAGCGGCGGACCAGAAGCGTTCCTGACGGGCCTCGGCCAGTTCGCCCTGACGCAATAGCACCGGCAACGCCCAGCTCAGCGTGTCGCCGAGGCTGTGCTGATAATATTGAGCCGTCCACAGGCACAGCTTGAACAGCGCCGGCGGTAGCGGAGCGGTGGCGTCGAGCAGCGCCAGTGCCGGTTTGAGCTTTTCCACCGGCACTTCGCTGGTGTCGGTGACCTCCACCAGAATCCCGATCATCTCCCGTCGGCCGAACGGCACCCGCAGGCGCATGCCCGGTTGCAACTGCGAACGCAGCACGCCGGCCGGGGCCCGATAGTCGAACAGGCGGCGCAGGGGCGAAGGCAGGGCGAGGCGCAGAATGGCGTCGGGCACGCGGGGAGTTCTCGATGCTGGGGCGGTAAAGAAGGCCGGGAGCCTAGCAGACGGTCGGTCTCAGCGACAGCTTGCGTGATTGCAAAGGTCTGGTAGAATCCGCGGCCTAATTACGTGCGGTATTCAACAATCGTGTTGGATGGCGGCACGCCAGCTGAGGAAAACACCATGAAAGCCGATATCCACCCGAATTACCCAGAAGTTGCAGTAACTTGCAGCTGCGGCAACAAGTTCGAAACCCGTTCGACCTTCGGCAAAGCCCTGGCGATCGACGTTTGCAACGAGTGCCACCCGTTCTACACCGGTAAGCAGAAGACTCTGGACACCGGTGGTCGCGTTCAGAAGTTCGCCGACCGTTTCGGTGCTTTCGGCGCGAAAAAGGCCTAAGGCCCTTCATTCTGGAAAACCTCAGCGGCTTTTCCGGTCTGATGAAAAAGGCGTCCCTTGCGGGCGCCTTTTTTGTGTCCGCGATTTGGCTCTCCGCCGCCCAGGCCTTCTGCCCGGCGCCGGCCGGGCTGGACAGCGCCACGGTGCAGCGGGTGGTCGACGGCGACACCCTGCGCCTGAGCGACGGGCGTAATGTGCGGATGATCGGCCTTAATACGCCCGAGCTCGGCAAGCAGGGTCGCAGCGACGAGCCGTTTGCGGTAGTGGCGCGCAAGCGTCTCGAAGCCCTGGTCGCCGAGAGCGACGGGCGAGTTGGCCTGCGACTCGGCGTTGAGTCCAAGGATCGTTACGGACGAACCCTGGCCCATGTTTTCAGCGCCAAGGGTGAGAATCTCGAAGCGCAAATGCTCGCCGATGGCCTCGGTTTCCAGGTCGCGGTGGCGCCGAATGTCGATCTGGTCGATTGCCAGCAAGACGCCGAGCGCCGCGCGCGAAAGGCCGGGCTGGGCCTGTGGAAGCGCTCTCCTGTACTGAAAGCGGAGCAGATCGAGCGCTCTGGTTTTGCCGTGGTCAGCGGTCGTGTGAGCAAGGTTCAACGCAATCGCGGCGGAATCTGGATCGAGTTGCAGGACAAGCTTGTACTGCGCGTTGCACCCAATCTGCTGGATCGCTTCGACGCCGCCTCTCTGCAGGCGTTGAAGGGCAAGCAGATCGAGGCCCGTGGCTGGGTGGTCGACCGTTCCCGGCGCGGCGGACTGAAATCAGGTCAGGCGCGCTGGCTGTTGCCGCTGACCAATCCTTCGATGCTTCAGTCGTCCCGCTGAATAAAAAGTTGTAGACATTTTTTCTGTCGATTGTGAACAGTCTAGCCCTTGTGCGCCGTGGCTCTTGGCCAAAAGTCGTAGGGCAGGGCGCTTGACAGGGGTGACCGGGCAGTCTTGTGGGGACTTTGCGAGGCGCGTATCCTCGCTGACCAGTCTGTCCAACAGTAAAAAGCGGAATGCCAAAATGTCTGATCTGAAAACTGCCGCTCTCGAATATCATGCCAATCCTCGTCCAGGAAAGCTGAGTGTCGAGCTCACCAAGGCCACTGCTACCGCCCGCGACCTGTCGCTGGCCTACAGCCCCGGCGTAGCTGAACCAGTGCGCGAGATCGCCCGCGATCCTGAACTGGCCTACAAGTACACCGGCAAGGGCAACCTGGTTGCAGTCATTTCCGATGGCACCGCGATTCTGGGCCTGGGTAACCTCGGCCCACTGGCTTCCAAGCCAGTGATGGAAGGTAAAGGCGTGCTGTTCAAGCGCTTCGCCGGCATCGACGTCTTCGACATCGAAGTCGACTCCGAAAGCCCGCAAGCCTTCATCGACACCGTAAAACGCATTTCCATCACCTTCGGTGGCATCAACCTGGAAGACATCAAGGCGCCTGAGTGCTTTGAGATCGAACGTGCTCTGATCGAGCAGTGCGACATTCCGGTATTCCACGATGACCAGCACGGCACCGCGATCGTGACCGCTGCGGGCATGATCAACGCCCTGGAAATCGCTGGCAAAACCCTGGCCGACGCCAAGATCGTCTGCCTGGGCGCTGGCGCAGCCGCCATCTCCTGCATGAAACTGCTGGTGAGCATGGGCGCCAAGGTCGAGAACATCTTCATGGTTGACCGTACTGGCGTGATCCACGCTGGCCGTGACGACCTGAACCAGTACAAGGCTGTGTTCGCTCACCCTACCGAGAAACGCACCCTGGACGACGCCATCGAAGGCGCTGACGTATTCGTCGGCCTGTCGGGCCCGAACCTGCTGAGCGCCGAGCAACTCAAGCGCATGGCGGCCAACCCGATCGTCTTCGCCTGCTCCAACCCGGATCCGGAAATCTCCCCGGAACTGGCTCACGCCACCCGTAACGACGTGATCATGGCCACCGGCCGTTCGGACTACCCGAACCAGGTCAACAACGTGCTGGGCTTCCCGTTCATCTTCCGTGGTGCCCTGGACGTTCGCGCCAAGCGCATCAACGAAGAAATGAAGATCGCTGCCGCCAACGCCCTGCGCGAACTGGCCAAGCTGCCGGTGCCTCAGGAAGTCTGCGACGCCTACGGCGGTATCTCCCTGGAATTCGGCCGTGAGTACATCATTCCGAAGCCAATGGACAAACGCCTGATCACCGTGATCTCCGACGCCGTGGCCAAGGCCGCGATCGAGACCGGTGTGGCGACCCTGCCGTATCCGAAGAACTACCCGCTGAAAAGCGTGGATGACGTGTTCAACGGCTAAGTCGTTGTAGCGCTTCAACCGAAAGCCCCGGTTCGTGAGAGTCGGGGCTTTTTTGTGCCTGTTGATTTTGGGGTGATCTTAAGGGCCTCTTCGCGGGCAAGCCCGCTCCCACAGGGTTTTGTGGCGTTCACAAATGGAGCGTACACCCGGTTACTGTGGGAGCGGGCTTGCCCGCGAAGAGGCCGGCCCAGACAACACAAAAATGAACAGGTAATAAAAAGCCCCGCACTTCAATCGAAGGCGGGGCTTTTTAGCGGTTCAGGATCAGGATCAGAACAGATCGATCGGCGCCTGCTCATCCGCTGGCAGCGGACTGCCCGGCACGGTGCCATTGCCGATCTCGTTGACCGACGGTGGCGTGTCCTCAGCCTTGAACAGCTCGAAGTAGGCCCCCGGCGTGCTCGGCGATGCCGCGCGACCGCTGACCGGGTCCACCCGCAGGCTGAGGATGCCTTCCGGCTCCGGCTGGACATGCGGTGGCTTGTCCTTGAGCGCGGCGGCCATGTAGTTCATCCAGATCGGCAGTGCCACGGTGCCGCCGAACTCCCGGCGACCGAGGCTTTCCGGCTGGTCGAAACCGGTCCACACGGTGGTCACGTAATCGGCGTTGTAACCGGAGAACCACGCATCCTTGGATTCGTTGGTGGTACCGGTCTTGCCCGCGATGTCGCTGCGGCCCAGGGCCAGTGCGCGACGGCCGGTGCCAAGCTTGATCACGTCCTGCAGCATGCTGTTGAGGATGTAAGTAGTGCGGCCATCGACGATGCGCTCGGCAACTGCCGGTGCTTGCGGCACGGCGGCGTTGCCCGGCGCTTCACCCGGAACCGGCGCTGCATTGACGGTAAACGATTCGGTAGCGGGGGCCGCGATACCGTCGGTGGCCGCGCCGCCCTGCGGTACGGTCGGCGGATTGGCGACGAACAGCGTGTCGCCGTTGCGGCTTTCGATCTTGTCGATGATGTACGGGGTGATCTTGTAGCCGCCGTTGGCGAAGGTGCTCCAGCCGGTGGCGATTTCCATTGGCGTCAGGGTCGCGGTGCCCAGCGCCAGGGACAGGTTTGGTGGCAGGTCCTGCTTGTTGAAGCCGAAGCGGGTGATGTAGTCGATGGTCTTGCCCACGCCCATCGCCTGCAACAGGCGGATCGACACCAGGTTGCGCGACTTGTACAGCGCCTCACGCAAACGGATCGGGCCGAGGAAGGTGTTGGTGTCGTTCTTCGGACGCCAGACCTTGTCCAGGTACTCGTCGACGAACACGATCGGTGCGTCGTTGACCAGGCTGGCGGCGGTGTAGCCGTTATCCAGTGCGGCGCTGTAGACGAACGGCTTGAAGCTCGAGCCCGGTTGACGCTTGGCCTGCATCGCGCGGTTGTAGTTGCTCTGCTCGAAGGCGAAACCGCCGACCAGCGAACGGATCGCGCCGTTCTGCGGATCCAGCGACACCAGCGCGCCTTGCGCCTGTGGGATCTGACTGAACTTCAGCGAATTGTTCGGCTGGCGCTGCACGCGAACCAGGTCGCCGATCTGTGCCACATCCGACGGCTGACGCGGATTGGCGCCCATGCTGTTGGTATTGAGGAACGGTCGCGCCCATTTCATGGTGTCCCACGCCACGTGCTCTTCGCCGGTGCGGGTCAGCACTTGCAGGCCGGTCTTGTCGACCTGGGTGACGATGGCCGGCTCGAGGCTGCTGATGGTGCGTTGCTTGGTCAGTTCGGTGGCCCAGGCTTCACGGGTCTTGCCCGGCAGGCGCGATTCAGGGCCACGGTAGCCGTGGCGCTGATCGTAGGTCATCAGGCCTTCGTGCAAAGCTGTGTTGGCCATTTCCTGGAGGTTGCTCGGCACCGTGGTGGTGACGCGGAAACCTTCGGTATAGGCGTCGCTGCCGTAGCGGCCGACCATTTCCGCACGGGCCATTTCGGCGATGTACGGCGCGTTCACTTCCGGGGTCGGCACATGATAGCTGGCGTTCAGCGGCTCGTTGATCGCGGCGGTGTAGTCGGCCTCGGTGATCTTGCCGAGCTTGTACATGCGGCCGAGGATCCAGTCGCGACGCTCCTTGCTGCGCGCCGGGTTGGCCAACGGGTTGAAGCGCGACGGGGCTTTCGGCAGGCCGGCGATCATCGCCATCTGCGCCAGGCTGACTTCGCGGATCGACTTGCCGTAATACACCTGCGCCGCCGCCTCGATGCCGTAGGCGCGGTTGCCCAGATAGATCTTGTTCACGTACAGCTCAAGGATCTCGTCCTTGGTCAGCTGCCGTTCGATCTGCAGGGCCAGAAGGATTTCAGTGGTCTTGCGCGAGAAGCTGCGTTCGCTGGTCAGGAAGAAGTTCTTCGCCACCTGCATGGTGATGGTGCTGCCGCCGGACTGGATGTGACCGCTCTTGACCAGTTGGGTCGCGGCACGCATCAGGCTGCTCGGATCGACGCCATAGTGATTGGCGAAGTTGTCGTCTTCAGCACTTAGTAACGCATTGATGAAATTGGGGGGAATGTCGGCGAAACGGATCGGTGTGCGGCGCATTTCGCCAAATTCTGCGATCAACTTGTTGTCGCTGCTGTAGACCCGGAGCGGAATCTGCAACTGAATGCTTCTCAGCGCCTCCACAGATGGCAAACCCGGACTAAGGTAAAGAAACGCGCCGCTGAGACCTAAAAGCAGTCCGCAGAAAACGGCGACGATGGACCAACCGAAAAATTTCAGCAGACGAATCAAGGCTTTTGGACATCCACGGCAAAGAATGAATTGGGCGACAGGGTTCCGGGAAACACACAGAACGACCCGCGCCGGCAGTAAAAAGCGGAAAAAATCGCTGGGCATTATAAGCACTTTTCCGCTGGGGGCGTCATTTGCGCTTCTGTCAAGACGGGGCGAGGGAACGCAATGCGCATTACAGAGTCCGTAACTCACGGATAGTCATAGGGAATTGGTAGTGCTAGGACTCTTCAATAAAAAGGCCAATACGTTACTGGGGATCGACATCAGCTCCACATCGGTGAAGCTGCTGGAGCTGAGCCGTCAGGGTGAGCGCTACCGGGTCGAGGCGTACGCGGTGGAGCCGTTGCCGGCGAGTGCCGTGGTCGAAAAGAACATCGCCGAGCTCGAGGGCGTCGGCCAGGCCCTGTCCCGGGTGCTGGTCAAGGCGCGCACCGGGCTGAAAACCGTGGCGGTGGCGGTGGCCGGTTCTGCGGTGATCACCAAGGTCATCGAGATGGACGCCGGGCTGTCCGACGACGAGCTGGAAAACCAGCTCAAGATCGAAGCCGATCAATACATTCCCTATCCGCTGGACGAGGTCGCCATCGACTTCGAAGTCCAGGGCGTTTCGCCGCGCAACCCCGAGCGGGTCAACGTGCTGCTGGCCGCCTGTCGCAAGGAAAACGTCGAAGTCCGCGAAGCGGCGCTCGCACTGGCCGGGCTGACGGCGCGGGTGGTGGATGTCGAGGCTTATGCGCTGGAGCGCTCGTTTGGCCTGCTGGCTACGCAACTGGCCGCGTCACAGGATCGTCTGACGGTGGCCGTGGTCGACATCGGCGCCACCATGACTACCCTCAGCGTCCTGCACAACGGTCGGATCATCTACACCCGCGAGCAGCTGTTCGGCGGTCGACAGCTGACCGAGGAAATCCAGCGCCGTTATGGCCTGACCCTTGAACAGGCGGGACTCGCCAAGAAGCAGGGCGGCCTGCCGGACGACTACGTCAGCGAGGTGCTGCAACCGTTTCGCGAGGCACTGGTGCAGCAGGTGTCGCGCTCCCTGCAGTTCTTTTTCGCTTCCGGTCAGTACAACGCTGTCGACCACATTCTGCTGGCCGGCGGCACGGCGTCGGTGCCCGGGCTCGACCGGCTGATCGAAGAACGCCTGAACACCCCGACCCAGGTTGCCAACCCGTTTTCCGACATGGCCTTGAGCAGCAAGGTCAACGCCGGGGCCCTGGCGAGCGATGCGCCGGCCCTGATGATTGCCTGCGGGCTCGCGCTCAGGAGTTTCGACTGATGGCGCGGATCAATCTTTTACCCTGGCGCGAGGAGCGTCGCGAAGAGCGGCGCAAACGCTTCCTGCTGGCCTTGACCGGCGTGGTGGTCGGTTCGGTCGGGGCGGTGCTCATTGCCGACCAGATCATCAGCGCCGCCATCGCGCGGCAGGTCGCGCGCAATGACTACATCGGCAAGCAGATCGCCGTGGTCGACGAACGGATCAAGCAGATCAGCGAGCTCAAGGCCCATCGTCAGCAACTGGTGGAGCGCATGCGCATCATCCAGGACTTGCAGGGCAACCGGCAGATCAGCGGGCGGATCTTCGATCAGCTGGCGCGCACCTTGCCCGACGGGGTGTATTTCACCGACGTGAAGATGGTCGGCAAGACCCTGTCGATCAGCGGCGCGGCGGAGTCGAACAATCGGGTGTCCGACCTGATGCGCAATCTCGATGCCTCCGACTGGTTCGATGCGCCCAACCTCAATGAAGTGAAAGCCACCACCGCTGGCCAGGTGGATCAGGCCAACGTCTTTCAGCTGACCGTTCGCCAGACTCGACCCCGGATCGAGGAGGACGACCAATGAAGCCGTCCGAGTGGCTGGACAGCCTGCGCAATGTCGATTTCAACGACCTGGACACCAGCAACATCGGCTCCTGGCCGCCAGTGGTCAAAAGCCTGGCCGGCGGGCTGTTGATGGTGCTGGTTCTGGCGCTTGGCTATAACTTTTTCATCAGTGACCTGGAGAATCAGCTCGAGCTCAAGCGTGAGGAGGAAATCACCCTCAAGGAACAGTTTGCGAGCAAGGCGCACATGGCGGCCAATCTGGAGCTGTACACCCAGCAGATGAAAGAGATGGAAAATTCGTTCGGCGTGCTGTTGCGGCAATTGCCCAGTGACACCGAAGTGCCGGGGTTGCTGGAAGACATCACCCGCACTGGGCTGGGCAGCGGTCTTGAATTCGAAGAGATCAAGCTGCTGCCGGAGGTCACCCAGCAGTTCTACATCGAGCTGCCCATCCAGATCACCGTGACCGGTGCCTACCACGACCTTGCGACCTTCGTCAGTGGCGTGGCCGGGTTGCCCCGCATCGTCACCCTGCACGATTTCGAGCTGGCGCCGGCCAATCCCGAAGGCGGGCCGAAGTTGCGCATGAGCATTCTCGCCAAGACCTACCGCTACAACGACAAGGGGCTGCAAAAATGAGCCCGATCCGTTTTATCGCCTTGTCGGCATTGTTATTGATGCTCGGTGGCTGTGGCGGCGATGACTTCAGTGACCTCGACGCCTACATGAATGAAGTGCGCCTGCGTCCGCCGGGCAAGATCGAGCCGACCCCGACCTTCCGCTCCTACCCGACATTCACCTACAGCGCCGCCAACTTGCGCAGTCCGTTTTCGCGTCAGTTGCGGGTCGATCTGGCCGGGCAGAAACACGGCTCGCGCGACGTGAAACCCGATCCCAACCGGGTCAAGCAATACCTCGAAGGTTTCAACATCGAGCAGTTTGAAATGGTCGGCACGATTGCCAACGCCTCTGGTTCCTTCGCGTTGCTGCGGGGGGCGGGCGGGGTCCATCGGCTCAAGGTCGGCGATTACCTGGGCCGTAACGACGGGCGGATCGTTGCGATCAGCGCTTCACAGGTCGAGGTGGTGGAAATCGTTCCGGATGGCCAGGGCGCCTGGCTTGAGCGGCCGCGCACCATTCCTTTGAAAGAGCACTCATAAGTGGAAGTCGAATAATGAACAGGATTTTTTCCACCCTCGGTTTTTCGCTATGGATGGCGCTGCTTTCACCGATGGTACAGGCAGCCAATCTGAAGGCGCTGGACGTCGCGGCACTGCCGGGCGACCGGGTCGAGCTGAAGCTGTCATTCGACGGCCCGCCTCCGCAGCCCAAGGGCTACACCACCGATTCGCCGGCGCGGATCGCCCTCGATCTACCGGGTGTCGCAAGTCAGTTGGCGAGCAAGACCCGTGACCTGGGCAGCGGTAATGCCCGCACGGCCACGGTGGTCGAGGCCAATAACCGGACGCGGCTGATCATCAGCCTGACGCAACTGGCGCCGTACGACACCCGGGTCGAAGGCAATACGGTATTCGTGGTGGTCGGGCAAGGCAGCAAAGCCGCTGCCCCGCGTCCGGCGGCTCGTGCACCGCGCGCAGCAACTGCGGCAGCGCCGATCCGGACCTTTGCGCCAACCGCCAGAGCCATTCGCGGTGTGGATTTCCAGCGTGGCACGGCGGGCGAGGGCAACGTGGTCATCGACCTGTCCGATCCAGCCATCGCACCGGATATTCAGGAACACGACGGCAAGATCATCCTCAATTTCGCCCGTACCCAATTGCCCGAACCGCTGCGGGTGCGCCTCGACGTCAAGGATTTCGCCACCCCGGTGCAGTTCGTCAATGCCGGTGTCAGCGGTGATCGCGCGACGATCACCGTCGAACCCAACGGTACGTTCGACTATTCCACTTACCAGACCGACAACAAGCTGACCGTCAGCATCCGGCCGTTGACCGTCGATGACCTGCAAAAGCGCAACGCCGACCGCAACAGCTATAACGGCGAAAAGCTCTCTCTCAACTTTCAGGACATCGATGTGCGTTCGGTGCTGCAACTGATCGCCGACTTCACCAACCTCAATCTGGTGGCCAGCGATACGGTGCAGGGCGGAATCACCTTGCGCCTGCAGAACGTACCGTGGGATCAGGCGCTGGATCTAGTGCTCAAGACCAAAGGCCTGGACAAGCGCAAGGTCGGCAACGTGTTGCTGGTGGCGCCGGCCGATGAAATCGCTGCGCGTGAGCGGCAGGAACTGGAGTCGCAGAAACAGATCGCCGAACTGGCGCCGCTGCGCCGCGAGCTGCTGCAAGTGAACTATGCCAAGGCTGCGGACATCGCCAAGCTGTTCCAGTCGGTCACCAGCGCCGAGGCCAAGGTCGACGAGCGGGGTTCGATCACCGTCGATGAGCGGACCAACAACATCATTGCCTACCAGACCCAGGATCGCCTCGACGAGCTGCGGCGGATCGTGGCGCAACTGGATATTCCGGTGCGTCAGGTGATGATCGAGGCGCGGATCGTCGAGGCCAACGTCGACTACGACAAGAGCCTGGGCGTGCGCTGGGGCGGTTCGATCCAGAACAAGGGCAACTGGAACACTTCCGGGGTCAGTAACGGCTCGTCGACCACCATTGGCACGCCGGGCAGCACCAGCACCAACTCGCCGTTCGTCGACATGGGCACGGTCAACAACACGTCCGGGATCGGCATCGCGTTCATCACCGACAACGTCTTGCTCGACCTTGAGCTGACCGCGATGGAAAAGACCGGCAACGGCGAAATCGTCTCGCAGCCCAAAGTGGTCACCTCCGACAAGGAGACTGCGAAGATCCTCAAGGGCACCGAGATTCCGTATCAGGAAGCCAGCTCCAGCGGCGCTACGTCGGTGTCCTTCAAGGAGGCGTCGCTGTCGCTGGAAGTGACGCCGCAGATCACCCCGGACAACCGCATCATCATGGAGGTCAAGGTCACCAAGGACGAACCGGACTACCTGAACAAAGTGCAGGATGTACCGCCGATCAAGAAAAACGAGGTCAATGCCAAGGTGCTGGTGAACGACGGCGAGACCATCGTGATTGGGGGCGTTTTCTCAAATACTCAAAGCAAGGTTGTAGATAAGGTGCCATTTCTTGGCGATGTGCCGTATCTTGGCCGCCTTTTCCGGCGTGATGTGGTTTCGGAGAAAAAATCCGAGCTGCTGGTATTTCTCACTCCGCGTATCATGAATAACCAGGCGATTGCTGTGAGTCGTTGATTCTGTGCGAAATTTGATTCTTGTAGGACCGATGGGGGCTGGAAAAAGCACCATCGGCCGATTACTGGCCAAAGAGCTGCGCCTGCCGTTCAAGGATTCCGACAAGGAAATTGAACTGCGTACGGGCGCCAATATCCCGTGGATCTTCGACAAGGAAGGCGAGCCCGGCTTTCGTGACCGTGAGCAGGCGATGATCGCCGAGCTGTGCGCGTTCGACGGCGTGGTGCTGGCGACCGGCGGCGGCGCGGTGATGCGCGATGCCAACCGCAAGGCCCTGCACGAGGGCGGGCGGGTGGTGTATCTGCACGCCTCCGTCGAGCAGCAGGTCGGCCGCACCTCTCGCGACCGCAACCGGCCGTTGCTGCGCACCGCCAATCCGGAGAAAACCCTGCGCGACCTGCTGGCGATCCGTGATCCGCTCTATCGGGAAATCGCCGATCTGGTGGTGGAAACCGACGAGCGGCCACCGCGCATGGTCGTGCTCGATATTCTCGACCGCCTGCAGCAACTTCCGCCCCGTTAAAGCGCCGCACGAAATGCGCTATCCTCGGCGACCTGTAATGGCCGCCAAGGGTTGTGGCGGATGGCGTGCGAGTGGCGTCACACCAGCACATGCCGTGAACATTCGATAATTCCAGGCAGGACGCCTGCTTCATCTTCATCGTGGGGACACATGCAGACACTCAAGGTCGACCTAGGCGAGCGCAGCTACCCGATTCACATTGGCGAAGGATTACTGGACCAGCCTGAGCTGCTGGCCCCGCATATCCACGGGCGGCAAGTGGCAATCATCTCCAACGAGACCGTTGCGCCGCTCTATCTCGAACGTCTGACCCGCAGCCTGGCGCAGTTCTCGGTGGTTTCCGTGGTGCTGCCCGACGGCGAAGCCTTCAAGAACTGGGAAACCCTGCAACTGATCTTCGACGGCCTGCTGACCGCTCGTCATGACCGCCGCACCACGGTGATCGCCCTCGGCGGCGGTGTGATCGGCGACATGGCCGGTTTCGCGGCCGCCTGCTACCAGCGCGGCGTCGATTTCATCCAGATCCCTACCACGCTGCTGTCCCAGGTCGATTCGTCGGTGGGCGGCAAGACCGGGATCAACCATCCGCTGGGCAAGAACATGGTCGGCGCGTTCTATCAGCCGAATGTGGTGCTGATCGATACCGCGTCCCTGAAAACCCTGCCAGCGCGCGAGCTGTCGGCCGGCCTGGCGGAAGTCATCAAATACGGTCTGATCTGCGACGAACCGTTCCTGACCTGGCTTGAGGAAAACGTCGACGCCCTGCGTGCGCTGGATCAAACGGCCCTGACCTACGCCATCGAGCGCTCCTGCGCTGCCAAGGCGGCGGTGGTCGGCGCCGACGAGAAGGAAACCGGCGTACGGGCCACCCTCAATCTCGGCCACACCTTTGGCCACGCCATCGAAACCCACATGGGCTATGGTGTCTGGTTGCATGGCGAAGCGGTCGCTGCTGGCACCGTGATGGCGCTGGAAATGTCCGCGCGCCTGGGCTGGATCAGCGAGCAGGAGCGCGATCGCGGCATCCGCCTGTTCCAGCGTGCCGGTCTGCCGGTGATCCCGCCGGAAGAGATGACCGAAGCCGATTTTCTTGAACACATGGCAATTGACAAAAAAGTGATCGACGGTCGCTTGCGCCTGGTGCTGCTGCGCCGGATGGGCGAAGCGGTGGTGACCGACGATTATCCGAAAGAGGTTCTACAGGCCACGCTGGGAGCGGATTACCGCGCTCTGGCTCAGCTTAAAGGTTAATAAGATTCCGATGACTAGTTTGCATGCCGACGAGGCGTTCCTCGGCCATTTCCAGTTAAGTCACGACCCTTTCGCGCCGCGGGTGCCGGGCTTCAAATTCTTCCCGGCCCAGCGCAAGCCGGTGCTGGGTCAACTGCATCATCTGGCGCGTTACAGTCAGTTGCTGCTGGTGGTCACCGGCCCGCAGGGCAGCGGCAAGACCCTGCTGCGTCAGGCGCTGGTTGCCAGCACCAACAAGCAATCGGTGCAGAGCGTCGTCGTTTCCGCCCGTGGCGCTGGCGATGCAGCCGGTGTGCTGCGCCAGATCGCCCAGGCGCTCGACGTGGCGCAGGCCGAAGTCGGGGCGATCCTCGATCAGGTCGTGCAGCTCGCGCTGACGGGTCAGGAAGTCTATCTGCTGGTGGACGATGCCGAGCAGCTCGACGAGTCCGCGCTTGAAGCGCTGATGGCGCTGGGCGCCGGCGCGCCGGAAGGCCGCCCGCATGTGTTCCTGTTCGGTGAGTCGTCGCTGATCGCGCAGCTCGAGGCTTTGCACCTTGAGGAAGAGCGCTTCCACGTCATCGAATTGCAGCCGTACACCGAAGAAGAAACCCGCGAGTATCTCGACCAGCGGCTCGAAGGCGCGGGCCGGGGTGTCGAACTTTTCACCGCGGATCAGATCTCTGATATTCACGAAAGCTCCGAGGGTTGGCCCGGCAACATCAACCAGGTCGCTCGCGATGCTCTGATCGAAGTCATGATTGCCAGCCGCTCTGCGGTCAAGCGTCCAAGTATGGGGTTCAACATGCCGAAGAAACACGTATTGGCGATTTCCGCCGTCGTTGTGGTCGCGGTCGCTGCCGCCTGGCTGATGCCGGGTCGCAACAAGGCACCGACCACCGGTGCGCCGGCCAACGAGCAGGCGCAACTGCCATTGGGTCAGGGCACACCGCAGGCGGGTGGCGCGCCGTCCGTCGAATTCAACGGCAATACCCAGCCGATGCCGCTGCCGCTGGTCGGCAACTCGCAACCGGTGATGCGTGGCCCGTTGGCTGAAGCCGCGGGTGGTATCACTGAAGGCGACGACGGCGTGCCGGTTGAAGGCTCCAGCAACACGCCACCTACCGTGACCACCACCGCGCCACCAGCGGGCGTTCAGGCCGGCCCTGCGCCGACCCCGGTTCCAGTTCCGGCACCGAAGCCGACCCCGGCCCCGACCCAGGTCGCGACCGCCAAGCCTGCTCCGGCCGCTCCAGCGGCCAAACCGGCTCCGGCGCCTGCCAAGCCTGTTGCCGCCGCCAAACCGGCCGAGAAGCCGGTCACTGTCGCCAAGGCTGCCGGTGGCAGCTGGTACGCCGGTCAGCCGACCAGCAACTACGTGGTGCAGATCCTCGGCACCAGCTCCGAAGCGACCGCGCAAAGCTTCGTCAAGGAGCAGGGCGGCGAGTACCGTTATTTCAAGAAAGTCCTCAACGGCAAGCCTCTCTACGTGATCACCTACGGCAACTTCGCCAATCGTGATGCAGCCGTTTCTGCCATCAAGGCCTTGCCAGCGAAGGTTCAGGCTGGTAAACCTTGGCCTCGCACTGTCGCCAGCGTCCAACAGGAACTGGCAACAACTCGCTGAAGATTCGGCGGCCTTACCCAGGCCGCCTCTCCAAGCACCTCAAAATTTCTACAAGTGCGCGCCGCCCTTACGGGCCGCGTGCCTTGTGGTGTCTGCGTCACAGTAGTCTTTGAGTCGTTGCGGTCAAAATTAAAAAAGTTTTGACTAGCACAGCAGATCGCTTTAAACCTTTCACAAATGCGACATGAATTTGCGACATTTCGTCGTCAAATTTGTGAGCCTCTGTGTCGCTGTGTACAATGACCACCCTTTTGCCCCCGCTAAGCCGGCGTACGTTCGGCGCGAGATGCAAGTGGTTGAATTGAAAAGAAATTTGCCTCGAAAAGAGGCAGCCTGGTGAGAAAGTGTCTATGAAAGCAGGTCTGTACCAACCAGATGAATTCAAGGATAACTGCGGTTTCGGCCTGATAGCCCATATGCAGGGCGAACCCAGTCATACCCTTTTGCAAACGGCCATCGAGGCCCTGACCTGCATGACCCACCGCGGTGGGATTAATGCCGACGGCAAGACCGGTGACGGTTGCGGTCTGCTGATTCAAAAGCCCGACGCGTTCCTGCGTGCCATTGCCCAGGAAACCTTCAGCGTCGAGCTGCCCAAGCAATATGCCGTGGGCATGGTCTTCTTCAATCAGGATCCGGCCAAGGCCGAAGCCGCTCGCGAAAACATGAACCGCGAGATCCTGGCCGAAGGCCTGCAACTGATCGGCTGGCGCAAAGTGCCGATCGACACCAGCGTCCTCGGCCGCCTGGCCCTTGAGCGCCTGCCGCAGATCGAGCAGGTGTACATCGGCGGCGAAGGCCTGAGCGATCAGGACATGGCGGTCAAGCTGTTCAGCGCCCGTCGTCGTTCGTCAGTGGCCAACGCCGCCGACACCGACCACTACATCTGCAGCTTTTCCCACAAGACCATCATCTATAAAGGCCTGATGATGCCGGCCGACCTGGCCGCGTTCTATCCGGACCTGAGCGACGAGCGCCTGCAAACCGCGATCTGCGTGTTCCACCAGCGCTTCTCCACCAACACCCTGCCGAAATGGCCGCTGGCCCAGCCATTCCGCTTCCTCGCCCACAACGGCGAGATCAACACCATCACCGGCAACCGCAACTGGGCTCAGGCTCGTCGCACCAAGTTCACCAACGATCTGATGGATCTGGAAGAGCTCGGCCCGCTGGTCAACCGTGTCGGTTCCGACTCCTCGAGCATGGACAACATGCTTGAGTTGATGGTCACCGGCGGCATCGACCTGTTCCGTGGCGTGCGGATGATCATTCCGCCAGCGTGGCAGAACGTCGAAACCATGGACCCGGATCTGCGTGCATTCTACGAGTACAACTCGATGCACATGGAGCCGTGGGACGGCCCGGCCGGCGTGGTAATGACCGACGGTCGCTACGCGGTGTGCCTGCTCGACCGTAACGGTCTGCGCCCGGCGCGCTGGGTCACCACCACCAACGGTTTCATCACCCTGGCGTCGGAAATCGGCGTGTGGGACTACAAGCCTGAAGACGTGATTGCCAAAGGCCGTGTCGGCCCGGGCCAGATCTTCGCCGTGGACACCGAAACCGGGCAGATCCTCGACACCGATGCGATCGACAACCGTCTGAAATCCCGTCATCCATACAAGCAATGGCTGCGCAAGAATGCCCTGCGCATTCAGGCGACCATGGAAGACAACGATCACGGTTCGGCTTTCTACGACGTCGATCAGCTCAAGCAATACATGAAGATGTATCAGGTCACGTTCGAAGAGCGCGATCAGGTACTGCGTCCGCTCGGCGAACAAGGCTACGAAGCCGTTGGCTCGATGGGCGACGACACGCCGATGGCCGTGCTGTCCCAGCGCGTGCGTACGCCGTACGACTATTTCCGCCAGCAGTTCGCCCAGGTGACCAACCCGCCGATCGACCCGCTGCGTGAAGCGATCGTGATGTCGCTGGAAATCTGCCTCGGTGCCGAGCGCAACATCTTCCAGGAATCGCCGGAGCACGCTTCGCGCGTGATCCTCAGCTCGCCGGTCATTTCCCCGGCCAAGTGGCGTTCGCTGATGAACCTCGACCGCCCGGGTTTCGAGCGGCAGATCATCGACCTCAACTACGACGAAAGCGTCGGCCTCGAAGCGGCGATCCGCAACGTCGCCGATCAGGCTGAAGAAGCCGTGCGCGCCGGTCGTACCCAGATTGTTCTGAGCGACCGTCATATCGCCCCGGGCAAACTGCCGATCCACGCCTCGCTGGCCACCGGCGCGGTGCACCACCGCCTGACCGAAAAAGGCCTGCGCTGCGACTCCAACATCTTGGTTGAAACCGCCACCGCGCGCGATCCGCACCACTTCGCGGTGCTGATCGGTTTCGGCGCCTCGGCGGTCTATCCGTTCCTGGCCTACGAAGTGCTGGGCGACCTGATCCGGACCGGTGAAGTCCTGGGCGACCTCTACGAGGTGTTCAAGAACTACCGTAAAGGCATCACCAAAGGCCTGTTGAAGATCCTGTCGAAGATGGGCATCTCGACCATCGCGTCCTATCGCGGTGCTCAGTTGTTCGAAGCCATCGGCCTGTCCGAGGAAGTTTGCGAGCTGAGCTTCCGTGGCGTGCCGAGCCGCATCAAGGGTGCGCGTTTTGTCGACATCGAAGCCGAGCAGAAAGCACTGGCCACCGAAGCCTGGAGTCCGCGCAAGCCGATCCAGCAGGGTGGTCTGCTGAAGTTCGTCCACGGTGGCGAATATCACGCGTACAACCCGGACGTGGTCAACACCCTGCAAGCCGCCGTGCAGCAGGGCGACTACGCCAAATTCAAGGAATACACCTCGCTGGTGGACAACCGTCCGGTGTCGATGATCCGCGACCTGTTCAAGGTCAAGACCCTCGACACGCCGCTGGACATCAGTGAAATCGAACCGCTGGAATCGGTGCTCAAGCGCTTCGACTCCGCCGGTATCTCGCTGGGCGCCCTGTCGCCGGAAGCTCACGAAGCCCTGGCCGAAGCCATGAACCGCCTCGGTGCGCGTTCCAACTCCGGCGAAGGCGGCGAAGACCCGGCGCGCTACGGCACCATCAAGAGCTCGAAAATCAAGCAGGTCGCGACCGGCCGTTTCGGCGTGACCCCGGAATACCTGGTCAACGCCGAAGTGCTGCAGATCAAGGTCGCCCAGGGCGCCAAGCCGGGCGAGGGTGGGCAACTGCCGGGCGGTAAAGTGAACGGGCTGATCGCCAAGCTGCGTTACGCAGTGCCGGGCGTGACCCTGATTTCGCCACCGCCGCACCACGACATCTATTCCATCGAAGACTTGTCGCAACTGATCTTCGACCTGAAACAGGTCAACCCGAAGGCGCTGGTCTCGGTGAAACTCGTGGCTGAAGCAGGCGTCGGCACCATCGCCGCCGGTGTGGCCAAGGCCTATGCGGACTTGATCACCATTTCCGGTTACGACGGTGGCACCGGTGCTTCGCCGCTGACCTCGATCAAGTACGCCGGCGCACCTTGGGAGCTCGGCCTGGCCGAAACCCACCAGACCCTGCGCGGCAACGACCTGCGCGGCAAGGTTCGGGTCCAGACCGACGGCGGCCTGAAAACCGGCCTCGACGTGATCAAGGCAGCCATCCTCGGCGCCGAAAGCTTCGGCTTCGGCACCGCGCCAATGATTGCGCTGGGCTGCAAATACCTGCGTATCTGCCACCTGAACAACTGCGCCACCGGCGTTGCGACTCAGAACGAGAAGCTGCGCAAGGATCACTACATCGGCACCGTCGACATGGTGGTGAACTTCTTCACCTACGTCGCCGAAGAAACCCGTGAGTGGCTGGCCAAGCTGGGCGTGCGTTCCCTCGAAGAGCTGATCGGCCGTACCGATCTGCTGGAAATCCTCGAAGGCCAGACCGCCAAGCAGCATCACCTGGATCTGACTCCGCTGCTGGGCAGCGACCACATCCCGGCGGACAAGCCTCAGTTCTGCGGCGTCGAGCGCAACCCGCCTTTCGACCAAGGCTTGCTGGCCGAGAAAATGGTCGAGATGGCGACATCGGCGATCAACGACCTCAGCGGCGCCGAGTTCGATCTGGATATCTGCAACTGCGACCGTTCGATCGGCGCACGGATCTCCGGCGAAATCGCGCGCAAGCACGGCAACCAGGGCATGGCGAAAGCGCCGATCACCTTCCGCTTCAAGGGCACTGCAGGTCAGAGCTTCGGCGTGTGGAACGCCGGCGGTCTGAACATGTACCTGGAAGGCGACGCCAACGACTACGTCGGCAAAGGCATGACCGGTGGCAAGCTGACCATCGTGCCGCCGAAGGGCAGCGTTTATAAGACTCAGGAAAGCGCCATCATCGGCAACACCTGCCTGTACGGCGCCACGGGCGGCAAGCTGTTCGCCGCCGGCACCGCAGGCGAGCGTTTCGCCGTGCGCAACTCCGGTGCCCACACGGTCGTGGAAGGCACTGGCGATCACTGCTGTGAGTACATGACCGGTGGTTTTGTCTGCGTTCTGGGCAAGACCGGTTACAACTTCGGCTCTGGCATGACCGGCGGTTTCGCCTACGTGCTCGACCAGGACAACACCTTCGTTGACCGGGTCAACCACGAACTGGTGGAAATCCAGCGGATCAGCGGCGAGGCGATGGAAGCCTATCGCAGCCACCTGCAGAACGTGCTGAACGAGTACGTCGCGGAAACCGACAGCGAGTGGGGTCGTGAACTCGCCGAGAACCTCGATGACTACCTGCGTCGTTTCTGGCTGGTCAAGCCGAAGGCTGCCAACCTGAAGTCGTTGCTTTCCAGCACCCGTGCCAACCCGCAGTGATATGCGCCTGAAGAGTTTGATGAGGTTTTAACAATGGCTGAACGTCTGAATAACGACTTCCAGTTCATCGATGTCGGGCGCAAGGATCCGAAGAAGAAACTGTTGCGTCAACGCAAGAAAGAGTTCGTGGAAATCTACGAACCGTTCAAACCCCAGCAGTCGGCCGACCAGGCCCACCGCTGCCTGGGTTGCGGCAACCCGTATTGCGAATGGAAGTGCCCGGTGCACAACTTCATTCCGAACTGGCTGAAGCTGGTGGCCGAGGGCAACATCCTCCAGGCCGCCGAGCTGTCGCACCAGACCAACACCCTGCCGGAAGTCTGCGGCCGGGTGTGCCCGCAGGATCGTCTGTGCGAGGGTGCCTGCACCCTTAACGACGGCTTCGGTGCGGTGACCATCGGTTCGGTCGAGAAGTACATCACCGACACCGCGTTCGCCATGGGCTGGCGCCCGGACATGTCCAAGGTCAAACCGACCGGCAAGCGTGTCGCGATCATCGGTGCAGGCCCGGCGGGCCTCGGTTGTGCCGACGTGCTGGTGCGTGGCGGCGTGACGCCGGTGGTGTTCGACAAGAACCCGGAAATCGGCGGTCTGCTGACCTTCGGCATCCCCGAGTTCAAGCTCGAGAAGACCGTGCTGAGCAATCGCCGCGAAGTCTTCACTGGCATGGGCATCGAATTCCGCCTCAACACCGAGGTCGGCAAGGATGTGACGATGGAGCAACTGCTCGCCGAGTACGATGCCGTGTTCATGGGCATGGGCACCTACACCTACATGAAAGGCGGTTTTGCCGGTGAAGATCTGCCGGGCGTTTATGACGCGCTGGACTTCCTGATCGCCAACGTCAACCGCAACCTGGGCTTTGAAAAATCGCCGGAAGATTTCGTCGACATGAAAGGCAAGAAGGTCGTGGTGCTGGGCGGCGGCGACACGGCGATGGACTGCAACCGCACGTCGATCCGCCAGGGCGCCAAGTCGGTGACCTGCGCCTATCGTCGTGACGAAGCGAACATGCCCGGCTCGCGCAAAGAAGTGAAGAACGCCAAGGAAGAAGGCGTGAAATTCCTCTACAACCGCCAGCCGATCGCCATCGTTGGCGAGGACAAGGTCGAAGGCGTGAAAGTGGTCGAGACCCGTCTCGGCGAGCCGGACGCCCGTGGCCGTCGCAGCCCAGAGCCGATCCCGGGCTCCGAAGAGATCATCCCGGCTGACGCCGTGGTCATCGCTTTCGGTTTCCGTCCAAGCCCGGCGCCATGGTTCGAGCAGTTCGAAATCCAGACCGACAGCCAGGGCCGCGTCGTTGCGCCCGAGCAGGGTCAGTACAAGCACCAGACCAGCAACCCGAAAATCTTCGCCGGTGGCGACATGGTGCGCGGTTCCGACCTGGTGGTGACGGCGATCTTCGAGGGCCGCAATGCGGCTGAAGGGATCCTGGATTACCTGGGCGTCTAAACCCGGATCCTGAGCCAAAAGTAATAACCCTGTGGGAGCGAGCTTGCTCGCGAAAGCGGTGGATCAGCCAACAGCAATGTTGAATGTGAAGCCCTCTTCGCGAGCAAGCTCGCTCCCACAGTTGTTTCTCAGTGTTGCTGATAGCGCATTTCCAGCGCGACAAATTGACCCGATAGACAAAAGGCTGACCTGCATCCGTGCCTTTTGCGTCGCGCTCTGAGAAAATGCCCGCACTTTTTTTCCGGATGCCGACATGACTGCCCTGAAGAACGACCGTTTCCTCCGCGCCCTGCTCAAGCAACCCGTAGACGTCACCCCTGTGTGGATGATGCGCCAGGCCGGCCGCTACTTGCCGGAATACCGCGCCAGCCGCGCCCAGGCCGGTGATTTCATGAGCCTGTGCATGAATCCGGAATTCGCCTGCGAAGTCACGCTGCAACCCCTCGACCGCTATCCGCAACTGGACGCGGCGATCCTGTTCTCCGACATCCTCACCATCCCCGATGCCATGGGCCAGGGCCTGTACTTCGAGACCGGTGAAGGTCCGCGCTTCAAGAAAGTCGTCAGCACCCTGGCCGACATCGAAGCCCTGCCGATCCCGGATCCGCACAAAGACCTCGGCTACGTGATGGACGCGGTCAGCACCATCCGCCGCGAACTGAACGGTCGCGTACCGCTGATCGGTTTCTCCGGCAGCCCGTGGACCCTCGCCACGTACATGGTCGAAGGCGGTTCGTCGAAAGACTTCCGCAAGACAAAGGCGATGCTCTACGACAACCCGCAAGCCATGCACCTGCTGCTGGACAAGCTGGCGCAGTCGGTGACTTCGTACCTCAACGGCCAGATCCAGGCCGGTGCGCAAGCGGTGCAGATCTTCGATACCTGGGGCGGCAACCTGTCGGCGGCGGCGTATCAGGAATTCTCCCTGGCCTACATGAAGAAAATCGTCAGCGGCCTGATCCGCGAGCACGACGGTCGCAAAGTGCCGGTGATCCTCTTCACCAAGAACGGCGGCCTGTGGCTGGAAAGCATCGCCGACGCCGGCGCCGATGCACTGGGCCTGGACTGGACCTGCGACATCGGCAACGCCCGCGCGCGCGTGGGTGACAAGGTCGCGCTGCAAGGCAACATGGACCCGACCGTGCTGTACGCCAAGCCGGAAGCGATCCGCACCGAAGTCGGGCGCATCCTCGCCAGCTACGGCAAGGGCAGCGGCCACGTGTTCAACCTCGGCCACGGCATCACGCCGGAAGTCGACCCGGAACACGCCGGCGCGTTCCTGCGCGCGGTGCACGAGTTGTCGGCGCAGTATCACGAGTAATCAGCGCTCAGCGCTAATGGTAGAAAACAAAAACGCCCGGCTTATGCCGGGCGTTTTTTTTGTGGGCGTGAATCAGGCTTTGACACCACCCAGCGGCGGCAGCTTCGCCAGCTTCAACGCCACCAACAGCGCCACCAGCAACAGCGCGCCAATGAACAGGCCAATCCCGTTCCACCCGGCCATGTGCCAGAACACTCCGCCCGCCGTCCCGGCGATGCTCGAGCCAGCGTAATAGCTGAACAGGTACAACGACGACGCCTGGCCCTTGGCCTTGAGCGCCCGGCGGCCGATCCAGCTGCTGGCCACCGAGTGGGCGCCGAAGAAGCCGAAGGTGAAGATCAGCATGCCAATGATCACCAGCGGCAGCAGTGTGAACATCGTCAGGGCGAGGCCGGCGAACATCAGGGCAATGGTGGCCCACAGCACTTTGCGGCGGCCCAGTTTGTCGGCCAGCGAACCGATTTTTGCCGAGCTGTAGATACCCGACAGGTACACCACCGACAGCAGCCCCACAAACACTTGATCCATGTGGTACGGCTCGGCCAGCAGGCGGTAGCCGATGTAGTTGAACAGCGTGACGAATGCGCCCATCAGCACGAACGCCTCAAGGAACAGCAGCGGCAGGCCGGCATCGCGAAAGTGCATGGTGAAGCCGTCGAGCAGGCTGCGCGGATGCAGCGAGCGGGAGCGGAAGTTGCGCGACTCCGGCAGGATTTTCCAGAACACCGCCGCCGCGATCAGCGCCAGCCCACCGATCACCATCATCGCCGTGTGCCAGCTGACGAAGTCGATCAGCACACCGGTGATCAACCGCCCGCTCATGCCGCCAATCGCGTTACCACCGATGTACAGACCCATCGCCAGACCGATGTGCTGCGGATGGATTTCCTCGCTCAGGTAAGTCATCGCCACCGCCGCCAGGCCGCTTAGCGACAACCCGATCAACGCGCGCATGATCAATACGCCGTGCCAGCTCGGCATCATCGAACTGGCGATGGTGCACAGGGCCGCGGCAAACAGCGCGGCAACCATCACCGGCTTGCGCCCGACCCGATCGGAAATCGGGCCGGTGATCAGCAGACCGAACGCCAGCATGCCGGTGGCCACCGACAGGATCAGACTGCTCTGCGCCGCGTTGATCGAATATTCGTGGGACAGCAGCGGCATCATCGGCTGCACGCAGTACAGCAGGGCGAAGGTAGCGAAGCCGCCGCTGAACAGCGCGAGCACCGTGCGCATGAACGCGGGCGTGCCTTTCTCGATGTAGATCTCTTGCAGTTCGGTCAGCACATCGTCCGCCGCAGCGGGCGGAACTTCATGGGCCAGTGGAGCGACGGCGGTTTTCACATCAGACCTCGGAGGGCGCGGGCAGGCAGGCAATGAAAAAATCATATAGCTGGCTAATGTTTCTATCCAATATATTGTTCGACCTGTTTGATAGCTTTCACGACCTAATGGGATGCCCATGGAATTACGTCATCTGCGCTACTTCATCGCCGTTGCCGAAGAACTGCACTTCGGCCGCGCCGCACAGGTGCTGGGTATCTCCCAGCCACCGCTGAGCCAGCAGATTCAGGCGCTGGAACAGGAAGTCGGCGCCAGACTGTTCGAGCGTACCAATCGTCGGGTCGAGCTCAGCGAGGCCGGGCGACTGTTTCTGGAAGAGGCGCGATTGGTGCTCGCGCAGGTCGATAAAGCGGCCGACGTGGCCCGCCGCGCGCAACTCGGCGAGCTGGGAGAGTTGAAGATCGGTTTCACCTCTTCGGCGCCGTTCAACTCGACCATTCCCCAGGCAATTTTTTCCTTCCGCCAGCGCTTCCCGGCCGTGCACCTGAACCTACGGGAAATGAGCAGCACCCAAGTAGCGGATGCGCTGGTGGACGAATCGATCGAAGTCGGCATCATGCGCCCGCTGGGCCTGCCGGATTCGCTGAGCGTAGTCGAACTGATGCGCGAGCCATTGGTCGCGGTGCTCAGCTCCAAACATCCGCTGGCACAGGGCTCTGAAGAGGGGCTGTTCCTCTCGGCGCTGGCTCTGGAGCCGTTCGTGTTCTTCCCGCGCAGCTACGGCAGCGGTCTGTATTCGCAACTGATCAGCCTGGCCCGTGACGCCGGGTTCAGTCCGCACTTCGCCCAGGAGGCCGGCGAAGCCATGACTATCATCGGGCTGGTTGCAGCGGGTCTGGGCGTGTCGGTGATGCCGGCCTCGTATCAACGGATGCGCATCGACGGCGTGGTCTATCGGCCGCTGCTCGATCCCGAGGCCGTGACGGCGGTGTGGCTGGTGCAGCGCAAGGACCAGAAATCGCCGATGGCCAAGGCGTTTGTCGAATTGCTGACGCGCAAGGTTGAAGCCGGCTGATCAGGGCAGCCGCACCAGATCACCCTTCAACGCCACCCGCGTCACAAACACCCCGGCCCGACATTCGTAAGTGTTCAGATCCTTGCGCACATGCTGGTCGTAGTAGCTGACGATATTGGTCACCGCATTCGCCCCGACACGCTTGGCCTCGGTCTGCAGCGCAATCAGATTCGACTGCAACACCCACTCGCAGGAGTCGTGATCGCTCTTGTTGAAACCGTTGGTCTTCAAGTCACTGACTACCCCGCGCTGCAACAATCGCTGAGTGCCCTGAGGCCCGTTGCCGACCAGATAAAACTTCACACTGCCATCCAGCCGCCCGGCGCGCATTGCATCCGACACGACTGTTTCGAATGGCATGTACATCAGATTGGTGGCGTGGCTGGCGCTGGGGAGCAGGCTGAAAAGGGTGGCGGTGATCAGGGCTTTCGCTTGCATGGTTGTCTCCTTGACGGTGAAAGAGAACCGCGAGTACTTGACCGACCAGGCTCGCCGTTCCGGCAGGCACTGTGTATTGGCCTGTTTGAGCGAGTGTAGTTGTGGTGAACAGGTTTGGTTGGCTCGACTCCGTACATTTCGAGTAACGGAACTGTCGTAGGGAATATGGCCGTTGTTGCGCAAAATCAGTTCTTTTTCAAACGAGTGTCACGGATGCCACTTCGATATCAGCCTAAGGAGGGCAGCGTTTTGATTTGCGATTTCAGGGGTTATGAAATCCCCGAGATGGTCAAAGTCAGACCTGTTGTTGTGATACGTAAACATCGAACCAACAGCTTGTTGGTAACAGTAGTGCCGTTGAGTACCACCGCCCCTGATAGCTTGCTTGGGCACCATCTTGAACTTGCAAGTCACCTTCAGGGAGCCGGTTCGACCTGTTGGGCAAAGTGCGACATGATTGCCACGGTCAGCCTTTCGCGGCTTGATCGCATCAAAAGCCGGGATCGGCAAGGCAAACGCATCTACCTGATCTCACATCTTGCAACAGACGAATTTCACGCCATCAAAACCGCAGTCAGACGGGCGTTGGGACTGTGATGGCAACGGAAGTGGCGCATCGAAGCCAAATGCCAGCCGTTGCTCGACATGAGGTTTCAGGCAATACTGCCGGCGTTCCCGAAAGGGGCTTGTGAGACTCTGAGGATCCTGGGCAACCAGCCATCGCAGAGCCAGACAGGTGACAGGCGATGACAAGCCAACCTGTTTGTGAAAGGGCGCCGAAAGGCGCCCTTTGTCGTTTCCGGCCGTTACTGAACCGTCGCCAGATCGCCCTTCAACGCTACGCCGGCCATGATTGCGCCCGCGTGGCATTCGTAGGTTTTCGCATCCTTGCGCTCGTTGCTCTTGTAGAAGCTGACGATGTTGGTCACGGCGTTGGCGCCGGCGCTTTTCGCGGCCTGGTGCAGGCTGATGATCGCCGATTGCACGACCCACTCGCAGGCTTCCTGGTCGGTCTTGTTGAAGGCGTTGGTTTTTTTGTTGGTCACGGCGCCGGGGCTGACGACGGTGACTTTGCCGGCCGGGGCGTTGCCCGCCAGATAGAACTTCACGCTGCCGTCGATCTTGCCGGTGCGGGTCGCTTCGGCGACGGCCTTGTCGAACGGCAGGTAGACCGCCGTGTCACGGGCCTGGCTGACGGCCGGCAAGGCGCAGATGAGCAGGGTGGCAGCGAGTTTCTTGAAGTGCATGGAGGTCTCCTTGACCTGGATTAATTCGGTTGGGGCCAGCGACGGAAAATCAGCGAGGTGTTGACCCCGCCGAAAGCGAAATTGTTGTTCATCACGTATTCGTGGCTCATCTGGCGGAACTCGCCGCGCAGGTAGTCGAGCTTGCCGCAGTGCGGATCGACCTCGTCGAGATTGAGCGTGTGCACGTACAGATCGCGGTTGAGCATCTCGATGCTGAACCACGATTCCAGCGCCCCGCAGGCGCCGAGGGTGTGGCCCAGGAAGCTCTTTTGCGAGCTGATCGGCATGCGTTCGCCGAACAGGGCACTGGTGGCCAGGGTTTCGGCGACATCGCCCTGTTCGGTGGCGGTGCCGTGGCCGTTGACGTAGCCGATGACTTCCGGCGTGAGGCCTGCGTCTTCCAGTGCCAGTTCCATTGCCCGGCGCATGGTGACTTGCTCGGGGCGGGTGGTGTGCTGGCCGTCGGCGTTGCTGCCGAAACCGACGATCTCGGCGTGAATGTGCGCACCGCGCGCGAGGGCATGTTCCAGTTCCTCGAGCACCAGCATGCCGCCGCCCTCGCCGATCACCAGACCGTCGCGGCCCTTGTCGTACGGGCGGGGCGAGGTGTGCGGTGCATCATTTTTCAGGCTGGTGGCGTACAGCGCGTCGAACACCATCGCCTCGGTCGGGCACAGCTCTTCGGCGCCGCCGGCGAGCATCAGCGGCAGGCGTCCGAACTTGATTGCCTCGTAGGCGTAACCAATGCCCTGGCTGCCGCTGGTGCAGGCGCTGGAGGTCGGAATCAAGCGGCCGGTGAGGCCGAAGAAGATGCTGATGTTCGCCGCCGTGGTGTGCGGCATCATCCGCACGTAGGAGTTGGCGTTGAGGCCTTCGGCCACCGAGTTCAGCAGCATGTTGCCGAATGCCTTGATCTCGTCGGTGCTGCCGGTGGACGAGCCGCAGGCCACGCCCATGCGTCCGTCCTTGATCGACTCGTCGCCGAGCAGGCCGGCATCGGCCAGCGCTTTTTCCGCCGCGCCGACGGCCAGCCGCGAAACTCGGCCCATGCTGCGCAGCTGTTTGCGGGTCCAGTGCGCCGGCACCTGGAAATCATCGATGGGCCCGGCCAGACGGGTGTTGAGTTCGCTGAAGCGATCCCACTCGTCCATCCGGCGGATGCCGCTGCGGTTGGCGGCGAAATTGCCGGCGATGGTCTCCCAGTCGCTGCCCAGCGAGGTAATGCCGGCCATGCCGGTGACGACGACGCGCTTCATCAGCACAAGCCTCCGTTGACCGCCAGCACCTGGCGGGTGATGTACGACGCTTCCGCCGACATCAGGAAATTCACCGCACCGGCCACCTCTTCAGGCGTGCCCATGCGTTGTGCGGGGATCATTTTCAGCAGTTCTTCCACCGGCACGTTTTCATCCAGCATCGCCGTGTCGATCAGGCCCGGCGCGACGCAGTTGACCGTGATCTTGCGCTTGGCCAGTTCGATCGCCAAGGCTTTCGCGGCGCCGATCACGCCCGCTTTCGACGCGCTGTAATTGACCTGGCCACGGTTGCCGATCAGCCCCGAGACTGAGGTGATGCAAACGATGCGACCAGCGGCGCGGCGGCGGATCATCGGCATCATCACCGGGTGCAGGACGTTGTAGAAACCGTCGAGGTTGGTGCGCAGCACCACGTCCCAGTCATCGTCGCTCAGAGCCGGAAAGGCGCCGTCGCGGGTCAGGCCGGCATTGAGCACCACGCCGTAGTAGGCGCCGTGGGCTTCAACGTCGGCTTCGAGGATGGCTTTGCAGGTTTCGCGATCCGCCACGTCGAATTGCAGGATGCGCGCGTTGCGGCCGAGCGCTTCGACTTCGGCTTTCACTGATTGCGCTTGCGTCATGCCGCTGCGGCAATGCAGGACGATATCGTGGCCGGCGCTGGCCAGGCGCAGGGCAATGGCGCGGCCGATGCCACGGCTGGAGCCGGTGACCAGTATTGATTCAGTCATCGTTCGACTCCTTGTTTGTTTCGTTGCGGGATTGCTCTAGATAGTCCGCCGCGTGGGGCGGGCGGAACACGTTCAGCCGGGCGCTGGCCTCGATGCCGGGCGCGTTGATGTGGCATTCGAACACGCCCATGCCGTTGTCGTCTTCCAGCGAGCGCAGGCCATGGATGGTCAGTTCGCTGCCGACCGGAAAGGCTGCGACATTGCATTCGAACTTGCGTGTGCCGAGCAGAAAGCCCAGCTCCACCGGGTTGCCTTTCTGGCGCGCATGGCAGCCGGCGAACGCGGCGACGCTTTGTGCCATCAACTCGACGCCGACCCAGGCCGGCAGGCTGCCGTCGGGCAGGCTGAACAGGCCGCCGGGCCGGACGGTGAGGGTGGTGTGGATCTGTTCGTCGTCAAAGCTCAGGATCCGGTCGATCAGGATCATGTCGCCAGCGTGGGGCAGCAGTTCGGCGAGCGGCCAGTGGGTCATGGGGCGTCTCCGATAATCAGGCTGACGTTATTGCCACCGAAGGCAAACGAGTTGCTCATCAGGTAGCGGGGAGCAATGGACGCCAGGCGTTCGCTTGCGGTCACCCACTTGAGCGGTGGAAGGTCCGGATCCGGCTGGCCATCCCAGACGTGCGGCGGCAAGGCGTGGTCGGGGTTGTCGGCACTCAGGCTCAACCAGCAGAACGCCGCTTCCAGTGCACCGGCGGCGCCGAGGGTGTGGCCGGTCATCGGTTTGGTCGAGGAACACGGTACGCCTTCGGCAAACAGCGCGGCGACGGCCAGGCTTTCCATGGCGTCGTTGTGCTGGGTCGCGGTGCCGTGCAGGTTCAGGTAGCTGATGTCGCCGGCTTGCAGATGGGCTTGATCGAGGGCTTTCTGCATCGATTGCAGCGCGCCACGGCCGCTCGGTTCCGGTGCGGAAATATGGTGCGCGTCGGAGCTGGCGCCAGCGCCGAGCAGGGCAATGCCCGGCCCTGCGCCGCGTGCTTTGCTCATCACGAACAGCACCGCCGCTTCGCCGATGTTGATGCCGTTGCGGTTGGCGGAAAACGGATTGCAACGCTCGTCGGACACCGCTTCCAGCGCACTGAAACCGTTGAGGGTCAGTTTGCAAAGGCTGTCGACACCGCCGCACAGCACGGCGTCGCACAGGCCTAGATCGAGCAGGCGTCGGGCGCTCATCAGCGCGCGTGCGCTGGAGGTGCAGGCGGTGGAAATCACATAGGTCGGGCCGCTCAATTGCAGCCAGTCGGCGAGGAAATTCGCCGGGGCGCCGAGTTCCTGTTGTCGGTAGTCGTAATCGGCCGGGAACTGCTGGTCGCGAATGTAGTGCGCCAGGCCACGGCTGGCCTCGTCGATACCGGAAGTGCTGGTGCCGAGTACCACGCCGATGCGCTCGCGCCCGTACGTCTGGATCGCCTGCTCGATGTCATCGCGAATCTGCAACGCGGCTTCCAGCAACAGTTGATTGTTGCGGCTGCGCTGGTCGGCCAGCGCCTCGGGAATCGGCGCCAGATCGCCGTGCACGGCGGCCACCGGCAGCTCGCGCTCCGGCACCCAGCCGGACTCGCGGCGCATGCCCGAGCAGTCGCCGGCAAACAGGTTGCGTGCCACGGCTTGCTTGTCGCGCCCCAGGGCGCAGATCACGCCGAGGGCATTGAGGTAGGCGGTCATGACGTCGGTTCACCGAGTGGCGTTACGCGATAGTGCGGGCCTTGTGGCAGGTTCAATTCGAAGCTCAAGGGTTGGGTGTAACGAATGTCCCAGCGCGCCGGCAGGGAACGTTGGCCGCCCTGTTGCTGCGCGTCGGGGTAGTTGCGCGAGAGCTCGCCTGCCGGGGTCAGGGCGAACAGCAGCGCGGCGAACAGCTCCCGGGCTTCCGGGTTGGGCGGCAGCAGGCCGTCAGCCTGCCAGTGCCCGTCGATCAACTGCTGGCGAGCCTGGGGAATGCCCAGCGGATCCATCATCGACCAGCGGATGCCGGGCCCTTCGCGCTGGATCACCAGCAACCAGTCTTGCTGTTGCCCGGCCAGGTGACGCTCGATATGCAGTTGCATCGGCAGCGGCAGGCTCGGGTTGCCGGCCGGCAGCGGCGCCTGACTGGCGCAGGCACCGAGCAGCAAGACGCAGGCGAGCAGCAGAACACGCAACATCAGACAGCCTCGTTCAAGGGTTTGCGGGCCACCACGTTGACCAGGGTTTCTTCTCGCTGGCCAAAGGGCTTGGGCTGGCGCAATCCAAAACGTTCGAGCAGACCGAAATCCTTCGACCGGCTCCACCACAGGTACGGGTACGAAACGTTCTGTTCGGCGAACTCGAAACCCTGCTGGCGAATCATCTCCAGGTACTGCGCCGCGCTCTTTTGCACGTGCATCGGATGACGGAACAGCCAGCGAATCACCCACGTATCAATGTAAGCCTCGGTGGACTCGGCGAACAGCAGATAACCTCCCGGCTTGAGCACCCGATAGAACTCGGCCAGGGCTTTTTCCTGCTCCACCAGATGATGGAAGGTCTGGTGACAGAACAGCAGGTCGACGCTGGCGTCCGGCACATTGAGCGTCGCGCAATCGCTGCCGATCAGCTCGACGTCGAAGCCCAGACGCGCGGCCTCGGCGGCGCTCAATTCCAGGCTGTGCGGATCGGCATCGACGCCGATCAGGCGCTGTGGCGCGAAGGTCTGGCGCAGGTGACCGAACGACTTGCCCTGACCGCAACCGGCGTCCAGCAGCACCGGGTTGGCCGGCAACGATTCGCTGAACAGCCCGCGCAGATCGTTGATCGCCACGCGCAACACATGGTGCTGCCAGGTGTGGCTGCGCAGGAACCAGAAGCCGAAGCGGGTTTCCTCGACATAGTTGTCGCTCAGGTAATTCATGTGTCGTCCCTTGCACAGAGTTCGGAGATCGTCTTCAGCCGACGGCGCGCTTCACTGACGAACGGGTTGCGTTCGTCCCAGGCGTAGCCGGCGAGGATCGAGCAGATCATGCGGCGGATTTCCGGGGAGCCTTGCTCGTGGAAAATCACGTCCTGGAAAGTGCCGGCGTACCAGCCTTCGACGTAGCAGCGGAAAGTGTCGACCCCGCGTTTCAGCGGCTCGGCGAACTCGCTTTGCCAGTCCACGGTTTCGCCCTGCAACTGCCGGTGCAGCACAGCGGCGGCCATGCTCGCCGAACGCATGGCAATGGTCACGCCCGAGGAGAACACCGGGTCGAGAAACTCAGCCGCGTTGCCCAGCAGTGCAAAGCCCGGGCCGTGCAGGGTTTTGACGTTCGCCGCATACCCGCCGAGGGTGCGCGCCGGGGTGTCCCACACGGCGTTGTTCAGCACCTTGGCCAGGCTCGGGGTTTCGGCGATGAAACCGCGCAGGCAGGCGTCGAGGTCGGTATCGCGACCTGCGAAATGTTCAGCGGCAGCCACCACGCCGACAGAGCAGCGACCGTTGCTGAACGGGATCGACCAGAACCAGATATCGCGGTGCTGCGGGTGAGTTGTGATGAGGATCTTTTCACGGTCAAAACCGGGGTGATCGATATGGTCTTCGACGTGGGTGAAGACGGCCTGGCGAACCGGGAAATTCGACGGTGCTTCGAGGTCGAGCAGGCGCGACAGCACGCGGCCGTAACCGCTGGCATCGAGGACAAAATCGGCTTCGACGCGGTACTCGCTGCCGTCTTCGCGACGCACATCCAGCTGCGGTCGCGGGCGTTCGAAATCGACGCTGACAATCGCGTCGCCGTAGCGGATTTCCGCGCCCTGCAACGCCGCCTGATCGGCCAGCAATTTGTCGAAGTCGGCGCGTTGTACCTGCAGCGTCGTGGGCTTGCCGGCGGTGAAGGTGTCAGCAAAATCGAAGGCGCTGTAGCGCTCGCCCCAGGCGAACGCCGCACCGTTCTTGCGCTGGAACCCGGCGGCATTTACCGCTTCGAGCATGCCGGCTTCCTCGACGAAATCCAGGCAATGGCAGAGCAGGCTTTCACCGATGGAGAACCTCGGGAAATGCTGGCGCTCGATCACCAGCACGTCGTGCCCCTTGCGCTTGAGCAGTGCAGCGGCAATGGCGCCGGAGGGGCCGGCGCCGATGATCACGACCTGACGGGATTCCATTTCAACGATTGGCACGCGAGCTCCTGGGTACGGCAATAGGGTTCAGTGACGCCCGGTGCAGGCCGATGAAGGCCGGCAACAGCGTCGCGATCAGACCCATCAGCATCAGCGCAAAGTACAGCGCCGGGCTGATGAGCTGTTGTTGCAACAGCAGGTTGAGAAAGACGATTTCGCTCAAGCCGCGAATGTTCAGCAGCACGCTTTCGCGCCAGCGGCTGGCGCCTGCGAACGACGCGCCGGCCCAGCCGAGGCCGAGCCAGTTGCCCACGATTTTGCTGGCGATCGGCAACAGCAGCAGCGCCGCCCATTGCACGGCGCCCAGGCTGGCGAGGGCGCTGTGCACGTCGATCTGGACGATGCCGAAAGTGAGGATCAGCGGAATCGCGACCCAGGTCTGCAAGCGGTTCATCCAGTGCGCCGGCAGCGGCAATACCAGCGGCACCTTGAGCGCGGCCATGCACAGCAGATAGCCGATGCCGAAAATCAGCGCGTTGAGTTTGTAGTGTTCAGCCAGCACCAACAGCGCAAAAAAACCGAGGCTGTAGGTCAACGGACGGCGGATACCGAACACCCGCAGCAGCACCGGCACGCAGGCCATCCCCAGCGGCAGCAACAGACTGCTCAGGTGCAGGCTGCCCTGAGCGAGGCCGAACAGGGTCCAGCAGGTCAGGTCGATCAGGATTGCGGTCTGCACCAGACGCCGGGTGGCGGCGGGCGGGTAGTCGATGTGACGCAGGTACAGGTACAACACCGGGATCGCAGTGATGGCGAACACCAGACCGATGGCCAGCGAGTTGATCCAGGGCTGCGTCGGCAACAGCCAGTACGCCGTCGCCAGACCGCAGGTGAACGGCACGGCGAAACTCGGCAGGGCGATCTTCACGCTCTGGCGGTCCAGGCGCAGGTCGATCACGTCGCTGAGGATGTGCCCCAGCAGCAGGGCGAAGCTCAGGCTGTAGAGGTTTTTCAGCCAGCCCGGCGCGATCAGTTCTGCGCCGTTGAGTTGCCAGCCCGGCTCGATCCAGAAGTACATCAGCAGCGGCAGACCGAAGCTCGCCAGCAGCAATTGACTGACGATCGGGATCAGCCCGAAATGCCGGCCGACCCGGGTGGCGACGAAGAACAGCGCCAGGGCCATCAGCCAGAAAATCACCACCATCATGCTGAAGGCTCCGTGACGGCAACCGCGTGGGCCTGGCGCCCGGCCCACGGCGCGAGCATGAAGCTGAAGGCCAGACCGAGGCTCACCGACAGGCCGAAGTTACTCACCGCCGGCGTACTCGACACCGCCAGCAGGCCGAACGACAGCCAGGTGGTGGCGGCCGCCAGCAAGGTGCCGAGCAGGCTGACGGCCGCGCCGCCGACCTGCTCGCGCATGAGGATCGCGTAGTCGACGCTGATCGCCGTCACCAGCAACAGGCCGAACAGGCTGAACAGGGTCAGCGGCTGACCGAGCCAGCCCAGGCTGGCGAGGCTGCACAGCGCAGCGAGCAGCGGCAGGGCGACGATCCGCAGCGCGCCACCGAGACCGAACGGCAGCATCAGCACCAACACGATCAACACGCAAGAGGCGAGCTTCAGTTCAGCGGCGCTGATCTGGGTTTGCGCGAACACCTTGTTCAGATCACCGAGCCGGTCCACCAGCATCACGCCCGGCAGATCCAGTGCCTGCACCCGCAGCAGCGACGGATTATTCAAGCCTTGCAAGCTGACCATTGCCGCCACGCCATCCTCGGTCGGCCCGAGCCACAACGTGCGGTAGGGCTCGCCGAGCGGGCCGGCCAGCGCCGCATCGATGTCTTCGGCGGGCAGGGTCTGCAGCTGATTCAGTTCGGTTTGCAGCGCCGCCAGCGGCACGCCGACCTCCAGCAACGGCTGCCAGAACTGCGGCAACTTGCTCAGCGCCTCACGCACTTGTTGCTGCTGAGCCGGCGGGCTGACCAGTTGATTGAGCGCCAGATAACCCTGCAGTTTGTCGAGGTTGACCAGTTGATCCAGGCGCTCGCTCAGGGCCGCTTGCCGTTCCAGCAATTGCTGCTGATCGGCAGCGCGCACCAGGAAGAACTGACTGGTCGGCTGATAGCCGGTAATCCGCGCGATGGTCTGTGCCTCATCGGTCAGGCGTTGCGGCGCTCCGACCCACTGGCGGATGTCGTTCTTGCTCTCCAGTTGCAGCAGGCCACCGACGCAGAAGGCGATCAGCAGGGCCAGCAACACTGGCGTCCTGACGTGTTCGAGCAGGGTTTCCCGCAACCGCACCAGACGCTCGGCCAGTTGCAGCGGCCATTGCGCCGGGCGCAGTTCGACGTTTTTCAGCAGCGCCGGCAGCAGGCACACCGCCGACAGGTAGGCGCCGAGCAAACCGGCGGCGGAGAACACCGCGATCTGGGTCAGGGCCGGGAAAGGCGTCCAGGCCAGCGCCAGGTAACCGATGGCGCTGGTGATCAGGCTCAACGTCAGCCCGGACAGGGTCAGGCGCAACGCCGGCCAGCTGTGCCACGGCTTGAGGCTCCAGCTCTTGGACAGGTAGTGCAGCGGGTAATCCACCGCCACGCCGATCAGGCTGGAACCGAGCACCAGGGTCATCACGTGCATGTGCCCGAACAGCGCGACACAGGCCACCGCACCGAACAGCATGCCGACCAGCACCGGAATGAACGCCAGCAGCACCCGCCAGCGGCGGAAGGCGAGCAGCAACAGCAACAGGATGCCGACGGTGGCGCCGCCGCCGACCCAGGTCATTTCCCGGGTCGCCTGCTGCTGACCGTTGGCGGCGTATAGCAGACCGCTGGCGGCCAGCAATTGTACGTCGGCGCTCGCGGCTTGCTCACGGCTGTGTTGCAAGAGGGCAGCGACTTGCAGCGGTTGATTCATATCGAAGGCGCTGCCGGTGGTGCGTGCGCGCAGCAGCACCCAGCTCTTGCCGTCGGCGTCGGCGATCAACGCGCCGCTGCCGATGTCCAGTTGCACCGCGCCATGTTGCGGCTGGCTGTTCTGGATCCGCCCGGTCAGGCCCAGCCAGTCGTCCTGGCTCGGTACCAGGCTGAACCCGGTGAACGGGTCGAACAGTGCCTGCACCCGTTGCTGGATGAAGGCGTCGGGATGTTCGGTCAAAAGTTGCCGGTCATCCGCCGAGAGCATCGCCAGCCGCCCTTGCAGCAATTGCGTGCGCAGGGCCGGCAAGTCGGCTTGCAGGTTCCACTGGACCTTTTCGAACAGCCCGCTGGCCTGCCATTGCTCGCCCAGGGTCTGGGCCATCGCGACGGCTTGCTGGCGATCGGTGTGGCCGACCAGCACCAGCATGTCGCGGTTGAGCGGTTCCTGCATGCGTTGTTCGGCGCGCAGTTCGAGGGCGTCCGGGTGGGTGCCGGGCACCAGCTCCATCAGGTTGGCCGACAGCGGCGCGCCGTCGCGCCACTGCCAGGCGCCCAGTGCGACGACAGCCAGCAGCAGGATCAGGAACAGCCAGGGCAGCCTGCGTTCACTCGGCAAAGTCATGTTGCTCCGCGTCGCTCAGAGGTTGGCCGGCGGTGCTGTCCTGCATGCGCAGTACGGTGCTGTCGCCCTGGGTTTCCAGCAGTTCGATGGTGTTCACCAAGGTGCCGCCGCTGATGTTGATCTGGTTGAAGACCTGCTTGAGCAGCACCGAGCGCGGGGTCAGGGTCAGTTGCCATTTCTGCGCATCGCCGCTCAGGGCCAGTTCGAAATCCCGTTGCAGACCGCTGCTGTCGCCTTGCAGCACCGCGAGGAACAGTCGGTTCTGTTCGGCGCCGGCACTCTTGTTCGGCAGCAGTTGCCAGCCGGTGGCATCACGTCGGGCGATGCCTTTGGCGCTGATGCGGTAATCCTGTTGCAGCGGGGTTTTCAGCAGCCACAGCAAACCGTGGTTTTTCGCCAGCACGAAGCTGCCCTTGCTGATCAGCGGCTGGGGCAGGGCGCGCAGGTGCTTTTCCTGAATGAACTGGCCGTGGATCACGTCCGGTTTCGCCAGTTGCTCGCTCAACTGTTGCAGGTCGAAGGCGTTGGCCAGCGACGACAGCGTCAGCAGCGCCAAGGCCCCAAGGGATTTCAGAAACACATTCATCGCAGCATCCTTTCCACGGCATCGGTGAAGACTTTCGGCGAGGCCAGTTGCATCTCGCGGCTGCTCATCTCGACGGCGACCTGCACCGAGCTGGCGCGGGTCAGGCGTTCGCCGGTCTGAGCGTCGGTGATCAGGTAGTGGATCTTCAGGCGGTTTTCCCACTCCACCAGACTGGCGCGCACGGTCAGCCGCTGACCGAACACCGCGCCGCGCACGTAGCGCAGTTGCAGGTCGATCACCGGCCAGGCATAGCCCGAGTCGACCATCTGGTTGTAGTTGTGGCCGATCTTGTCGAGCAGTGCGCAGCGCGCCACTTCCAGGTATTTCACGTAATGGCCGTGCCAGACGACGTGCATGGTGTCGACGTCAAAGAACGGCACGAGGATTTCCGTATCGGCGTGAAGCACTCCGGCACTACGCATGCAGCCTCCAGTGTTGTTCGGCGATGCGTTGCAGACACAGGCGCAATTCGCCTTCCAAGGCGCGGTCTTCGATCACCGGAGGGAAGTCCCGGGCCAGTTGTTCGTGCATGGCGGCCAGCGATGGCGGCAGCGGACGCGCGTCTTCATCGCGACCACGCAGCCACACGCCCTGATTGGCCGCCAGCAGCGTGGCGGCGGCGACCTGTTCGGTCAGCTCCAGCACCCGAATGGCGTCGCGGGCGGCGATGGTGCCCATGCTCACCTTGTCCTGGTTGTGGCACTCGGTGGAACGCGAGAACACGCTGGCCGGCATGGTGTTTTTCAACGCTTCGGCAGTCCACGCGCTGGCACCAATCTGCACAGCCTTGAAGCCGTGGTTGAGCATCGCGCGGTCGGCGCTGGCGCCGGACAGGTTGCTCGGCAAACCGTGGTTGTAACGCTCGTCCACCAGCAGCGCGAGTTGTCGGTCGAGCAGGTCGGCGACGTTGGCCACGAGGTTTTTCAGGCTGTCCATGGCGAACGCGATGTGTCCGCCGTAGAAGTGCCCACCGTGCAGCACGCGCTCGGCTTCGGCGTCGATGATCGGGTTGTCGTTGGCGCTGTTGAGTTCGGTCTCGATGAACGAACGCAGCCAGTTCAGGCTGTCGGCCAGCACGCCAAGCACGTGCGGTGCGCAGCGCAGCGAGTAACGATCCTGCAAGCGGTGCAGCGGCGCGGTCGGTGCGTCGATCGCCAGATCCTTGCGCAGCCACGCGGCGATCTGCATCTGACCCGGATGCGGCTTGGCGGCGAACAGGCGCTCGTCGAAGTGTTCCGGATTGCCTTGCAGCGCCACCACGTTCAGCGCGGTGATTCGGGTGGCCAGTTGCAGCAGGTAATCGGCGCGGGCGTAAGCCAGGCAGGCCAGACCGGTCATCACGGCGGTGCCGTTCATCAATGCCAGCGCTTCCTTCGGGCGCAGCACCAAAGGCGTCCAGCCCAGTTCGCGGTGCACGTCGGCAGCCTGGCGACGCTCGCCCCGGAACATCACTTCACGCTCGCCGGACAGAGTCGCAGCGACGTAGGAAAGCGGCGTCAGATCGCCGCTGGCGCCTACCGAACCCTCTTCGGGGATCAGCGGCAAAATGTCGTGTTCAAGGAAGGCATGCAGGCGCTCCAGCAACTCGATGCGCACCCCGGACACGCCGTGGCACAGCGACTGCAAACGCGCCGCCAGCACTGCGCGGGTGGCCTGGGCGTCGAGCAGTTTGCCCAGCCCGCAACCGTGGAAAGTGTAGAGATGACGCGGCAGCGCCTCGACGTGATGCAGCGGCACCGCGACCACGCAGGAATCGCCGTAACCGGTGGTCACGCCGTAGATCACGCCTTCCTTGTCCAGCAGCGAATCGAGGAACCGCGCGCCTTTGGCGATGCGTTCGCGATAAGGCGCGTCGCTCTGCAACTGCACGGGCGCCTGACGGTTGGCCAGGGCCAGCACGTCTTCGATGCGCAAAGGGCGTTCGCCGAAGGTGACCGGCTCAGGAGTTGGCGTTGTCATCGGTTTTCCAGAATGGGTAAAAGTTGAACCATTGGCACGGTGCTTCGAGGCAATAGTGACTCAGGCGTTGCGCATAGCGGGTGGCCCACTGATGAATGACCTGTTCGCGCTCGCGGCGTGACCACACCACGGCGTCGGCGAACGGTTCGAGGGTCAGGCGATAATGGCCGTCAGGCTGTTTCAGGCACATCAGCAGATTGACCGGGCATTTCAGCAGGCCGGCCAGCAGCCACGGCCCTTGCGGGAACGGCGCCGGGTGGCCGAGAAAGTCCACGGTCACGCTGCGCCCGCCATGCAACGGCACGCGGTCGCCGGCAATCGCCAGCCACTCGCCGCGCTCCAGCCGTTCGTGCAGTTGCAGCATGATCACCGGGTCCAGTTCGCTGACCTGGATCAGTCGCAGGTTGGTCGCGCCGGCCTCGCCCAGCAGGCGATTGAACTGCTCGGCGTGCTTGGTGTGCACCAGCACGTTCATGGTGACCTTTTCGCCCAGCTCCGCCAGCGCCCGGCAGACTTCGAGGTTGCCCAGATGCGCGCCCACCAGCATTTGCCCGCGACTGCCGCGCAACTGATTGCGCAACAGCGCCGGGTCGATGATTTCGATCTGCTCGATCTTCAGCTTGCCGTTCCACACGTCGAGCTTGTCGAGCAGCGAATCGGCGAATGCCATGAACTGGCGGAACACCCGCCACCGGGTCGGACGCAATTCCTGGCGACCGCTCCAGTCGGCGAGGCGCTGCTGATACTGCCAGGCACTGCGCCGCGCAGTGCGGCCGAACAGGAAAAAGTACAGGACGATGCCGTACAGCAACGGACTCAGCAGGCGTCGGCCAAGGACTTTGGCGGCGAACGCGGTGAATTTCATCAGCAGGAAACTGCCGCGCTCTTCGCGGTCGGCCCAGTGCTTTTTGTCGGTCTCGACGGTCATGCGCGCCACCGTCGCCAGAGGATTACGGGCAGGCGCAGCAACATGCCGAAAAACAGACGCGTGTGCATGCTCGAGATCAGCACGTTGTCGTGGAACAGGCGAAAGTGCGACACGCCGTCCAGCGGGTAATGCACGCTGGTCTGCAACCAGCGCATCGGCTGATTGCGCCACGCCAGACGCACCAGAATGTCCGAGTCGAAATCCATGCGCTTGCCGATCCGCGCCGAGTCGATCACGCCCAGCGTCGGTTCCAGCGGGTACACCCGGAACCCGCACATCGAGTCGCGAATCTGCAGCGACAAGGTGTTGATCCACACCATCACGTGGGTCAGGTAACGCGCATACAAACGGCCTTTGGGCACACTGGCGTCGTACAGCGGATAACCGCAGATCAGCGACTTGGGGTGAGCGCGGGATTCTTCGATGAACCGCGCGACATCCTGCAAGTCATGCTGACCGTCGGCGTCGACCTGCAAGGCATGGCTGAAGCCGAGCCGCGCTGCTTCACGCAGGCCGGTCATCACCGCGCCGCCCTTGCCCTGATTGGCGGTGAGGCGCACCAGATGAACCCGCTCGCGCTCGGCCAGCGCGTCGAGCACCGCTGCGCAGGATTTGCTGCTGGCATCGTCCACCAGAATGCACGGCAGATCCTCGGCGAGCAGAGCGTCGACCACCGTGCCGATGGCGGTTTCGTGGTTGTAGACCGGGATCACGGCGCAAGGGTTATGCATCGCCAGTCCCCAGTAGAATCCGCCCGCTGGAACAGGTGGCGGTGTCGTTGCGGTAGGCGAAATACAACTTGCCGCGCTCCGGGTCGAAGCGCAGGTGCAACTGGATTTCATCGCCGGGGCGCACCAGTTGCTGGAATTTCAGCACTTCCATGCCGGCGAACGCGCCGGGCAGGTTCAACAGTTGTCGACCCAGGTTCAGCGCCCATTCGACCTGCACCACACCGGGCAGCACCGGGGCCTTGGGGAAGTGGCCGCTGAAGTAGGCCAGGTCCGGCGGAACGCTCAATTGCAGGTTCCATTCGCCCTCGGTTTCGGCCTGCTCCAGGATTTCCGGTGCTTTTGGCCGTGGGGCCAGCAGCAAGGCTTCGACGTCGGCTTGAGGCAATTTGCCCTGCGAGGTCAGCGGCAACTGTCGCAGCAGACGCCAGCGGCGGGGCAGGGCCAAGGCTTCGCAATGGTCGCCGAGATGACGGCGCAGGGTTTCGGTCAGGCTGCGCCGACCGTGTTCGCGCAGGGCAAACAGGCCGGATTCGCTGAGCACCAGCAGAGCACCGAGCGACGCACGGTTTTCCTGCACCACGCCCAGACGCGCTTCGGCGACCCAGTCGTGGGCCACCAGCGCCTGTTCGAGCATCGGCAGGGAAATACGTTTTTCTTCGAGTTTGACGATCCGGTCGAGTCGCCCGAGCAATTCAAAGCGGCCATCGGCCTGAATGCGCGCCGCATCGGCGGTGTGTTCGACATGCCCGGCGGGCAGGTAAGGCGAAGCGATCAGCAGGGCGCCGTCGCTGTCCTGGCTCAACTCGACGCCGGCAAACGGTTGCCACAACGATTCGCCCTGACGCCAGGCGATGCCGCCGGTTTCCGAGCTGCCGAGGATTTCTGTCGGCCACTGTCCCAGGCGTTGATGCAGGCTTTGCGCGGCGTCTGCCGGCAGTGCGCCACCGGACGAAAACACCCGGCGCACAGCACTCAGCGCTGGCCAGTCGAGGTTGTCGCCCATGCGTTTGAGCAGCGCCGGGCTGGCGACCCAGGCAAAGGCCGGGTGCTCGCGGCTGGCGCGTTGCAGGTCTTCCGGGAAGGCCAGTTGCTTGCGCAGGAACGGACGCCCGGCGCACAGCGGCCACAGCACGCGGAACAGCAAGCCGTAGATGTGCTGGGTGGCGACGCTGCCAAGAATGCAGGCTTCACCGAGATCCGCGCCCCACAGTTGCTCAAGGGCTTCGACTTCGTTGGCCAGTTGGCGCAGGGATTTGTCGATGCGCTTGGGCTCGCCGCTGGAGCCGGAGGTGCACAGGCTCAACCGGCACTGGTCGAGATCCAGTTCGGCAGCGGGCAGGGCCGGTTGCAGCAGATCGCTCAGGCGGGCGTCATCGGCGTTATCGGTCAGCCACAGATCGACATCGCTCGACCAGCGCTGGCGGGTCTGCGCTTGCAGATCCGACGGCAGCAACACGCTGACGCCAGCGCGCCAGGCACCGAGCAGGGCGACGGCCAGGTCGGCGGCATCTTCCAGATGCACCGCCAGACGCTTCACGCCGCGAGCTTGCAGACCGGCGGCCAGACTCAGGGCCTGTTCGCACAGTTGTGCATGATCGAATGCCGGTGCGCTCGTTACCGCGCGCGCCGGCAGGGCCTTGAGCAACAGCTGCTCAAGTTTTATCCAGTTCATGGGCGACCTCTTACCCGTTGTCGTATCAGCCATTCAATGGCAAACATCAGGCCGATCAATCCGTAGGAGATCAGGCCGGTGTACAACATCCACCAGTTCAGCGGCGCCCACAGTGTCAGCAGAGCGGCGCACAAACCGTTGCAAAAGAAAAACACGCTCCAGGCCACGGTGACCTGGCGGGTGTAACGAATCGCCTTGGGCGGCAGTTGCGGTTCACGCAGGCGAGCCAGACGCTCGACCATCGGCGGGCCGTATTTCAGGCTCAGGCTGAACAGCACCAGCATGAAGCCGCTGATCAGCACCGGGTACCAACGCAACAGCAAAGGGCTGTCGAACACCGCCAGCAGCAGGCAGAACACGATCGCCACGCAAGCCATCCACAGGCTGCCGGGCTTGCGTTCGCCGGTCAGCGCCCGGGCCAGCCACAGGCCGCCCAGCAGCAGACCGAACTGCCATGGCGCGAAATGCTCCATGCCGAAATACACCGCAAAGGGATACAGCAGGCCTGCCAGCAGCAGGCCGAGGCCGATCAGTCGGCTCATGCGGCCGGTTGAACCAGACGGTAGACCGCCTCGACCACGTCGCTGACGGTGCGCACCGACTTGAATTCCTCGGCGGCGATTTTCTTGCCGGTCTGGCGTTTGATGTGATCGATCAGGTCGACGGCGTCGATGCTGTCGATTTCCAGATCCTGATACAGGTTGGATTCCAGGCTCACGCGGGCCGGGTCCAGTTCGAACAGCTCGACCAGGGCATCGCGCAGGGTGTTGAAGATGTCGTCACGAGTTTGCATGGTCCGGTCTCAAGCTGCCTGTTTTGCCGTGACGAACGCCGCAAGGCTCGCCACGTTGGAGAAATGGTTGCGGGTGTCCTTGGCGTCGGCGTCGATCTTGATGCCGTACTTTTTCTGGATCGCCAGGCCGAGCTCCAGGGCGTCGACGGAATCCAGGCCCAGGCCTTCGCCGAACAGCGTCTGGTCGTCGCCGATGTCCTCTGCGCTGATGTCTTCGAGGCCCAGGGCGTCGATGATCAGCTCTTTGATGTCACGGTTTAGATCGCTCATCTTCGGCGAGCTCCTTGATAAAGAATTGGTGCAAGTAATCGTTGAGCTTGCGCGAAGCCTGCGGGGCAGGCCCCTGCGCGGCGAAAGTCTGTGGGTCTATATCGGCCCCCACGCGAAAACTGAAGTGCACGCGGCGACTGGGAATGCGATACCAGGGCTCGGCCTTGGTCAGGGTGGTCGGACTGACGTGGATGACCACCGGGGTTACGATTTTCGCACCGCGCAATGCGATGGCCGCTGCCCCCCGATGAAAGGCCGGCGCCTGACCCGGTTGGGTGCGGGTGCCTTCGGGGAAAATGATTAGGGTCTGCCCGCTCTGCAAGGCGCCGGCGGCGGCGTCGAGCATGTCCATGCTGCCGTCGTTGCTGATGTATTCGGTGCTGCGCAACGGGCCACGGGTGAAGGGGTTTTCCCACAGGCTTTTCTTCACCACGCAATTGGCACGGCGCACCAGGCCGATCAGGAACACCACATCGATCAGCGACGGGTGGTTGGCGATGATCATCTGCCCCGGACGGCCGAGACGTTCGGCGCCCTGAATGTCGTAGGTCAGCACGCCGGTACGGGCCATGAACCGGACGAAAAACCAGAACAGCCGGCTGACGGTCTGGCGCGCCCGCTCGCGATGCACCCTGGCATCGCCCGGCAGGCAGCCGAGCAATGGAAATACCAGCAGGCGCAGGCACAGGCCACCCAGCCCGAACAGGGCGAAGCTGGTGGCGGTGGCCAGCAGACGCCAGTAATAGGCGTCGCGGTTTTTTCCGATTACAGGTTGCGTTGCCAGGTCCATAGACGAGTCTTCCAGGCATGTTGGCAATGGGGTTGCTGACCGAGCAGGGTTCGCAGCAGATTCAGCGCATGGGGCCACTGCGTTTTGGACAGTGCTTCGGGGGCGCTGTTCAGGGTCAGCCGCCAGTCGGTACCGGGGGTGAGCAACAGCCCGACGGCATAGGGAAACGGTACGTCGTCGATCCACGTCGAATAGGCTTCGGGCGGTTGTTCCTCGGTGATCACCAGCAGTACCGCCGGGGCGCCTTCGTTCAGCAACGTGGCCGCTTCGAGCATGCCGTGTTCGAGGCCGTCGCCGGCTGCGGCGAGGGCGGTCATTTCGCTGGTCTCGCCGCGCATGATCGACCACAGGCCGATGATCGCGTTGTGCACCGACAGGCTGAACTGGGTCGGCGACAACGGCTGCTCGTTGGCCAGATCGCTGAGGATTTCAAAGGTGCGCGGGGTTTCGCCATGCCGGGAGATAAACACCAGCGGCAGATTTTCCCGACCGTCGGCCAGCGGCCAGCCGACACTGAACGCCATCCGCGCCAGACGACTGAGACGACGGCGCTGCATGGCCGGCAGAAACGACACATCGGGTGCGGCATCGCTGCCTTCGAGCACGACCGGCTGTCGGCTCCAGGCCTGCCAGGCTTCCACACTGTCGAGCCCGGGAGCCCAGGCGCGCCATTGGGCGATGTTGAAGTTGATCACGGACATTTATCCCGCCCCTGCGGGCTGATTTGACGCGGTTTCGCCAACGTCGCCGCTGAGCTGATTTAGCCGGAAATGGCATGGCGCGTGGCGCCGGGTGGCGCGCATTATCCCGGTGCGACGAGTGTGTAGCAAATGCTGGTTACATTTTGCGCAGTGAAATGGACCGAATGGTACGCAGCAAAAAACTGTCACTTGGCCATTATCCAGATTGTCGGGTGTCTGTCTGTCGGGCGAATCGGCGATCAACGGGTGTCTTTGCGCCGTATTCATTGGGATATTGGCGCCTGACTCTGTAGTCCGTGTCCATCGAGGTAGCGAACCGGCACCGGGCACCACTACACTCGGTCATTCTTTGATACACGGAGGTTTTGTCATGCGGCGCGTGGTGTTCAATCAGAAAGGTGGCGTGGGCAAATCCAGCATTGCCTGCAATCTGGCGGCGGTGAGCGCCAGCGAGGGTTATCGCACGCTGTTGGTCGACCTCGATGCCCAGGCCAATTCCACTCAGTATCTGACCGGGCTCACGGGTGACGACATTCCGATGGGCATTGCCGACTTCTTCAAACAGACCCTGTCTTCCGGGCCGTTCTCGAAAAAGAATCAGGCGGATATCTACGAAACGCCGTTCGACAACCTGCACATCATCACCGCCACCGCCGAACTGGCCGACTTGCAGCCCAAGCTCGAGGCAAAGCACAAGATCAACAAGCTGCGAAAGCTGCTCGACGAGTTGTCGGAAGATTACGACCGGATCTATCTGGATACGCCGCCGGCGCTGAATTTCTATGCGGTCTCGGCCCTGATTGCCGCCGATCGGGTATTGATTCCCTTCGACTGCGACAGCTTCTCGCGTCAGGCCCTCTACGGTCTGATCGCCGAGATCGACGAGTTGAAGGAAGACCACAACGAAGGCCTGGAAGTCGAAGGCATTGTGGTCAACCAGTTCCAGGCCCGGGCCAGCCTGCCACAGCAGATCCTCGACGAACTGATCGCCGAGGGCCTGCCGGTACTGCCGGTCTACCTCGCCAGTTCAGTGCGCATGCGCGAATCCCATCAGGCCAACACGCCGCTGATCCACCTCGATCCACGGCACAAGCTGACGCAGCAGTTCGTCGAGCTGCATAACCTGCTAGAAGACGCCTGAAGCCTTGTCAGATGCCCTGGCTGCGCAGCCAGGCCATCAACTGCGGCAACGGGAAGGCCCCGCTCTGACGGGCCACTTCCCGGCCGTTGCGGAACAGAATCAGGCTCGGAATCGAACGAATCCCCAACTGCGCCGACAACTGCTGATTGGCCTCGCTGTCCAGCTTGGCCAGCCGGCACTTGCCCGCCAACTGCGCAGCCGCCTGCTCGAACACCGGCGCAAACGACGTGCACGGTCCGCACCAGTCCGCCCACACGTCCACCAGCAACGGCAGATCACCCTTGATCTGACTGGCGTAATCGCCTTGCTTGAGCTCAAACGGCTTGTTCAACAGCACCTCGGACTTGCAGCGCCCGCATTTCGGATGATCGTTGAGGCGCTCGGCGGGGATGCGGTTGAGGCCGTTGCAGGAGGGGCAGGGGATGAGGAGTGGGTCGGTCATGATCGGGATCCAGTGGAAAGCTGATATCTCCTAGTTGGAGACGTTTGCTCATATTTTCAATCGTGCAGCATTTGGGTGTAAGCCTAGGCTGAGATGGACCGGTCGAGACCCGTTGGTCTGATCGGCTGTATCGCAACTTGCGATAATTTTGATCTGTGATTAACTCCCCATAGCAGAATGCGATAAGGATGTTGCATGCATGTCATCACCGGAAAACGAATACGAGAAGCGAAGGCCAAATGGCCTAACGCAGCTACAGCACTGGACCACTGGCTGGAAGTGGCGAAAGGGAGCAAATCGCCAGATTTTGCGGCGCTGAAGGCCTTGTTTCCAGCTGTCGACAAAGTGGGTGATTTTCACGTTTTCGATATTGGCGGTAACAAGCTCAGGTTGATCGCTTATGTCAGATATCGACCTCAAAAGTTGTACATCAGACATGTGTTGGATCATCGCGAATATGACCGCGGTAAATGGAAGGAGGCTAAGGCATGAGTGTTCTGATCAAAAAAGCCGCTGAGCACTGGGAGTTCGTTTCGCCTTTGCTGCGCAAGCCGAAAAGCGAAGACGACTACGACAGGCTCGTTCAAGCCCTTGACGAGCTGCTCGAAATGACGGGCGATGATGAGTCTCATCCTTTGATGAGTCTGGTGGATATCATCGGTGACTGGATTGAAGAATGGGATCGCGTGCATCACCCGACGCCTAAACCGCCCGGTTTTGAAGTGCTGGGGTATTTGATGCGTGAGCATGGTTTGACCCAGAGCGATTTGCCGGGTGTGGGCACTCAGTCTGTTGTTTCAGAAATCCTAAGTGGAAAGCGCCAGTTGAATCTGCGGCAGGTCCGCTGGCTGGCCGAGCACTTCAAGCTACCTGTGGACCTGTTTATCTGAAAGCAAACCAGTGTGTCCAGAGTCGTGGCATTTGCACTCTGAGCATGTCGCGCAGCTTTTTCAGCCGGCGCTGTCATCTAGCAGGTTGCCTGACGCGAGGGTGCACGGCTCCGAGACAGGAGACCGTGCGCATCATGAGGAACAACTGATCTCCAGATGCTTGCCCCACTCCGGCGGCCGTTCCGCGTAGCTCTCCATTCCAGGTTGTTCCTCGAATGGATTGCTCAGCACCGCATGCAACCGGCGCACTTCTGAATAGTCACCCTGCTCGGCAGCATCAATCGCCTTCTGCGCCAGATAGTTGCGCAGGATGTACAGCGGATTCACCGCATGCATCCGCGCACGGCGTTGCTCCTGATCGGCCGCGCCATCGCGTGCGACACGGGCGACATAGCGCTCGCCCCAGGCATCGAAACCCTTGATATCGACGAAGTCATCGCGCAGGCGAGCGACGGCCTGTTCGGCTGACTGTTCGCCCAGGCGGCGGAAGAACAGCGTGTAGTCGACGCCGCTGTTCTGCATCAGTTGCAGCAGTTGTTCCAGCAGTTGCTGGTCGTCGTCCTCGGCGGTGGTGAAGCCGAAGCGGCGGAGCATCAGGTCGAGGTAATGGGCCTGGAACAGCGGCAGGTACAGGCCGAGGGTTTCGCGCAGGGCTTCGACGCTGATGAACGGCGTCAGGGCTTGGGCCAGGGCGCTGAGGTTCCACTGGCCGACCGGCACCTGATTGCTGAACGAGTAGCGGCCCTGATCGTCGGAATGGTTGCAGATGAAGTTCGCGTCGAAATCGTCGAGGAAGGCGAACGGGCCGAAGTCGAAGGTGATGCCGAGGATCGACATGTTGTCGGTGTTCATCACGCCGTGGCAGAAACCGTAGGCCTGCCATTTGGCGATCAGTTCGGCGTTGCGCTCGACGATCTCGCGGAACATCGCCAGATACGGTTCCGGCTGTTCCAGGCATTCGGGGTAGTGCATCGCCAACACGTGTTCGCCGAGCAGCTTCTGCTGTTCGGGACGCTTGGTGTAATAGAAATATTCGAAATGGCCGAAACGAATGTGGCTCGGCGCCAGGCGCAGCACCATCGCGGCGCGCTCCTGTTTCTCACGCCAGACCGGGGTGTCGGAGCCGATCACGCAGGCGGCGCGTGAAGACGGGATGTTCAGCGCATGCAGCGCTTCGGACGCGAGAAACTCGCGGATCGACGAGCGCAGCACCGCGCGGCCGTCGCCCATGCGCGAGAACGGGGTCTGCCCGGCGCCCTTCAGATGCAGGTCCCAGTGCTCGCCGGCCGCGTTGTAGACCTCGCCCAGCAACAACCCGCGGCCATCGCCCAGCTGCGGTGTATAACCGCCGAACTGATGCCCGGAATAGACCATCGCCCTTGGCTCGGCATCGGCCCACAACTTGTGGCCGCCGAACAGTTCGGCAAATTCCTGGGTGTCGGCCACCGCCGGGTCGAGATCCAGCAGCGCCAGGGCCGCAGGGCTGGCCACGACCAGTCGCGGATTGTCGATCGGTTCAGGCAGCACATGGGCCGAGAACGCATCGCCCAGGCGGGCAAAGCGGTTGTCGAAGGTCAGTTCGTCGAGGGCTTTCAAGGGCCGGCTCCAGCAGAATGTCCGAGCATTCTGCTGGGATTAGCCAGGTTAGTCGAGTTTGGCCGGCGGCGGTTCCTGCAACGGTTTCTGGTCGTCGCTGACCGGCACGATGGTTTTGGTTTCCGGCTCGATCGGCACCATCTTGTATTCCTGACCGTGGAGGTTCTTCAGGTAAACCTCCATCTGGCGGAACGAGATGTTGATGTGCTGCTTCTTGAACTCGCGGTTGATGAAGCGGTTGACCTCATCGAGCACCGGGTTGCGGTCGCCGAGATCGCGCACATGCATGCGCAATTCGTGGTCGAGGGTGCTTTCGCCGAAGTTGAGGAAATACACGTGCGGCTCGGGTTCCTTGAGTACACGCGGGTTCTCCCGGGCGGCCTTGAGCAGCAGTTCCTTGACCAGATCCAGATCCGAACCGTAATCGACGCCCAGTTTCAGGGTCACCCGGGTGATGGTGTCGGTCAGCGACCAGTTGATCAGTTGCCCGGTGATGAACGTCTTGTTCGGGACAATGATGTCCTTGCGGTCGAAGTCGGTGATGGTCGTGGCGCGGATGCGGATCTTGCTCACCGTACCGGACAGGTTGCCGATGGTGATGGTGTCGCCGATCCGCACCGGGCGTTCGAACAGGATCATGATGCCGGAGATGAAGTTCGCGAAGATCTCCTGCATGCCGAAACCGAGACCGACCGACAGCGCCGCCACCAGCCATTGCAACTTGTCCCAGCTCACACCGAGGGTCGACAGGGTCGAGACGAAACCGACCCCGGCGATCACGTACGACAGCAGCGTGGTGGTCGCGTAGGCACTGCCCTGGGCCAGATTGAGCTTCGACAATACGAACACTTCAAGCAGACCCGGCAAGTTGCGGGCTAGCGCAAAGGTGATGCCGATGATGATCAGTGCGCCGAGCATGTCGCCGATGCTGATCGGCACCATGCTCATGTTGGCGCCGGTGCCGCTGGTGTATTCGTAGAGGGTGATGTTGTCGAGGTACGAGAACACGGTGATCAGGTCGGCCCAGACCCAGTACAGCGCAGCGATGAAACCGCCGAGCAGTGCCAGACGGATCAGGCGCAGGGACTGTTCGTTGACCTTTTCGATATCCAGGGTCGGTTCTTCGATCACCGCTTCGCCGTCGCCGGCTTCCTTCGCGGCCTGACGTTTGGCCAGGGCGCGCTGGTAAGCCAGACGGCGTGCCGCAACCGCGAGGCCACGGACGAAAGTGGCTTCGATCACCAGCCAGAACATCAGCAGGTACAACGTGTTGATCAAGCGGTCACTGAGCTTCAGCGCGGTGTAGTAGTAGCCGAAGCACACGGCGACGAACAGCGCGATGGGCAGCAGGGTGAACATCACGCCCACGGCCTTGCGGAACAGCGAAGCGTTTTCGTGGGTCGGGCTGCTGATCAGCAGGCGACTGAGCAGCCACGCCATCAGCGCGTAGCAGGTCAGCACCACCGGCATACCCAGCACGTCGTCGGCCAGCGCCGCCGGTTGCAGTTCGGCAACCGCCACCACGGCCACCAGCGCCATGACCACCAGACCGAGGCGACGCACCCAGCCTTGCAGGAATTCGACCTGCGGCTTTTCCCAGCGGAAGTGCAATTCGGCCACGCCGCCCGGCGCTAGGATCCGGTAAGCGGTGTAGAACACCAGCCACGCCTGGGCCATTTGCAGCAGCGCCGCGCCCATGTTGGCGTTCTGCCCGCGGGCGTCGATCTGCAACGCCAGCCCGCACAAGGCCAGGCCCAGCGCCACCGGCATCGCCAGCAGAATGTTGATCAGGATCGCCTGCGGCGTGTGCCACTGGCTGTCACGCTTGAAGTGGCCGATGTCCTGGTGAACCTTGTTCAGGCGCGAGTACAGCTGTTTGCGGCGCCACAGCAGCGCGCCGATCAGCAGCGCCAGCGGCAGGAACAACAGCGGTCGCTGGGTCAGGCCGTCGGTCAGTTCGCTGAAGCTCGAGGCCAGCGGCAACGTGTCGATCTGACGCTTGAGGCGCTCCGGCACGCCGCGCATCCATTCGGTGTCCAGCGGCTTGTTGCTCGGAATCCAGAACATCTGCTCGTCGAGGGTCGCGCGCAGGCTTTGCGCGGTGCTCAGCAGTTGTTTCTGGTTCAGTTGCAGGGTGATCGATTCGTTGAGCATCGCGCTCAGTTCGCGACTCAGCCGCTCCAGCAAGTCGACGCGGGTGTTGGCCAGCTCCAGCAGGCTCTTGCGCAGCTGTGGCGTGGCTTGCTCGGGCGGCTGGGTGGACAGCAGGTTGTCGACGTAGGTCGCCGGATTGCTCAGCTGTTCGCGCTGCTGGTTGATTTCGAACTGGTACAGGCGAATGTCGGCGATCTGGTCCGCCAGGTCGCGGTCGACCTTGAGGCGCGGCAGCGCCTGTTTTTGTTTATAGAGAATCTTCGACAGCAGCAGGCTGCCTTTGAGCACGTTGATTTGCTCGTCGAGGGCCGAATCGCTCTGGGTCACGCTGTCCAGTTGCTGCTTGGTCTGCAGGTTCTGCTGGGTCAGTTCGTTGAGTCGGTCAGTGCTTTTAAGCAGATAGTCGGAAAGTTTGAGGTTGGCCGCGCTTTCCGTGGCGAGCAGGGTGCTGCTGCCGGACTTCTGAGCCTCGATCGACTGCTGCGTCACGGTTTCCTGCGACAGGGTCAGACGCTTCTGGTTGATCAGGGTTTGCAGCTCCTGAATCTCGCGGTCCAGCCGGTCGGATTTTTCCGAGAGCAGGTCATGCTGACTGTTGCCCAGATCCTGCAACTGGTTGTTGCCGGCCAGTTCCTGGCGACGCAGCGGGATCAGCGCATTGAGCGCCGCCAGTTCGGCATTGAGCAGGTCGCGTTGCTCGGCGCTCAGGGTCTTGCCGCCGTCCTTGCCGGTCTTGAGGATGTTGTTGATCTGCTGGATGCGCGTCTGACTGCTGGATATCTCGGCCTGAGCGCGCTCGGGGCGGGTCTGGGCGGTGATGATCAGGCTGTTGGCTTCGGCCAGGGCCTTTTGCAGATCGCTTTGCTGGGTCGAGCGCTCGGTGAGCATCTGCTCCAGCTGCTGGATGTTTTCCTTGGGGAAGCGCTGCGCCACCGGCACCGCGGCGCTGGCCTTGAGGCGAGTCAGTTCGCGTGCGTTCTCGATGGTCTGCTTCGGCGCGGTGGCCAACTGCTGCTTGAGGTCGCTGAGCTTTTGCTCGTAGTCACGCCGGTTGTTGAGCTGGTTCAGCGTGTTTTGCAGGACCGTCTGCAGGGTCTTTTTATCGGCGTCGGGCAGTTTGCTGTCGGCGATCTTGTCCAGACTGGCCTGCACGGCTTCGCTGGACGGCGGTTCGGCGGCTTGCAGCGGGCCGACAGTAAGACTCAGGCCCAGCAGGGCCGCGACGAAAAAGGAGCGCAGGGTAGGCATAGAGACCGGTCAAGCAAGTGAGAGTGGACGCAGTTTAGAGGAAGAGCCCGGGGCCCGGGCGACTTCCTTCGGGGAATCTGACGCCCACTTTGCCGATCTTGTTCCCGTCCATGACCGCAACCGTCCAGTGGGTGTTGTTCCATTCCACCTGGTCGCCAACGATCGGTGCACCACCGACTTTCTGGGCAATGAAGTGGCCCAGGGTCATGTCCGGATCGATGCCTTCGGCGGGCAGGCCGTACAGGGCGGCAACCGCTTTGAGCTGGGCGTCTCCTTCGAGCACGAAGTCGCCGAAGAAGCGCAGATCGAGGCCGCGTTGCGGCGCCTGGCTGAACAGTTTTCCGAGGGCCGGAAGGTTGTGTTCATGGCCGATAACACACAGCAAATCATCGACTTCCAGCACCGTACTACCCGACGGATGGAGCAGTTGCTGACCGCGAAACAGGGCGGCGATACGCGTGCCTTCCGGCATTTTCAGCTCACGCAGCGGTGAACCGATGCACCATTTTTCCGCGCCGAGTTTGTAAACGAACAGTTCCCACTCGCTGGTGACGTGCACTTCGAGGGCGGCGCGGGAGATTGGCGCCGGCTCCGGCGGTACCGTCACCTTGAGCAGCTTGGCCACCCACGGCAGGCTCGTGCCCTGCACCAGCAGCGACACCAGCACGATAAAGAAGGCGAGGTTGAAGTACAGCTGTGCATTCGGCAGCCCGGCCATCAGCGGGAACACCGCCAGAATGATCGGTACCGCGCCACGCAGGCCAACCCAGGAAATGAAGGCTTTCTCGCGGCCATGGAAGGCCTTGAACGGCAGCAGCCCGACCAGCACCGACAGCGGCCGTGCGAACAGGATCATCCACAGCGCCAGACCCAGCGCAGGCAGGGCGATCGGCAGCAGATCGTGCGGGGTGACCAGCAGCCCCAGCACCAGGAACATGCCGATCTGCGCCAGCCACGCCATGCCGTCGAGCATGTGCAGGATGCCGTGGCGGCTGCGCACCGGGCGGTTGCCGATCACCAGACCGCACAGGTACACGGCGAGGAAGCCGCTGCCGTGCAGGGCGTTGGTCAGTGCAAACACCACCAGGCCGCCGGCGATTACCAGAATCGGATAAAGACCGGCGGCCAGATTGATCCGGTTGACCAGTTGCAGCATCAGCCAGCCACCGCCCAGACCGATCACCCCACCGATGCCGAACTCGCGGATCAGGTGGGTCAACAGGCTCCAGTGCAGGCCGGTCTGGCCGCTGGCGAGCATGTCGATCAGGGTTACGGTGAGGAACACCGCCATCGGGTCGTTGCTGCCGGATTCGATTTCCAGGCTGGCAGTTACCCGCTCGTTCAGGCCCTTGCCGCCGAGCAGCGAGAACACCGCCGCGGCGTCCGTGGAGCCGACGATGGCGCCGATCAGCAGGCCTTGAATCAGATTGAGATCGAACAACCACGCGGCGGCCATGCCGGTGAGGCCGGTGGTGATAAGGACGCCGACCGTGGCCAGCGACAAGGCAGGCCACAAGGCCACGCGGAAACTGGACACCCGGGTACGCAAGCCGCCGTCGAGCAGGATCACTGCCAGTGCGAGGTTACCGACCAGATAGGCCGTCGGGTAGTTATCGAAAATGATGCCGCCGCCATCGACCCCGGCAGTCATGCCGACCGCGAGGATGATCACCAGAATCGGGATGCCGAGACGGGAAGAAAGGGAACTGACAAGAATGCTTGCGCCTACCAGCAACGCGCCGATCAAGAACAGGCTGTTGATGGTCGTCGCATTCAAAGGCAGTACTCCAGAAGCGGAAAGACGGGCACAAACTGACCATGCAGTCTGCGTGCCAGCGATTCTAACCTGTTGAAATGTGATGCTGTCAAAAAGGTTTTTCAGCTTGGCGCATGATCGTTCCCACGCTCCGCGCGGGAATGCCTTAATGGACGCTCTGCGTCCGCTTCTGGGACGCGGAGCGTCTTGGGCTGCATTCCCACGCAGAGCGTGGGAACGATCAACGCAGAGGGTTAGAGGCTAAACCGCCCAACCATATTGTTCAGATCCAGCGCCAATCGCGACAGCTCATTACTAGCCGCACTGGTCTGATTCGCGCCAGTCGCCGATTGCACCGACAGATCGCGGATGTTCACCAGGTTGCGATCCACTTCCCGCGCCACTTGCGCCTGTTCTTCGGCGGCGCTGGCGATCACCAGGTTGCGCTCGTTGATTTCGACGATGGCCGTGTTGATCGTGTCCAGCGACAGGCCGGCGCCACGGGCGATGTTCAGGGTCGACTCGGCGCGCTCGGTGCTGTTGCGCATCGAATCCACGGCGTGTTCGGTGCCGCTCTGGATGCTGCCGATCATGCGCTCGATCTCGCTGGTCGACTGCTGGGTGCGGTGCGCCAGGGCACGGACTTCGTCAGCCACCACGGCAAAACCACGACCGGCTTCACCGGCACGGGCCGCTTCAATCGCAGCGTTCAGTGCCAGCAGGTTGGTCTGGTCAGCCAGGCCACGGATCACGTCCAGCACCTTGCCGATGTCGCGGGATTCGTTGGCCAGGTCGCCGATCAGGGTCGCGGTGCTCTGCACGTCGGCGCTCATGCGTTCGATGGCGCTGACGGTTTCCTGCACCAGGTCGCGGCCGTCGCCGGCAGAGGTGGTGGCGTTCTTCGAGGCTTCCGAGGTGCTGACCGCGTTGCGCGCTACTTCTTCAACAGCGCTGGTCATCTCGTTGACTGCGGTGGCGGCCTGTTCGATTTCGTTGTTCTGCTGGGTCAGGCCGCGGGCGCTTTCGTCGGTGACGCTGTTCAGCTCTTCGGCGGCGGAGGCCAGTTGGGTGGCCGAGCCGGAAATCCTTTGCAGAGTGTCGCGCAGCTTTGACTGCATCTTGGCCATGGCCGCCAGCAGGCGCCCGGCTTCGTCGGTGCCGTCAACGTGGATCGGCTGGGTCAGGTTGCCTTCGGCGATGGTTTCCGCTGCATCCAGTGCCTTGGCGATCGGCTTGGTGATGCTGACGGTCAGCAACCAGGCGAACAGGAAAGTCAGGCCGGTGGCGATCACCAGCAGGGTCACCACCAGATTGAAGGCCGAGGAATATTGGTCGGCGGCCTGCTGGTTGGTTTCGCTGATCTGCTCGCCGTTGATCTGCATCAGGCGGTTGAGCACGGTGTTCATCGCTTCGGAGTTGTCGAGCAACTGGGTGTTCAGCAGGTTGCGCAGCTCATCCACCTGGTTGTTGCGCGACAGGGTTTTCATCCGGTCTTCGATCTGGCGGTACTGACCCAGCAACTGCACGTACTGGTCGTAGGCCGCACGCTCTTCAGGGCTGCCGATCAACGGCTCGTAATCGGTCTGGGCCTTGCGGATCTGCTGGTTGCGCATTTCCAGCAGCTCGATGGTTTTCTGCTGAACATCCGGCTCGCGGTTCACCAGCAAACGGTACGACAGCACCCGCAGGCGCAGAGTCAGCTGGGTGAATTCGTCGAGGTTCTTGATGCTCGGCACGCTGCTGGAGGAAATGTCCTCGGCGGCGCCGCGGATCTTGCTCATCTGGTTCAGGGCGAACACACCGAGAATCAGCATCAGGCCGCCAATCAAAGCGAAGCCGGTGAACGCCCGGGGGGCGATATTCATATTGCGAAGGGACATGGGGCGTATACCAGGAAGGGCCGCATCCATGCGGGCTGAGACTGCTGTTGAGTGACTTATCGGTCATACGACTAAAGTCTTGAGTCGGTGCGCGTATTTGTCGCATCTGCACGCAAGCGACGAAGTGCAGGAACCAGATCGGCAGATGACAGTCTCTAAGACTCGCAAGAACGGTCGAGCCGCCAGGAAAATCAAGGCCTTGCGCCGGTTTAACCCTGGCGTCAACGACGACTTTTCTTTATCGTACGCGCCCTTTGAAAAAGCCCTGGAAGATCAAAATGTTGGAAGCATCCCTCAGCCAATTGGAACAGCTCGTCAGCGACCTGGTGCAACAGAACCAGACCCTGTCGGAAACCAACCAGACCCTGTCCACGGAACTGGCCCAGGCCAAGGATGAAAACGAAAGCCTGCAACTGAGCCTGATGGAACAGGAAGAAAAGCACGGCGCCACCGCCGCGCGCATCCAGGCCCTGGTTGATCGCGTCAACGCAGGTCCTGTCAGCGCATGAACCACGGCACAGCAGGGGTAAAAGTCATCTCCATCATGGGGGAGGACTATTCGATCAAGGCACCGGCCGGGGAAGAACAGACCCTGCTGGACGCCGCATTGATGCTCAAGGCCGCACTGGCCGACACCAAGCGCAAATACCCGACGCTGATCGGCGACCGCCTGCTGGTGCTGGCGGCGATGAATCTGTGCTCGCAGCAGATTGAAATGAAGAAGCAGCATCAGGAAGAACTCGAGCGTTACCAAGAGCAAGTCAGCGCCACGGTCGAGACCATCGCCAAGACCATCAATCAGGGTTGATGGGGTTGCGCACAACCAAAGAATAAGATTGTCGATTGCGTTGTATACAATCGGCACGGCTGTTGCAGTGTTTCAGCCTCTTATTCTTTGGGGGTGCTCCATGCAGTTCTGGCGTCGCAGTATTCAATGGCAGCTGATCCTCGGTATGGGCACCGCCCTGCTGGTCAGCATTCTGATCGTGGTTGGCATTTATACCCTGGTGGTCAACCGCCTCGCCCAGAGCTATCTGGTCGAACAGGCGCTGCCGTCGAGCATCGAAGCGACGCGCAACGACATCGAACGAATCCTCGTTCAACCCCTCACCGCCGCCAAGGACATCGCCAGCAACACGATGGTCCGCGACTGGCTGGCCAATGGTGAAGACTCCGCCAAAACGGCGGGCTTCGCGCAGTATCTGGAAGGCATCCGCGCCGAACACAAGGCGTTTACCGCGCTGATCATCGGCACCGAATCCAATCACTACATCACCGAAAAAGGCCTGGATCGCACCCTGAGTCGCGACAAACCGGCCGATGCGTGGTTTTACTCCTTCCTCGACAGCAATCAGCCGCGAACCCTGAACATCGACAACGACGGAGCCACCGGAGAGCTCGCGCTGTTCATCGATTTGAAGGTGGAGCAGGCTGGCAAAGTGGTCGGTGTCGCGGGGCTCGGGCTGAGCATGAAAGAGCTGTCCGAGCTGATCCACAACTTCAGCTTCGGCGAACGCGGGAAGGTCTATCTCGTGCGTTCCGACGGTTTGATCCAGGTCCATCCCGAGGCACAGTTCAGCGGTAAACGCACCTTGAGCGAGCAGATTGGTGGCTCGGCGGCACAAGCGGTCATGGGCCATAAAGTGGCCGCCAACAGCAGCTTCCAGCGCGACGGCGAAGACTTCCTCGCCTTCAGCCTGCCCTTGCGCGACCTAGGCTGGACGCTGGTGGCCGAAGTGCCACAGTCACAGATCTACGCCGAAGCCCGCCGGGCGATGTGGATGAGCAGCGGCATCGGTCTGGCGGTGGCGCTAGTTTGCCTGGCGCTGGTGATCTGGCTGGCTCAGGGATTGGTGCGACCGATTCGTCAGGTAACAGCTGCGTTGGTAGCAATCGGTAGCGGTGGTGGAGATTTGACCCATCGGTTAGATTCCAGCCGCGCCGATGAGCTGGGCGACCTCGCTCGGGGCTTCAACCGTTTCCTCGACAGCCAGCGCGGAATGATCGGCGAAGTGCTGACCACCAGCGAGCGTCTGCGCGTTGCCGTCGGCCAGGTGGCCAGGGTTGTGGATAACACCGCCGAGCGCTCAGGTCGTCAGCAGGAAATGACCGACATGGTCGCCACCGCCGTCCACGAAATGGGCCTGACCGTACAGGAAATCGCCCAGAACGCCGGCAATGCTGCGCTTGCCTCTCAAACTGCGCGCGATGAAGCGATGCAGGCGCGGGAAGTGGTCGGCGGCTCGATTCGTCATATAGAAAGCATGTCCGATGAAATCGGCGTCGCGGCGGGCGCGGTGGGTGAGCTGGCGCATCAGGTGGCGTCGATCGATCAGGTGCTGGCGGTGATTCGCGGGGTGTCCGAGCAGACCAATCTGCTGGCGTTGAACGCTGCGATCGAAGCGGCGCGAGCCGGGGACATGGGGCGTGGTTTTGCAGTGGTGGCGGATGAAGTGCGCACCTTGGCGCGACGGACTCAGGCGTCAACCGACGAGATCCAGCAGATGATCGGCAGCCTCAAGCAAGGCGCGGAGAATGCGGTGTCATCGATGCGTACCGGGCAGGCCGCGACTGGCACCGGGGTTGAGTCGAGCCAGCGTACGGGGGCGTCTTTGACCGCGATTACCGGGCAGGTCGAGCGCATCAGCGACATGAACCATCAGGTGGCGACGGCGACCGAGGAGCAGTCGGCGGTGACCGAGGAGATCAACCGTAACGTGCAGGGGATTTCCGATCTGGCCCGGGCGACGGCGGGGGAGGTTCGGGCGTGTCGTGAGGATTGTCAGATGTTGCAGCGGTTGGCGGATGATCTGGCGCGGCAGATGGGTGGGTTCAAACTCACCTGACTGATAGTTTGATCGTCCCCACGCTCTGCGTGGGAATGCAGCCCCGGACGCTCCGCGTCCTCTTAAGATCCTGACGCAGAGCGTCACAGGGGGCATTCCCACGCGGAGCGTGGGAACGATCACCGTGGGATCAGAACCACGCGTCCTGCATTGCCAGACACGTATCATCCCGCGCCTCCAGCAGCGCCAGCTCATGCTGACACCCCGGCACTTCCCATGTCAGGAAATAACGCGCCGCCTGCAATTTGCCGTTATAGAAGTCGACATCCGCCGCATTCCCCTTGGCCAGTCCTTCCTCAGCCCGAATCGCCTGCTCCAGCCAGCGCCAGCCAATCACCGCGTGCCCGAACACCTTCAGGTACAACGCCGAGTTCGCCAGGCTGCTGTTGATCTTGCCCTGAGCCAGGTCGGTCAGCAGACCAATGGTCACGCTCTGTAGGCGCGCGACAAGTTTCTCCAGCGGCTCACGCAGTGCGGTCAACGATTCGTACGCCACCGCGCGCTCGGCGGTGTTGGCGATCAGTCGAATCAGCTGCTTGAGCCCGGCGCCACCGTTCTGCGCCAGTTTGCGCCCGAGCAAGTCCAGCGACTGAATGCCGTGAGTGCCTTCGTGGATCGGGTTCAGGCGGTTGTCGCGGTAGTACTGCTCCACCGGGTATTCGCGGGTGTAACCGTGGCCGCCGAGAATCTGGATCGCCAGTTCGTTGGCCTTGAGGCAGAACTCCGATGGCCAGGATTTGACGATCGGCGTCAGCAGATCCAGTAACTCATGAGCCTGCTTACGCTCGGCTTCGGATTCCAGCGTAGTGGTGTCATCGAACAGCCGCGCGGCATACAACCCGAGGTCGAACGCCCCTTCGACGTAGGATTTCTGCGTCAGCAGCATGCGTCTGACATCGGCGTGCTGAATGATCGCCACCGGCGCCGTCGTCGGGTCCTTGCTGTCCGGCACCCGGCCCTGCGGACGTTCGCGAGCGTATTCCAGCGAGTACAGGTAACCGGCATAACCAAGCATCACCGCGCCCATGCCGACGCCGATCCGCGCCTCGTTCATCATCTGGAACATATAGCTCAAGCCGTGATGCGGCTTGCCTACCAGATAGCCGACGCACTCGCCGTTATCGCCGAAGTTCAGCGCCGTGGAAGTCGTGCCGCGCCAGCCCATCTTGTGGAACAGCCCGGCCAGCAACACGTCGTTGCGCTTGCCCAGACTGCCGTCATCGTTGACCAGAAACTTCGGCACGATAAACAGCGAAATCCCCTTCACCCCGGCCGGAGCGTCCGGGAGCTTGGCCAGCACCATGTGCACGATGTTTTCCGAGAGCGGGTGATCGCCGCCGGAAATGAAGATCTTGTTGCCCTTGAGGCGATAAGTGCCGTCGGACGCAGGCTCGGCTCGGGTACGAATATCCGACAGCGACGAACCGGCATGGGGCTCGGTCAGGGCCATGGTGCCGAAGAAACGGCCGTCGATCATCGGTTGCAGGAAGCGTTGCTTCTGCTCTTCGGTGCCGAAGCTTTCGATCAGGTTGGCGGCGCCCATGGTCAGGAACGGATAGGAAGTCGAAGCCGCGTTGGCCGACTGGAAGTGGGCGAAGCAGGCCTGGGACAGCAGTGTAGGAAGTTGCATGCCGCCGGCGTCGAAACTGCGCGCCGCGTTGAGGAATCCGGCTTCGAGGAAGGCATCCACCGCCGGTTTCACCTCGGGAATCAGAATCGCCTGACCGTTCTCGTAGCGCGGCTCGTTCTCGTCGCCCTTGCGGTTGTGCGGTGCGAAGTACTTCTCGGCGATGTTGCGCGCCGTGCCGATGGCGGCATCGAAGGTTTCGCGGTTGTGCTCGGCAAACCGCTCGCGCCGGGTCAGGCCCTCGGCATCGAGGACTTCGTACAGCTCGAAAGCCAGATTGCGGGAACTGAGCAGCGTCTCGGACATGGCGGCCTACCTTTTTTTGGAATGGGCCGAGTCTAGGCGTGCGAATAAAGGCTGAACAGGAAGATTGATAACGGTGATGGAGAGGCCAAAAAAATGGGCGCCGGTGAGGGCGCCCATTTTTATGTTGCTGAGGGAGTCGCTGATTAACCGATGGTCATCAGGCTGGCGTTACCGCCCGCTGCCGCAGTGTTGACGCTCAGCGCGCGCTCGATCACCAAGCGCTCCAGCGCAATGTTGGTCTCGCCCTGGGACAGGCCCTGAACCCCAACGATGGCGCCGGCACGTTTGGCGATCTGCTGGCAGACCGCACGCAACTGGTCGGAATGGCCGTGATGCAGAACCGCATCGAACACGACGTCGTCCTTGTTCCAGTCGGAAACCAGTTTGATCCGCGCCTGAATCTCCTTCGGCAGGCGTGCGAACAATGCCTTGCTGGTGTCGGATTCCGGCCAGACCGCCGAACCGCCCACTGCCAGTACCGCAGCGAGTTGGGTCAGCAGATCACCTTCGATGTCCGCCAGGCACAGCACGTGCTCGCGCGGCAGGATCGCGTAGCTGTTCTTCTCGCCGGTCGGGCCGGCCAGCACGCGGGTGATACCGCTTTGCGACTGCGCTGCGTACTGCACGCACAAAGTGCTCAGGTCGGCGAACTTGTTGCTGTCGGCCCAGGCTTTCAGGGCAGTCAGCGGTTTGCTCATGGCATCGCGCAGACGAACGTCCGGTGCTACGGCAGCATCACCGCGAGCGAAGGATTGTTCGATGGCATCGGTAGGACGCGTCGACAGCAGACGGTACAGGTACAGCGGGCCACCGGCTTTCGGGCCAGTACCCGACAGGCCTTCACCACCGAACGGCTGGACGCCGACCACGGCACCCACAATATTGCGGTTGACGTAGACGTTACCGGCGTTGACGTTGTCGATCACCTTGGCGATGGTCTCGTCGATGCGGGTGTGCACGCCGAGGGTCAGGCCGTAACCGGAGGCGTTGATCTGGGCGATCAACTGGTCGATCTCTTTACGCTTGTAGCGCACCACGTGCAGCACCGGGCCGAAGATCTCGCGTTGCAGTTCGTCGAAGCTTTCCAGTTCGATCAGGGTCGGCATGACGAAGGTGCCGCGTTTGACTTCCTCGGTATCGGCGATGGCCACCTGGTACACGTTGCGACCTTTGTCGCGCATGCCCTGGATGTGCTTCTCGATACCGGCCTTGGCTTCGGCGTCGATCACCGGGCCGATGTCCACGGACAGGCGCTCCGGGTTGCCGAGACGGCTTTCAGCCATCGCGCCTTTGAGCATTTCGATGACGCGATCAGCGGAATCTTCCTGCAAGCACAGAACACGCAGGGCCGAGCAACGCTGGCCGGCGCTGTCGAAGGCCGACGACACCACGTCGATCACCACCTGTTCGGTCAGTGCCGAAGAGTCGACGATCATCGCGTTCTGGCCGCCGGTTTCGGCGATCAGCGGAATCGGACGGCCCTGGTTGTCGAGGCGACCGGCGATGTTGCGTTGCAGCAGACGCGCGACTTCGGTGGAGCCGGTGAACATCACGCCTTTGACGCGCTCATCACCCACCAGACCGGCACCGACGGTTTCACCGCGACCCGGCAGCAGTTGCAGCACGCCTTCCGGAATCCCGGCTTCGAGCATCAGACGCACGGCTTGTGCAGCCACCAGAGGAGTCTGTTCGGCCGGTTTGGCCAGCACCGGGTTACCGGCGGCCAGTGCGGCGGCAACCTGACCGCTGAAGATCGCCAGCGGGAAGTTCCACGGGCTGATGCAGACCACCGGGCCCAGTGGGCGGTGGGCGTCGTTGCTGAAATCGTTGCGTGCCTGCACTGCGTAATAACGCAGGAAGTCGACGGCTTCGCGGACTTCGGCGATGGCGTTGGCGAAGGTCTTGCCGGCTTCGCGAGCCAGCAGGCCCATCAGCGGCTGAATCTCGCCTTCCATCAAGTCGGCGGCGCGTTCCAGAATCGCGGCACGTTCGGCCGGCGGGGTGGCCTGCCAGATCGGTGCGGCGTTCAGGGCGCATTGAATGGCGTTGTCGACGTCTTCGACGGTGGCTTCCTGCACGTGGCCGACCACGTCACGCAGATCGGACGGGTTCAGTACCGGTGCCGGCGCTTCGTTGCTGGAAGCGCAACCGAGCATCGGCGCGGCTTTCCAGTTGTTGTGCGCGGTGGCCAGCAGGGCGCAGGACAGCGAGGCCAGACGATGTTCGTTGGCCATGTCGATGCCGCTGGAGTTGGCGCGCTCGGAACCGTACAGATCACGCGGCAGCGGAATGCGCGGGTGCGGCAGGCCGAAACCGCCTTCCACGGTTGCCATCTGTTCGATCTGCGCAACAGGATCGGCCACCAGTTCCTGGATCGAAATCGACTGGTCGGCAATGCGGTTGACGAACGAGGTGTTGGCGCCGTTTTCCAGCAGACGACGTACGAGGTACGCCAGCAGGGTTTCGTGGGTGCCGACCGGAGCGTACACGCGGCACGGACGGTTCAGCTTGCCTTCGGAAACTTTGCCTACAACCTGCTCGTACAACGGTTCGCCCATGCCGTGCAGGCACTGGAATTCGTACTGGCCCGGGTAATAGTTCTGACCGGCAATGTGATAAATCGCCGACAGAGTGTGGGCGTTGTGCGTGGCGAACTGCGGGTAGATGACTTCCGGTACCGACAGCAGTTTGCGGGCGCAGGCGATGTAGGAAACGTCGGTGTACACCTTGCGGGTGTAGACCGGATAGCCTTCCAGGCCTTCGACCTGGGCACGCTTGATTTCGCTGTCCCAGTACGCGCCTTTCACCAGACGGATCATCAGGCGATGACGGCTGCGGCGAGCCAGGTCGATCACGTAGTCGATCACGTACGGGCAACGCTTCTGGTAGGCCTGGATCACGAAACCGATGCCGTTCCAGCCAGTCAGTTGCGGCTCGAAGCACAGGCGCTCGAGCAGATCCAGCGACAGCTCCAGGCGGTCGGCTTCTTCGGCGTCGATGTTCAGGCCGATGTCGTATTGCTTGGCCAGCAGGGTCAGCGACAGCAGACGCGGGTACAGCTCATCCATCACGCGCTCGTACTGGGCACGGCTGTAACGCGGGTGCAGGGCCGACAGTTTGATCGAGATGCCCGGGCCTTCATAAATCCCACGGCCGTGAGACGCTTTGCCGATCGAGTGAATGGCTTGTTCGTACGAGGCCAGGTACTTCTGGGCGTCGTGTTCGGTCAGCGCCGCTTCACCGAGCATGTCGTAGGAATAACGGAAGCCCTTGGCTTCGAACTTGCTCGCATTGGCCAGGGCTTCGGCGATGGTTTCGCCGGTGACGAACTGCTCGCCCATCAGGCGCATGGCCATGTCGACGCCCTTGCGGATCATCGGCTCGCCGCTCTTGCCGATGATGCGGCTCAGGGACGAAGTCAGGCCGGCTTCGTTGTGGGTGGAGACCAGTTTGCCGGTCAGCAGCAGGCCCCAGGTCGCCGCGTTGACGAACAACGACGGGCTGTTACCCAGGTGTGGCTGCCAGTTGCCAGTGCTGATCTTGTCGCGGATCAGCGCATCGCGAGTGCCCTTGTCCGGGATGCGCAGCAGCGCTTCGGCCAGGCACATCAGTGCCACGCCTTCCTGGGACGACAGGGAAAATTCCTGCAGCAGGCCCTGAACAATGCCTGCACGACCGCCGGCACTCTTCTGGTTACGCAGTTTTTCCGCGATGGTTGCGGCGAGTTTGTTGGTGGCTTCGGCCATTGGCGCCGGCAGGCGAGCCTGCTCGATCAGCATCGGCACGACTTCCGGCTCAGGGCGACGGTAAGCAGCGGTGATCGAGGCGCGCAGAACCGATTGCGGCAAGATGCTTTCGGCGAATTCAAGGAAGCATTGGTGAGCGTGATCGGTGTGGACTTCGCCCGCGTCGTCGGCGTCCTTGGCGGTCAAACCGTTCAGCTCGGTCAGGGTTGCACCACCCTCGAGTTTTTCCAGGTAATTGAAAATTGCCTGCTTGATCAGCCAGTGCGGTGTGCGATCAATCGAGGTTGCGGCGGCCTTCAGGCGCTCGCGGGTCGGGTCGTCAAGTTTGACCCCAAGGGTGGTGGTAGCCATATTTTTATCCTCATAGGTGCCGCAGTTGCGCGACAACAGCTGGCGGCAAGATTAGCCGCGAGCCGAAAGAGGTGCAACCGGGTGCAACCCTTTTTTGTCGGAATATTCGGCAACTCGTCAGGAAATAATTTCTGGTACGAAAGTGCTGCTCCTGCTTGGTGCTTTTGCTTCTAGCAAAGGCCCGTGACTGCGCTAAAAGGGAGCAAAAAACCGCCTTTTCGGGATAATTCCGATTAGGTGCAACTAATTCTCAAGAAACTGGTTGCACCTGTTTTAGTTTGTTGAATAGGATTCGCGCCCAAGGTGCAACCGGGGAAAACCCGGTGTGCCGGCCAATGGCTTTCCTGGGGAAACATTGGTCATAAATGCGCGGCCGTGCGAATCGTCTGTCAGACCTCAGTCTGCAAACGGTGCAACCGCCGCCGCTACATAAAAACAAAGCCAGGGCACGTACGTAATGAGCGCAAGCAATCCAACCCTGATCACGTTCGTGATCTACATCGCAGCAATGGTGCTGATCGGCTTCATGGCCTATCGCTCCACCAACAACCTTTCCGACTATATTCTGGGCGGCCGCAGCCTGGGCAGCGTGGTGACCGCATTGTCCGCCGGCGCCTCCGACATGAGCGGCTGGTTGCTGATGGGCCTGCCGGGTGCCATCTACATGTCCGGCCTGTCCGAAAGCTGGATCGCCATCGGCCTGATCGTCGGTGCCTACCTGAACTGGCTGTTCGTCGCCGGCCGTCTGCGTGTTCAAACCGAGCACAACGGTGATGCGCTGACCCTGCCGGACTACTTCGCCAGCCGTTTTGAAGACAAAAGCGGTCTGTTGCGCATCATTTCGGCGGTAGTGATTCTGGTGTTCTTCACCATTTATTGCGCTTCCGGCATCGTTGCCGGTGCCCGTCTGTTCGAAAGCACCTTCGGCATGTCCTACGAGACTGCGCTGTGGGCCGGTGCTGCAGCGACGATTGCCTACACCTTTGTCGGCGGTTTCCTCGCGGTGAGCTGGACCGACACCGTACAAGCCACCCTGATGATCTTCGCCCTGCTGCTGACGCCGATCATCGTGCTGCTGGCCACCGGCGGTGTCGATACCACGTTCCTGGCCATCGAAGCGCAAGATCCAAGCAACTTCGACATGCTGAAAAACACCACCTTCATCGGCATCATTTCGCTGATGGGCTGGGGCCTGGGCTACTTCGGCCAGCCGCACATCCTGGCGCGCTTCATGGCCGCCGACTCGGTGAAATCCATCGCCAACGCCCGTCGCATCTCCATGACCTGGATGATCCTGTGCCTGGGCGGCACCGTGGCCGTGGGCTTCTTCGGTATCGCTTACTTCTCGGCGCACCCGGAAGTCGCGGGTCCAGTGACCGAGAACCACGAGCGTGTGTTCATCGAACTGGCCAAGCTGCTGTTCAACCCGTGGATTGCCGGTGTGCTGCTGTCGGCCATTCTGGCTGCCGTGATGAGCACCCTGAGCTGCCAGCTGCTGGTGTGCTCGAGCGCCCTGACCGAAGACTTCTACAAGACTTTCCTGCGTAAATCCGCCTCGCAAGTCGAGCTGGTATGGGTCGGTCGCGCCATGGTGCTGCTGGTTGCACTGATCGCCATCGCGATGGCTGCGAACCCGGACAACCGCGTGCTGGGTCTGGTGTCCTACGCCTGGGCCGGTTTCGGTGCAGCCTTCGGTCCAGTCGTGCTGATCTCGGTGATCTGGAAGAAGATGACCCGTGACGGCGCACTGGCCGGCATCCTGGTCGGCGCGATCACCGTGATTGTGTGGAAGCACTTCGAGCTGCTGGGTCTGTACGAAATCATCCCGGGCTTCATCTTCGCCAGCCTGGCGATCTACTTCGTCAGCCTGATGGGCCAGCCGAGCGCCGGCATGGTTCAGCGCTTTGAAGCGGCCGAGAAGGATTTCCATCTGAACAAGTGATGGAAATGAGCTGAGGCTCACAAGAAAACGGCCCGTTTCCTACCAGGAAGCGGGCCGTTTTTTATTGCCTGCGATTTCTGATGAACGCTGGAACCCCTGTGGGAGCTGGCTTGCCAGCGATGGCGATGCGTCAGTCGCCCTGAATGCTGGATGTGCCGACCTCATCGCTGGCAAGCCAGCTCCCACAGGGTTCTGCGATATTTCTGACGGATGTGTCTGTAGTTGAAAGCGTTGATTGTTGAAGGCCAAATCGAAGTTTTGAGTAGGGGAAATCTGATTTTTCAGTCACCCAACCTGCACCCCTTGCCCCTCATGCAGAATCGCCCGCCCTCAATCTGCAGAGAGACATCGGATGTTCGCGCCTGCCAATCAACCGCGTTTCACGTTGACCGTCGAAGGCGCCCAGTTTGACCTCAAAGTCCTTGAGTTCACGGGCAAGGAAGCCATCAGCCAACCCTTCCGCTTTGACCTGGAGCTGGTCAGTGAACGGCCGGATCTGGATCTGGAGAGCCTGCTGCACTGTCAGGCGTTTCTGGGTTTTGATGAAGACGGTTCCGGTATCCACGGTCAGATCTATCGGGTCGGGCAGGGGGATTCCGGCAAGCGTCTGACCCGCTATCACGTCAGCCTCGTTCCGCGTCTGGCCTATCTGGGTCATCGGATCAATCAGCGAATATTCCAGCACCAAAGCGTGCCGCAGATCGTGACGCAGATCCTCAAGGATCACGCGATCCTGCGCGATGCCTTCGAATTTCGCCTCGGCAGCGATTACCCGCCCCGTGAATATTGCGTGCAGTACGCCGAGAGCGATCTGGCGTTCATCCAGCGGCTGTGTACCGAAGTCGGCATTCATTTCCACTTTCAGCACAGCCCGGACGGGCATCTGTTGGTGTTCGGTGACGATCAAACGGTGTTCCCGCGTCTGGCCGAGCCGACGCTGTATCTGCCGGGCAGCGGGATGGCTGCGGCGGCACCGGCGATCAAGCGCTTCACCGTTCGGGTGGAAACCCGCACCAGCGTGGTCACCCGACGTGATTACGACTTCAGCAAACCCCGGCTGGCGCTGCAAAGTCGCGCCGAAAGCGAACAGCGCCCGGTGCTGGAGGATTACCACTTTCCCGGCCAGTTCACCGAGCGCGAAACCGGCAAGCAACTGGCCCAGCGCACGCTTGAGCGGCATGTCGCCGACTACCGTCAGGCCGAGGGGCGCAGCGATCAATCTGCCTTGGTCAGTGGACATTTCCTGCAACTGACCGAGCATCCGCGCCAGGACTTGAATGACCTTTGGCTGCTGACCGCTATCGAACACCATGGCCGACAGCCGCAAGTGCTGGAGGAATCGGTGACCAGCGATGGCGACGAATTCCGGGGTTACCGTAATACCTTTCTCGCCACGCCGTGGGACGTGTTCTTCCGCCCGCCGATGGGCCCGGAAAAACCACGGATGCTCGGTTATCAACCGGCCGTGGTCACCGGCCCGCAAGACAGTGAAATCCATTGCGACGAGTACGGTCGGGTCAAGGTGCAACTGGCCTGGGATCGCGACGGCGAACTCAACGAGCATTCCAGTTGCTGGCTGCGGGTCGCCAGCGGTTGGGCTCATGACCGTTATGGCAGCGTGCTGATACCACGGGTCGGCATGGAAGTGCTGGTGGGGTTTATCGATTCGGATGCCGACAAACCATTGGTCATGGGTTGCCTGCCGAACGCGGCGACGCCAGTGCCTTTGGATCTGCCGGCCGACAAGACCCGTAGTATTTTCCGCAGCCAGAGTAGTCCCGGCGGTGGGGGCTACAACGAATTGCGCATCGAAGATCGCAAAGGCGCCGAGGAAATCTACCTGCGCGCCCAGCGAAACTGGACGCAGCATGTACTGAATGATCAACAGGTACAGGTGGATAACCAGCGCAGTGTTGTCGTGACTGGTCTCGCCAAGCATGAACTGAAGGCCGATGAACAGCGCATCACCCACGGCCAGCGTCAGACCGAAGTGAAGCAGGACGACCACCTTACAGTGACCGGCGACCGGCACATCCGCGTGAGCAATCAGGCGATCAACGCCAGTGCTCAATTCCACGTCAGCGCCGGCCAGCAAGTGGTGATCGACGGCGGGGCGAGCGCGACGATTCAGGCGGGCGGGCAGTGGATCAACATCGGCCCGGGCGGGATTTTCAGCAGCGTGCCGATTGTGGTGGGTGGTGCGCCGATGGCGGCGATGAGCGCGGCACCGACAGTGCCGGGGTTGCCGGAAAAACTGGTGGCAGCACCGGCTGCGATTCTGACTGCCGCGCAAATCATGAGCCTTAAAGGTGATGCGCCGTTCTGCGAAAAATGCGAGCGCTGCAAGGACGGTGTCTGTGCAGCCTGATCAATGGTTGAAGGATGTGCCGCTGAAACCCTCGGAGCAGTTGTTCGCGGTTTTCAGCAGCACCAGTGCGGTGGATCCGCTGAAGGTTTGGCCTCTGAGTGCGCAGTTGCCGAGTCCGGTCTGGGCGGAAACGATCTATGCCGAGTGGGATGCGGTGATGCCCTACGTGGGAATCGTCGACGTAGGCAGTGAGTTTCTGGATTGGGTGGCGACCACGGAGTCTCGTGACTGGGGTTGGCTGGCGGTTTCTTCGGCAGGGTTTGAGGCGGTGGTCGAACACTTTCGCAGTTTGACCCAGGTGCTGATGCCGGACGGGAAAGCGGTGTTCTTCCGGTTTTGGGATGGGCGGTTTTTGTTGCCGATCCTTGAGTCGCCCGAAGTGGATGCCGGGCAATTGCTGCCGATCCTCACGCGAGGATTGATCAATGGTCAGGCCGTCGAGATCGGGGGCAGGGTGAGGGTCTCGAATCGGGAATTTCCTTGGTGGTCGGTGCCGGAAAAGCTGCTGGCGCAATTCGGTGGTGATGCCCGGATCAAGAATGCCTTGCAGTGGTTGAGCGAGGAGCAACCGGCGTTGTTCGAAGCATTCCCTACCGATGTCTTGCGCTGCAAGGTTGTCAGGTTTTTCAAAGTTTCGGCGTCGGACGAATCGTCGGCTTCGGCATTGCTGGACTACTTGCGGGACGAGTCAGAGTGAAATTTCCGGGCAAAGGCTTCGGACGTTTCCTGCGAGTTGCGGCGGTTTTCGTGAACTGGTGGGTGAGGTGGTGTGGGGATAGGCTTTTGGCTGTCACCGCAAATTCGGTGACAGGGCGTGGAAGCCCTTTTATCGTTAGGCGCGTCAAGCTGCACCAGTAAGGCGTTTTTGTCGTTTGAGTTTTTGGTGGCTGTGCGCGGGGCGCTTTCGAGTGCGCCGGGTGCCTAACGTCCCGGTCTTCCACACCTGCGTACAGCCGCCACCTAATGCGTGGAAGTGAGAGTTGGCGGCTCCATCCAATACGTTAGGAGTTAGTCCAGTGCCAACATTGAAACCCGATCCACCCTACGAACCTTTCATCCCCCACCCCGACAACCGCCTCATGGCGCTGACCAGCAACTGCAACGACATGCCCACCCTGTTCATCGACACCCACGCCCCGCTCGACATCCTGATGGACGCCGCCAACTACCGCATCCGCGCCGTGATCCAGGTCCTGGAAAACATGTGCATGCGCGGCTCGGTCGAGTGCGACTCGGTCATCCTGAGCGACTTCGCCCAACTCTGCGTGATTCCGTTGCGCGACGGCTGTGATGTCTTGGATGCGATTGGCAAGCGCCTACACGCCATACCGTCCTGACTCGATCATTCCCACGTCGAGGCGTCGAACCGTCTGCGTGGGAATGCCTCCAGGGACGCTCCGCGTTCCAAGCGTCCACCGCCATTGTGGCTGATACCCCATGCGACGCGGAGCGTCACGGGCTGCATTCCCACGCAGAGCGTGGGAACGATCATTAGTGCAGCGGCACGCCACTCAGCTGCGAGCCCCTGACTTGCCGCCCGGTAAAAGGTAAACTTCACGGCCCTCGCAGGAGCAGCCATGAATTATCGTCACGCCTTCCATGCCGGCAATCACGCCGATGTGTTCAAACACCTGACCTTGACCCGCCTCATCGCCCTGATGTCGCGCAAGGAGCAGCCGTTTGCCTATCTCGACAGCCACGCCGGCATCGGTCTGTATGACCTGCAGGGCGATCAGGCGAATCGTACCGGCGAGTACCTGGAAGGCATCGCGCGCTTGTGGGATCAGCCGGATCTGCCGGCGCTGACCGCCGACTACATGAAAGTGCTGCACGAGATGAACCCGGATGGCCAGTTGCGCTATTACCCGGGTTCGCCGGAACTGGCGCGGCGTCTGACCCGGCCGCAGGATCGGGTGATGCTCAACGAGAAGCACCCAGAAGACGGCGTCCTGCTCAAGGACAACATGGCCGGCGATCGTCGGGTGAAAGTGCATCTGGGCGAGGGCTGGCATGTGGCCCGTGCGATGTTGCCGGTGCAGGAGAAACGCGCGGTGATGCTGATTGATCCGCCATTCGAACAGCTCGATGAAATGCAGCGTTGTGCGGCGTCGATGAAAGAGGCCATTGGCCGGATGCGCCAGACCGTTGCCGCGATCTGGTATCCGGTGAAGGATCAGCGTGCGCTGCGTCGTTTCTATCAGGATCTGGCCGGCACCGGTGCGCCGAAGTTGTTGCGGGTCGAGCTGCTGGTGCATCCGCTGGACACGCCGAACAGCCTGAACGGCTCGGGCCTGGCGATTGCCAATCCGCCGTGGGGGCTGGAGGAAGAATTGCGTGAGCTGCTGCCGTGGCTGTCCAAGAAACTGGGCCAGACCCAGGGTGGGTGGCAGATGGATTGGTTGATCGCCGAGAGCTGATCAGTTGAATTGGGGCGTCTGATCGGACGCCTTCGCGGGCAAGCCCGCTCCCACAGGGTTCGCGCAGATTCCGGAATCGCGCACGACCTTGTGGGAGCGGGCTTGCCCGCGATGCTTTTAGGGCTTAGTTACCCGCCAGACTCGGTGGCATGCAAACGCCAGTGCCGCCAATCCCGCAGTAGCCTTCCGGATTTTTCGCCAGATACTGCTGGTGATAGGTTTCGGCAAAGTAAACGGTCGGCGCCTGTTCAATCTCGGTGCTGATTTCACCCAGACCCGCCTTCGACAGCTCAGCCTGATAAACGGCTTTGCTCTTCAATGCCGCATCCAGTTGCTCCGGATGGGTCGCGTAGATCACCGAACGGTACTGAGTGCCGATGTCATTGCCCTGGCGCATGCCCTGCGTCGGGTTGTGCAATTCCCAGAACATCGCCAGCAGTTCTTCGTAGCTGACCTTGGCCTTGTCATACACCACCAGCACCACTTCAGCGTGGCCGGTCAGGCCCGAGCAGACTTCTTCGTAGGTCGGGTTCGGCGTGTAACCGCCGGCGTAACCGACGACGGTGCTGACCACGCCTTCACGCTGCCAGAAGCGGCGCTCGGCGCCCCAGAAGCAACCCAGACCAAAGATCGCGAAGTCGACGTCTTCGAAAAACGGGCCGAGCAGCGGCGTGTCTTCGAACACGAAATGCTTTTCAGGCAGGGTCATTGCGGTTTCGCGGCCAGGCAGAGCTTGTTCTTTAGTCGGTAGCACGTTTTTGTTCACCAGAATTTCCGAGCGCAGAACCATGATCGTTCCTCTCAGTCAGGATGGGATGTAAAAAGTCTGACCGCCAGTGTGCCCAATGATGCCCGGTTAATCACTAGGCAAAATGTGCGGGTACTGTCTTGGGGTTTACAGGCAGAGCGGGCCGCGCGGGTAGCGCTTGAGCGCCTGGATCAGCTCGCCGCCCGGAATCGGCCGGTCGAACAGGTAGCCCTGGCCGACGTCGCAGCGATGCCGGCGCAGGAACGCCAGCTGCTCGGCGGTCTCGATGCCTTCGGCCACGACCTTGAGTTTCAGGTTGTGGGCCATGGCGATCACGGCGGAGGTGATTTCCATATCGTCCTGGTTGTCCGGGATTTCATGGATGAAGCTGCGATCGATCTTGATGATGTCGATCGGGAATTTCTTCAGGTAGCTGAGCGACGAGTAACCGGTGCCGAAGTCGTCCATGGCCAGGGTCAGGCCCAGGCGCTTGAGCTGGTCGAGCTGCAAGTGGGTGTCTTCGGTGGCTTCCAGCAGCAGGCCTTCGGTCAGCTCCAGTTCCAGCAGATTGGCCGGCAGCGCTTCTTCCTTGAGGATGTTGGCGATCGAGGCCACCAGATCCGGGTCGGAGAACTGCTTGGGCGACAGGTTGATCGCTACTTGCAGATTGCCCATGCCGGCAGCGGTCAGCGCTTTGCTCATGCGGCAGGCCTGGCGGGCGATCCACTTGCCGATCGGAATGATCAGGCCGGTTTCCTCGGCCACGCTGATGAACTGGTCCGGGCGGATCATGCCGCGCTCCGGGTGGTTCCAGCGCAGCAGCGCTTCCATGCCCAGCAGGCGACCGCTGCGCAGGCACAGCTTCGGCTGATAGAACACGTCCAGCTCGTTCTGGGTCAGGGCGCGGCGAAGGTTGTTCTCGACGAACAGCTTGTAGCTGGCCTCGGCGTTCAGCGCTTCGGTGAACACCTGGACCTGATGTTTGCCGTTGGCCTTGGCCTTGTGCAGGGCGAGGCCGGCGTTGCGCATCAAAGTCTGCGGGTCACGGCCGTGCAGCGGCGCGCAGGCCAGGCCCACGGAGCCGGTGACGCTGATCAGCTGGTTGTCGACGAACATCGGTTTGTCGAGGGTCATCAGCAGCTGGCTGGCGATCTGCTGCCCGGCTTCGAGGTCGGTGTTGTCGAGCAGCACCGCGAATTCATTACTGGCGAACCGCGCCAGACTGCCGCTCGGGCTCAGGCTGTTGCGCAGGCGACGGGCCAGGCTGATCAACAGTTTGTCGCCGGTCTGGTGACCGAGGCTGTCGTTGATCCGCTTGAAGTTGTCGATGTCCACCAGCAGCAGGCTGATCGGGGTATCGCTGTCCCGGGCGAAGCGTTCATCCAGATTGCGGATAAATGCAGGCCGGTTGCCAAGGTTGGTCAGGTTGTCGGTGTAGGCCAGGCGCTCGATGCGCTGCTGCGCCAGTTTGGTCTGGGTGATGTCTTCGTAGATGCCGATGTAGTGCGTCAGCTCACGGTTATCGCCGTAGACCTTGGAGATCGACAACTGGCCCCAGTAGGGTTCGAGGTTCTTGCGGCGGCTTTTGAATTCGCCCTGCCAGCTGTTGCTCTTGGCCAGCGCCGAAGGCGCGTCGAACAGCAGCTCGCTGAGGTTTTCCAGGGCCGGCAGTTCCGACAGGCGCTGGCCGTGGACTTCCTCGGTGGTGTACTGGGTGATCGCGGTGAAGCTCGGGTTGACGTACTCGACCACGCCGTCGCAGTTGACCAGCAAAAAGGCGTTGGCGCTTTGCTCGACCGCGCGCTGGAACAGGTGCAGGGCGCTGGTGGCGGTGCGGCGGTTGTGATTGTTGATGACCTGGGCGAACTGGTCGGCCAGCTCGCCGGCAAAGGCGATTTCATCGGACTGCCAGGCGCGGGTGACGCCGGTTTGCTCCAGGCACAACACGCCAACCACCTGGCCGTCGACGCGGATGCTGGCGTCGAGCATGGCGTTGACGTCACGCGGGCGCAGGGCTTCGGCCATTTCCCGGGTACGCGGATCGCGCATCGCGTTGTGCGCGTCGATGGCGCGGCTGCCGTGCAGCGCGTCCATGTAATCGGGGAAGCCGCTGACGTCGATCACCTCCGGCAGGATGTATTCCTGGGTGGCGCGGTGGTACGCCGAGATCGGCACCAGCTTCTGGCCTTCGAGGTTCCACAGGCTGGCGCAGTCGATCTCGTAGATATCGCAGGCGCAACGGGTGATCAGTTCGGCGGCTTCTTGCAGGGAGTTCTGGCTGCTGTAACGCTGGCGGGCCAGCAACAGGATCAGATCCTGCTGGGCGCGCACCCGCTCCAGATGTTGCAGCTGTTCCTGCTGGGCACGCTGGTTGAGCTCCAGGGCGATTTGCAGGCGCGAGTTCTGGGTTTCCAGGTCGACGGACGGCAGCGCTGGTGCTTCGTCGAATACGTTGTCGACCGCCAGCAGGTAACCGCGCAGCAAGTGGCGGTTGTGCTGTTTGTAGGCTTCGCCGAGTTCGAGAATGCTCAGCGCGCCGGCGGCGGTGTGCAGGGTGTAGCGCACCAGATAATGCGGGCTGTCGCCGAGTTGTTGCTGGATCGCGTCGTGCAGCTGATAGCGCGCTTCGGGCTCCATCAGGCTGGCGTAGGGCGAGCCGACCAGGGCGCAGAGTTCGACGGCAGGCTGGCCGAACTGGCGTTCACAGTTGGGATCGAGAAACAGCATCGCCCAGCTGGCTTCATTCAGGCGCTCGAAACGCAGCATGCCGAGCCGCGAGGGCACAGGCAACTGCGTCACTACCTCGGCCACCATACGGCTGGCGGCATCGGGTTGGCTCTTCATGAAGGGAACTCGCTTGGAAATTTGCTGAACGCGCCGGGCTCTCGCCCTCTTTACTGTTGCCTGCGGCAAGGTTGCATCATTGCGGCACCGACTGACAAGAGACATGAAGGCCAAGTGCTATAAGAATATGTCGGCTGCAGTGAACATTTCTCCAGCACTTGCGGAAAAGTAATGCTATTAACCGTGGAGATGGCCGTTCCAGAGCCTTCGGGCATCCGGAACGGTCGTGCCGCTGGATTCATCGCAACGGAATATCAATGGATTGCAGGTGCCTGCCATCCCGGTCGTGATAGTTGACCTGGATCCGTCCGGCCTCGACCGCCATGTGCGCAAAGTTGTCCTGGCTGATGACCTGGCTGGTCAGTTCGGGCCGGTATTCGCCTGCCTCGGTCTGCGCCAGCGGCTGGTCGAGCATGAAGGTCGCGGCGGTGGCGTAGGGCAGCAATTTGCTGTTGCTCAGCGGCGAAGACACGACGGTGTGTACCTCGAAGTCCGGGTCTTCGCTGTGGCTCAGGCGACTGGTCAGCGAGCCATGCACATCGCCGGAAATGAACACGACGTTCCTGAGTCGATGCAGGCGGATGGTTTCCAGCAGGCGCAGGCGCTGTTCGGGGAAGCCCGCCCAGGCATCATCGCCGTTCATTTTGCGGTCGGGGTAGAACATGACGCTGGTGACCACGAACTTGACCCTCGCCGGGCTCTTCACCAGCCAATTGCACAAGGCTTGTTCCTGCTGTTCATCGAGGATGCGGCGGTTCTCGGCTGACAAGTTGCGGCGAGTTCGACTGTCCGTTACAAACCATTCGATATCTCCGTCGCTGAATTGATACCAGTAGTGCTTCAGTGAAGTACGGTCGATTGTGTCGTTAGTTGTTGCTGAGTAAGCCGGGCTATGACTGGCTTGATAAAGTTCGTAAGCCTTCATCGCATTGCTAAACAGTGTTTCATCGGACTCGTGGGCGTTCATTGGCCAGTTATCTTCTATTTCATGATCATCAAGAATCATGTAAGTCGAAGTCTCCGACATCAGTCGTCGAATATTGGGCAGGGAAAACGCCGCACGGTACTTTGCAATGAAATCGTCATAGTCGCGATCCGGGGCGAACAGGTTCAGATCGTCGGCGTAGATCTGATCGCCACACATCATGATTGCGCTGATCGCCGGTTGCGCGCCTTCGATCAGCTGCCTGATGGACGAGAAGATCCGGTCGCCCAGATGCGGAAGCACCGGGATGCCGGAGGTCATGCGCAGGTAACGACACGAACCGAGGATGTAGGCGCGCGGCTGCAAAGGCTGGCTGCTGCGGGTGCGCAGGCGATAGATCTCCCGTGGCCATTGCAGCGGCAGCTCCGCCACGCTGTGGATGGTGTGGACGGGACTCATCGGGCTGAACCAGCCGGTCTGGTATTCGTACTCGGTGTCGGCTTGCAAATGATCGAGCACCAGCACTTCAGTCATGTCGCGGGTTGAATCCAGTTTTACAAACTGGCCCGTCTGCCATTGTTTCGAATCCAATATCCGGTAACGGATGCCGGCAAATACGGCAGCGTTATGTTGCAGTCCGCCACGAATGAAAATTCGCGCCTGATTAGTTGTTGTGTGGCCAACGATCGGGCCAACAGTAGGTTTCAGCATGTTCGAATCCATTCGAATAAGTGTTGGTGATTGATAAAGTTGCCTGGCTTGTCGGTGCAACTTTGATGCGCCAAGGTTAGTTGCCTGTCGCTGAAAAATATCGATTTGAAGTGGACTAAAGTCGTGGCCTATATCAGCGCAAGTTGTGGGAAAAGTGCAGGCGAACGTTATTTCAGGCAAAAAAAAGCCCCGCCAAACTGACGGGGTTGAGGTACGAGCGTGTGGCGCTCGAAAACGTGGAACACGGCCGGCCCTCCGTTGCCGGAGGGCCGAGCGCTTTACAGCAGGATGGTGCGGATGTCCGCCAGCAGGTCGCTCAGACGCTTGGTGAAGCGTGCAGCAGCGGCGCCGTTGATCACACGGTGATCGTAGGACAGCGACAGTGGCAGCATCAGTTTCGGCTGGAAGGCTTTGCCGTCCCAGACTGGCTGGATGGTTGCCTTGGAAACACCGAGGATCGCCACTTCCGGCGCGTTGACGATCGGCGTGAAGCCGGTACCGCCAATGTGGCCGAGGCTGGAAATGGTGAAGCAGGCGCCTTGCATCTCGTCCGACGAGAGCTTCTTGGTCCGGGCTTTTTCAGCCAGGGAAGCGGCCTCGGCGGCCAGTTGCAGCAGGCTCTTCTGGTCGACGTTCTTGATGACCGGTACGAGCAGGCCATCCGGGGTGTCGACGGCGAAGCCGATGTTCACGTATTTCTTGCGGATGATCGCCTTGCCGCTTGGTGCCAGCGAGCTGTTGAAGTCCGGCAGTTCCTTGAGCAGGTGTGCGCAGGACTTGAGCAGCAGCGGCAGGATGGTCAGCTTGACGCCGGCCTTCTCTGCGACAGCTTTCTGTGCGTTACGGAACGCTTCCAGCTCGGTGATATCCGCCGAGTCGAATTGCGTTACGTGCGGCACGTTCAGCCAGCTGCGGTGCAGGTTGGCGGCGCCGACCTGCATCAGGCGGGTCATCGGCACTTCTTCGATTTCGCCGAAACGGCTGAAGTCGACGACCGGAATCGGCGGGATACCCGCGCCACCGGTTGCGCCAGCAGCGGCCGGTGCTTCCTTGGCCTTCTGCATCATGGCTTTGACGTAAACCTGCACGTCTTCTTTCAGGATGCGACCGTGCGGACCGCTGGCGCCGACAGCGCTCAGCTCGACGCCGAACTCGCGAGCCAGTTGACGCACGGCAGGGCCGGCGTGAACTTTCGCACCAGGCTTGGCTGGCGCAGCAACCGGAGCGGCAGCAGCAGGTGCAGCGGCAGCCGGAGCAGCAGCGGCCGGTGCCGGAGCGCTCGGAGCAGCAGCGGCAGCTGGAGCCGGGGCAGCAGCCGGAGCGGCGCCTTTGACTTTCAGCTTGAGGATCAGGTCGCCGGTGCCGACTTCGTCGTCCAGCTTGATGGAAACGCTTTCCACCACGCCAGCGGCAGGCGACGGAATTTCCATGCTCGCCTTGTCGGATTCCAGGGTGATCAGCGACTGGTCGGCTTCAACGCTGTCGCCAGCCTTGACCAGCACTTCGATGATCTTGGCCTTGCCGGCCGAGCCGATGTCCGGAACGTGGATGTCCTGAACGCTGTCGGCAACCGGTGCGGCTGGAGCGGCGGCAGGCGCCGGCGCAGCGGCAGCGGCCGGAGCAGCAGCCTGGGCCGGAGCGGCAGCAGCAGGGGCCGCAGCACCCGCCACTTCCAGATCCAGGATCAGGTCGCCAGTGCCGACTTCGTCGTTCAACTTGACGCTGATGGCCTTGACCACGCCAGCGGCAGGCGACGGGATTTCCATGCTCGCCTTGTCGGATTCCAGGGTGATCAGCGACTGATCAGCCTCGACGGTGTCGCCGACCTTGACCTGGATCTCGATGATCTGGGCCTTGCCCGACGAACCGATGTCCGGCACGTGCACTTGCTGAACCGAAGCGGCAGCAGGGGCAGCAGCTGGAGCAGGAGCGGCTGCCGGTGCAGCTTCGGCCTTGGCGGCAGGCGCAGCAGCCGGAGCAGGGGCCGCTTGCGCGGCGCCCTCGACTTCCAGCTCCAGTAGTTCGTCGCCTTCTTTCAGGCGATCGCCCAGCTTCACTTTCAGGCTCTTGATGACGCCGGCTTTCGGGGCCGGCACTTCCATGCTGGCCTTGTCCGATTCCAGAGTCAGGATGCTCTGGTCGGCTTCGATACGGTCGCCGACCTTCACAAACAGTTCGATTACTTCACCTTCACCGCTGCCGATGTCAGGTACGCGAATGAGTTCGCTCACAGAGTTTCTCCTCAGCAGTCCAGTGGGTTGCGTTTTTCCGGGTCGATGCCGAACTTGGTAATGGCCTCGGCCACGACTTTAGGTTCGATATCACCACGGTCAGCCAGTGCTTCCAGGGCTGCCAACACCACGAAATGACGGTCGACTTCGAAGAAATGACGCAGTTTCTTGCGGCTGTCGCTGCGGCCGAAACCGTCGGTGCCCAGGACTTTGAATTCCTTGGACGGTACCCACTGACGGATCTGCTCGGCGAACAGTTTCATGTAGTCGGTAGACGCGATGACCGGACCCTTACGGCCGCTCAGGCATTCTTCGACGTAGCTGCGTTGAGGCTTCTGGCCAGGTTTCAGACGGTTGCTGCGCTCTACGGCCAGGCCGTCGCGACGCAGTTCGTTGAAGCTGGTGACGCTCCACACATCGGCGCCGATGTTGAACTCTTCACGCAGGATCTTCGCCGCTTCACGGACTTCACGCAGGATGGTGCCGGAGCCCATCAGCTGTACGTGGTGCGCCGCATCGCGGGTGTCTTCTTCCAGCAGGTACATGCCTTTCTTGATGCCTTCTTCGGCACCGGCCGGCATGGCTGGCTGCTGGTAGGATTCGTTCATCACGGTGATGTAATAGAAGATGTCCTGTTGCTCTTCGGTCATCTTCTTCATGCCGTCCTGAATGATCACCGCCAGCTCGTAGCCGTAGGTCGGATCGTAGGTGCGGCAGTTCGGGATGGTGGCAGCCAGCAGGTGGCTGTGACCGTCTTCGTGCTGCAGGCCTTCACCGTTCAGGGTGGTACGGCCGGCGGTGCCGCCGATCAGGAAGCCACGGGTACGGCTGTCGCCAGCGGCCCATGCCAGATCGCCGATACGCTGGAAGCCGAACATCGAGTAGAAGATGTAGAACGGCAGCATTGGCTGGTTGTGGCTGGAGTACGAAGTACCGGCAGCGATGAAGGAGCTCATGGCGCCCGCTTCGTTGATGCCTTCTTCAAGGATCTGACCTTTCTGGTCTTCCTTGTAGAACATCACCTGGTCTTTATCGACTGGCTCGTAGAGCTGGCCGACGGACGAGTAGATGCCCAGCTGACGGAACATGCCTTCCATACCGAAGGTACGGGCTTCGTCCGGGATGATCGGAACGATGCGCGGGCCGATTTCCTTGTCCTTGACCAGTTGCGCGAGGATTCGCACGAACGCCATGGTGGTGGAAATTTCACGGTCGCCGGAACCGTCGAGGATTGCCTTGAGGGTATCCAGATCCGGAGTCGGTACGCTGAAGCTTTGTGCACGACGCTGAGGAACGAAACCGCCCAGTGCAGAGCGACGCTCGGCCAGGTAACGGGCTTCGGCGCTGTTTGGCTCCGGCTTGAAGAACGGCAGGTTTTCCAGCTCTTCGTCTTTCACCGGGATGTCGAAGCGGTCGCGGAACAGCTTCAGGCTGTCGACGTCGACTTTCTTGGTGTTGTGCGCGGTGTTCTTCGCTTCGCCCGCACCGGTACCGTAACCCTTGATGGTCTTGGCCAGGATGACGGTCGGTTGTTCTTTGTGGTTGACCGCTTCGTGGTACGCCGCGTAGACCTTGTACGGGTCGTGGCCGCCACGGTTGAGTTTCCAGATCTCGTCGTCGGACAGATCAGCAACCATCGCCTTGAGTTCAGGCGTGTTGAAGAAGTGTTCACGCACGAACGCGCCGTCTTTGGCTTTGTAGTTCTGGTACTCGCCGTCGATGACTTCGTCCATGCGACGTTGCAGGATGCCGTCGACGTCTTTGGCCAGCAGTGGGTCCCAGAAACGGCCCCAGATGACTTTGGTCACGTTCCACTGAGCACCGCGGAACACGCCTTCGAGTTCCTGGATGATCTTGCCGTTGCCGCGAACCGGGCCGTCGAGGCGCTGCAGGTTGCAGTTGATGACGAAGATCAGGTTGTCCAGCTTCTCGCGGCCGGCCAGGGAGATGGCGCCCAGGGATTCCGGCTCGTCGCACTCGCCGTCACCCAGGAAGCACCAGACTTTCTGTTTGCCCGGCTGGATGAAACCGCGGTGTTCCAGGTACTTCATGAAGCGAGCCTGGTAGATCGCCTGGATCGGGCCCAGACCCATCGAAACGGTCGGGAACTGCCAGAAGTCAGGCATCAGCCAAGGGTGCGGGTAGGACGACAGGCCCTGACCGTCGACTTCCTGGCGGAAGTTGTTCATCTGGTCTTCGGTGATGCGGCCTTCCATGAATGCACGGGCGTAAACGCCTGGCGAGGTGTGGCCCTGGAAGTAGATCAGGTCGCCGCCGTGTTCGTCGGTCGGGGCCTGGAAGAAGTAGTTGAAGCCGATGTCGTACAGGGTCGCACTGGAAGCGAAGCTGGAGATGTGACCACCCAGGTCAGAATCTTTCAGGTTCGTACGCATTACCATGGCCATCGCGTTCCAGCGTACCAGCGAGCGAATGCGGCGTTCCATGAACAGGTCGCCAGGCATGCGTGCTTCGTGGGTAACGGGGATCGTGTTGCGGTAAGGCGTGGTGATGGCGTAAGGGAGTTGCGAACCGCTGCGGGTCGCCAGTTCACCCATACGGGTCATCAGATAGTGAGCACGGTCTTCGCCTTCTTTGTCGAGAACCGATTCCAGGGCGTCCAGCCATTCCTGGGTTTCGACGGGATCGAGGTCTTGCATGGCTTGCTCCAGGGCGGAAAGGCTTCCAGAATCGGTTGCCTGAGTTTGCGACTGGCCTTGTGGGCAGACGATTTAAAATTCTTGGATTGCCGACAGGTTGTTCCGGCGGCGTGTAGTTTTACTACAAATCATCCGGCATTTCAGCCTTTCGAATGTATAGACGAGTAGTAAAACTACAGATGAAAGGCTTGTGGCCTCCGACTGCGTTGTGAGAATAATCGTTAAGGTTGGTCTTTAGCCATCCGAAAAAGGTGAAAGTTTGATGCTGGCTGCCAAAGAAAAAGAAATTTCAGCTATTTCTCACTTTTGTTCGACAGTCCTTCGCGTAGCGGTTTTTCAATCATCACTACAAGCGGCCATTTACACGCCGATCAAGGATAGACCATGACCCTGCCTGCGCTTGCCGAACTGCCCGCCATTCTCCTGCCGTTGGTCAGCCGATCGGAGCAGTCGTTCCGTGCGGCCGTCGCGCAACTGGAAGACGATCACGGCTTCTCGTCCTGGACGCCGGAACGCTGGGCGCAGTTCGCCCGCGTCAGCGCCGCCAGCGATTTCGTCATTGAACAGAGCGTTCGTGACCCTTTGATGTTGTTGTCGCTGGTGCAGTCCGGCGAACTGGACCGGCCGTTCGCCAAAGGTGAGTTGTGCGCGCAGATCGCCGCCGCCGTCAGCCTCGCCCAGACCGAAGATGAACTGGGCCGGGCCCTGCGCCGTCAGCGCACCCGGCATCAGGTGCGGATCATCTGGCGCGACCTCAACCGTCAGGCCGATCTGGTGCAGACCTGCCGCGATCTCTCGGACATGGCCGACGCCAGCATCGATCAGGCCTATCAATGGTTGTACCGTCGCCATTGCGACCAGTTCGGTACGCCAACCGGCCGGCGCAGCGGCGAACCGCAGCAGATGGTCATTCTCGGCATGGGCAAGCTCGGCGCGGTCGAGCTGAACCTGTCCTCGGACATCGACCTGATCTTCGCCTACCCCGAGGGCGGCGAAACCGTCGGCGTGAAGCGCCCGCTGGATAACCAGGAATTCTTCATCCGCCTCGGCCAGCGCCTGATCAAGGCCCTCGACCCGATCACCGTCGACGGTTTCGTATTCCGCGTCGACATGCGCCTGCGCCCGTACGGTTCGTCCGGCGCGCTGGTGCTGAGCTTCAATGCGCTGGAGCAGTATTACCAGGATCAGGGCCGCGACTGGGAACGCTACGCGATGATCAAGTCGCGGGTGGTGGCCGGCGATCAGGTGGCGGGCGAGCAGTTGCAGGAAATGCTGCGGCCGTTCGTTTACCGGCGCTATCTGGACTTCTCGGCGATCGAAGCACTGCGCACCATGAAGCAGCTGATCCAGCAGGAAGTGCGGCGCAAGGGCATGGCCGACAACATCAAGCTCGGCTCGGGCGGTATCCGTGAAGTCGAGTTCATCGCCCAGGCCTTTCAACTGATTCACGGCGGTCGCGACCTGAGTCTGCAACAGCGCCCTCTATTAAAGGTGTTGAGCACGCTTGAAGGGCAGGGCTATCTGCCGCCGGCGGTAATCAGCGAACTGCGCGAAGGTTACGAGTTCCTGCGTTACACCGAACACGCGATTCAGGCGATTGCCGACCGCCAGACCCAGATGCTGCCGGACAGCGCTCAGGATCAGGCGCGTATCGCATTCATGCTCGGGTTCGCCGACTGGGAGGCGTTCCACGAGAAGCTGATGTTCTGGCGCGGCCGCGTGGCCTGGCACTTCGCGCAAGTGATCGCCGATCCCGATGAGGACGAAGGCGTCGAGAGCGAAGTGGTGGTCGGCGGTGAATGGCTGCCGCTGTGGGAAGAGGCTCAAGACGAAGAGGCGGCCTGTCGTCAGCTGGAGGAGGGCGGTTTCGCTGACGCGACCAAGGCCTTGAAGGCATTGGCGAGTTTGCGTGCCAGTCCGCAGTTGCGGGCGATGCAGCGTCTGGGGCGCGAGCGTCTCGATGCCTTTATTCCGCGTCTGCTCGCCCAGGCGGTGGAGCACGAAAATCCCGATCTGGTGCTTGAGCGGGTGCTGCCACTGGTCGAAGCAGTGGCCCGGCGTTCGGCTTATCTGGTGCTGCTGACCGAAAACCCCGGCGCGTTGCGGCGTTTACTGACGCTGTGCGCCGCCAGCCCGTGGATCGCCGAACAGATCACCCGCTTCCCGTTGCTGCTTGATGAATTGCTCAACGAAGGCCGGCTGTTCAAGCCGCCGCTGGCGCCGGAACTGGCCGCCGAGTTGCGCGAGCGCCTGACCCGGATCCCGGAAGACGACCTAGAACAACAGATGGAAGCCCTGCGCCATTTCAAACTGGCGCACCGCTTGCGCGTCGCCGCCTCGGAAATCGCCGGCAGTCTGCCGTTGATGAAAGTCAGCGATTACCTGACCTGGCTGGCCGAAGCGATTCTGGAGCAAGTGCTGGCCCTGGCCTGGCGTCAGACCGTGGCCAAGTACGGCACGCCGCTGCGCACCGATGGCACGCTGTGCGATCCCGGCTTCATCATTGTCGGTTATGGGAAAGTCGGCGGGATCGAGTTGGGGCATGGTTCGGATCTGGATCTGGTGTTCATCCACGATGGCGACCAGCAGGCTGAAACCGATGGCCCGAAACCGATCGATGGCACGCAGTTCTTCACCCGGCTCGGCCAGCGGATCATTCACTTGCTGACGGCGCAGACCAACTCCGGTCAGCTGTACGAAGTGGACATGCGCCTGCGACCGTCCGGGGCGTCCGGGCTGTTGGTCAGTTCGCTCGGCGCGTTTGCGCGCTATCAGGAAAATGAAGCCTGGACCTGGGAACATCAGGCGCTGGTGCGGGCGCGGGTGCTGGTGGGCAGCAAGGATGTCGGCCAGGCCTTCGAGAGCGTCCGGGCCCAGGTGCTGGGCAAGGCGCGGGATCTGGCGAAACTGCAACAGGAAGTGAGTGAGATGCGCGCCAAGATGCGCGACAACCTCGGCAGCAAGAGCACCGCCGCCGGTACCGGGGCGAATGCCTTCGAGGCCACGGCGCCGTTCGACCTCAAGCAGGACGCCGGAGGTATCGTCGATATTGAATTTATGGTGCAATACGCGGCTCTGGCGTGGTCGCAAACCCACCCGCCGTTGCTGCGCTGGACGGACAATATCCGCATTCTGGAAGAGCTGGAGCACGAAGGGCTGATGCCTGCCGAAGACGCCAGCCTGTTGCGCGAGGCCTACAAGGCCTATCGTTCCGCCGCCCACCGGCAGGCCTTGCAGAAGGACGCCGGGGTGATACCGGGCGATCAGTTCGCGGACGAACGGCGGCAGGTGATGCGGATCTGGCGTGAGCTGGGGCTAAGCTGATTCTCGAGACGGGGAGGCGTAAAGCCTCCCCGGTTCGTTTATGGAAACCACATGAATATTCTGATCGTTGGGCCCAGTTGGGTCGGTGACATGGTGATGGCGCAGACACTGTTTCAGTGTCTCAAGCAGCGCCACCCGCAGTGCGAAATCGACGTGCTGGCCCCCGAGTGGAGCCGGCCGATCCTCGAACGCATGCCCGAAGTGCGCAAGGCCTTGAGCTTCCCGCTCGGCCACGGCGCGCTGGAGCTGGCGACACGTCGGCGGATCGGCAAATCCCTGGCCGGCCAGTACGACCAGGCGATCCTGTTGCCGAACTCGTTGAAGTCGGCGCTGGTGCCGTTCTTCGCCGGCATCCCGAAACGCACCGGCTGGCGCGGCGAATTCCGCTATGGCCTGCTCAATGACGTGCGCACGCTGGATAAAGAACGTTATCCGCTGATGATCGAGCGTTTCATGGCACTGGCTTACGAGCCGAACGCCGAACTGCCGAAACCGTATCCGCGCCCGAGTCTGCAAATCGATCCGGTGACCCGCGAGGCGACGCTGGCCAAGTTCGGCCTGACCCTCGACCGCCCGGTGCTGGTGCTGTGCCCCGGCGCCGAATTCGGTGAAGCCAAACGCTGGCCGTCCGAGCATTACGCCAAGGTCGCCGAAGCGCGGATTCGCGAAGGCTGGCAAGTCTGGCTGTTCGGTTCGAAGAACGATCACGCGGTCGGTGAAGACATTCGCGCGCGGCTGATTCCGGGCCTGCGCGAAGAGTCTGTGAATCTCAGCGGCGGCACTTCGCTGGCCGAGGCCATCGACCTGATGTCCTGCGCCGACTCGGTGGTCTCCAACGATTCCGGCCTGATGCACGTGGCCGCTGCGCTGAATCGTCCGTTGGTGGCCGTCTACGGTTCGACCTCGCCGGGTTTCACTCCGCCGCTGGCCGAACACGTGGAAATCGTCCGTCTGGGCCTCGATTGCAGCCCTTGCTTCGACCGCACCTGCCGTTTCGGCCATTACAACTGCCTGCGCCAGCTGATGCCGGACGCGGTCAACGATGCCTTGCAGCGTTTGCAGGGCTCTGTGGTCGAGGTTCATTAACTTGCGGGTATTGCTGATCAAGACTTCATCGCTGGGCGACGTGATTCACGCGTTGCCGGCGCTGACCGACGCCGCCCGGGCGATTCCCGGGATCAAGTTCGATTGGGTGGTGGAAGAAGGATTCGCCGAGATTCCGACCTGGCATCCGGCCGTAGGCAAAGTGATTCCGGTGGCGATCCGCCGCTGGCGCAAAAACATCTGGAAAACCATCACCAGCGGCGAGTGGAAGCGCTTCAAGCAGTCCGTTCGGGCGAACAAATATGATCTGGTGATCGACGCTCAAGGTTTGCTGAAAAGCGCCTGGCTGACCCGCTACGTCAAAGCCCCGGTGGCCGGTCTCGATAAGGGCTCGGCCCGCGAACCGATTGCCGCGCGCTTTTATGACCGCAAACTGGCGGTGGCCCGTGGGCAGCATGCCGTCGAGCGCGTGCGCCAATTGTTCGCCATCGCCCTGGGTTACGACTTGCCCAAAGGCTTGGGCGATTACGGCCTTAACGTCGAACGTCTGGTCGAGCTGCCGCGCAAGAATGCCTACGTGGTATTCCTCCACGGCACCACTTGGGACACCAAACACTGGCCGGAAGCCTACTGGCGCGAGCTGACCGAGCGGGTCGGCTACCTCGGCGTCGGGATCAGGCTGCCGTGGGGCAACCCGTTGGAGAAGGCCCGGGCCGAGCGCATCGCCGCCGGTTTCAAGCACGCCGAAGTGCTGCCGAAGCTGAACCTGGCCGGGGTCGGCAAGGTGCTGGCCGGCGCCCAGGCCTGCGTCGCGGTGGACACCGGTCTCGGCCATCTGGCTGCGGCACTGGATGTGCCGACGATTTCCCTGTTCGGCCCGACCAATCCGGGCCTGACCGGCGCCTACGGCAAGCTGCAGATTCACCTCGGCAGCGATTTTCCGTGCGCGCCGTGCCTGCAAAAGAAATGTACGTATCAACCGACCGCGCAGGATGCCCGTCAGTTTGACCTGAAACGCGAGTGGCCCCTGTGCTTCACGCGTCTGAATCCCGAGCGTGTTGCCAGCCGACTGAGCACGTTGTTGATGGCTGAGGAGCTGCGCTGATGCAATTGGCTTTTGTCCTGTACAAATATTTCCCGTTCGGCGGTTTGCAGCGCGACTTCATGCGCATCGCTCTCGAATGCCAGAAGCGCGGGCACCAGATCCGTGTCTACACCCTGATATGGGAAGGCGACGTGCCGCCCGGCTTCGAAGTGCTGGTGGCGCCGGTCAAGGCGTTCTTCAATCACCGCCGCAACGAAAAGCTCAGCGCGTGGATGGAGGCGGACCTGGCCAAGCGTCCGGTGGATCGCCTGATCGGCTTCAACAAGATGCCGGGGCTGGACGTCTACTACGCCGCCGACGGCTGCTTCGAAGACAAGGCGCAGAACCTGCGCAATTCGCTGTATCGCCGCTGGGGCCGTTACCGCCACTTCGCCGAATACGAGCGCGCCGTGTTCGCCAAAGACGCGAAGACCGAAGTGCTGATGATTTCCGAAGTGCAGCAGCCGCTGTTCATCAAGCATTACGACACACCGCTGGAACGCTTCCACCTGCTGCCGCCGGGCATTGCCCAGGACCGTCGCCGCCCTGCGGATGCCGACGAGATTCGCGCTGGTTTCCGCGCCGAATTCAATCTGAAGGATGACGAACTGCTGCTGGTGCAGATCGGTTCCGGCTTCAAGACCAAGGGCGTCGATCGCAGCCTGAAAGCGCTGGCCGCATTGCCTGCCGAGCTGAAGAAACGCACCCGGCTGTTTGTAATCGGCCAGGATGACCCCAAATTGTTCCAGATGCAGAGTGCGACGCTGGGCCTGGGCGACAACGTGACGTTCCTCAAGGGGCGCAGCGATATCCCGCGTTTCCTGCTCGGCGCCGATCTGCTGATTCACCCGGCGTACAACGAAAACACCGGTACGGTGCTGCTTGAAGCGCTGGTCGCCGGGTTGCCGGTGCTGGTCAGCGCGGTCTGCGGTTATGCCCATTACATCGCCGAGGCCGACGCCGGGCGAGTGCTGGACGAGCCGTTCGATCAGGCGCAACTGACGCAATACCTGACTGACATGTTGAACGACGACGCTGCACGGGCGGCCTGGAGCCGCAACGGTCTGGCTTTCGCCGAGACGGCCGACCTCTACAGCATGCCGCAGCACGCGGCCGATGTGATTCTGGCGGAGCACGCTTAAATGAAGTTGATGCTGGCTGAACCGTTCAAGAGCCTGTGGGCTGGCCGCGATGCGTTCGTGGAAGTCGAAGGCTTGCAGGGCGAGGTGTACCGCGAGCTGGAAGCCCGCCGGACGTTGCGCACGGAAGTCGACGGCAATGGCTTTTTCGTCAAGATCCACCGCGGTATCGGCTGGGGCGAGATCTTCAAGAACCTACTGACCGCCAAGCTGCCGGTGCTCGGCGCGGGCCAGGAATGGAAAGCCATTCAGCGTTTGCAGGAAGTCGGCGTGCCGACCATGACCGCCGTCGCTTACGGCGAGAAGGGCAGCAACCCGGCGGATCAGCATTCGTTCATCGTCACCGAAGAGCTGGCGCCGACCATCAGTCTCGAAGACTTCAGCATCGACTGGGTCAAGCAACCGCCGCAGCCGAAACTCAAGTGGGCGCTGATCGCTGAGGTCGCGCGCATGACCGGCATGATGCACCGCGCCGGGGTCAACCACCGCGACTGCTACATCTGCCACTTCCTGCTGCACACCGACAAACCGGTCACGCCCGAAGATTTCAAACTCTCGGTGATCGACCTGCACCGCGCCCAGACCCGCCCGGCGATCACTCAGCGCTGGCGCAACAAGGATCTGGCGGCGCTGTACTTTTCCGCACTGGACATCGGCCTGACCCGCCGCGACAAGCTGCGCTTCCTTAAAGGTTACTTCCAGCAACCGCTGCGCCAGATCCTGGCTGAAGAGGCGCCGTTGCTGAGCTGGCTCGAAGGCAAGGCCAACAAGCTCTACGCGCGCAAGCAACGGTACGGGGATGCGCTCTGATGGCGGGTTGGAATCTGGAGCCTGAGTACAGTGAACTTGCGCAGTATTTCGGTAGCCTCGAAGCGGTATTTGCCCTTCAGGGCGAGCGCCTGACTCGCGATCCATTGTCCGAAGTCATTCGCGTGCAACTCAACGGCGTCAACTATTACGTCAAGCGCTACACCGGTGCCGGCAAAGGCCTGCGGCGTTATCTGGGTAAGCCCCGGGTGAAGATGGAATGGCAGAACCTCAAGCGCTTCGCCAAGTGGGGCATTCCCACCGCCGAAGTGGTGGCGTGGGGCTTGGAGCGCAACGGCATGGCCTACGATCGCGGGGCGATGATCACCCGTGAACTGCCGCGCACCGAAGACCTGTCGGCACTGGCCGAGCGCAACGATCCCAAGCTCAAGGATCGCGCCTGGGTCGACGGCGTCAGCCGGCAACTGGCTGCTTATACGCGTGTCATGCACGACCACCGTTTTACCCATAACGATCTGAAGTGGCGCAACCTGCTGATCGACGATCAGGCGCAGCTGTTTCTGATCGACTGCCCGAACGGCGATTTCTGGCGCGGCTTCTGGCTCAAGTACCGGATCACCAAGGATCTGGCCTGCCTCGACAAGGTGGCCAAGTATCACCTGTCGAACACCCAGCGCCTGCGCTTTTACCTGCAATACCGTGGACGTGATCGGCTGAATGCCGCCGACAAGCAACGTATTCGCCACGTGGTGAGATTTTTCGAGGGACGCGAATGACTGATTTTCTGGCCGCTGAAGACCGTGCGCTGCTGGAGCGCCACGGTCTCGGCACGTTCGATGCGCTGTGGTCCAAGCAGCTCGACGCCGTGGATGAGCCCAACACCGATGGCGGCGGCTGGAGCAGCGTGTTTCGTCTGGACCTGGAAGGGCATGGCTATTACCTCAAGCGCCAGTGCAATTACCTGACCCGCACCCTGCACGCGCCATTCGGCGAGCCGACGTTCGCCCGGGAATTTCGCAACATCAGTCGTTACAACAAGCTCGGCATTCCGGCGTTGCAGGCGGCGTTCTTCGGTGAGCGCAAGGTCAACGGCGAAGTCCGTGCGATCCTGCTGACCCGGGCGCTGGACGGCTGGGACGATCTCGATTCGCTGCTGCAGCGCTGGTCCGACCTCGATGCCGCGCAGCAATCGGCGATTCTCAAGTCTTGCGGCCTGTTGGCGCGCCATCTCCATGGCATGCGCCAGGTGCATGGCTGCTTTTATCCCAAGCACATTTTCCTGCGTGCCGAGGGCGATGGCTATCAGGCGCAGTTGATCGACCTGGAGAAGACTCGGCCGTTGCTGTTCGGTATGCGTGACCGGGTCAAGGATCTGGAGCCGCTGCTGCGCCGTGCGCCGGAGTGGAGCGAAGCGCAATTGCGTGAGCTGCTTGCGGCGTATCTCGATCAATCGACGGACAGTTCGCTGGTCGATAGCTGGGTCACGCGGCTGACCGCGCGGCGCAGTCGCAAGGAGACCCGCTGATGCAGCTGTCCGACCTGAAAAATGCCGGGCGTACGCCGAGTCTGCCGCTGACGGTTTCGCTGGCCGATGCGGCGGGCGCCGCCGATTTGCAGTTGCTCAGCCTGTTGCGGGTGTTGCCGGGGCAGCGTTACGTCGGTGCCGGTGTGTGGCGCGGGCGTCCGGTGCTGGCCAAATTGCTGGTCGGTAACAAGGCTGCGCGGCATTTTCAGCGTGAACTCGAAGGTGTGAAACTGCTCGCGGCTCAGGGCATGACCACGCCGTTGTTGCTGGCCGATGGCTTGAAGGACGGCGAGGGTGGCTGGCTGCTGTTCGAGTTCCTCGAAGGCGCCGAAAGCCTGGGCGATGCCTGGAGCAAGGTCGAATCCTTGCCGGTGCTGGCCGACGAACAATCGGCGGTGCTGGCCGAAGCGCTTGGTGCCATCGGTCAGTTGCACGGCAAAGGCCTGTGGCAGGAAGACCTGCACCTGGACAACCTGTTGCGCCATGGCGGTCAGCTGTATCTGATCGATGGCGCGGGGATCTGTGCGGAAACCGCCGGCCAGCCTTTGTCCCGACAGAAAGTGCTGGAAAACCTCGGGGTGTTCTTCGCCCAGCTGCCCAAGTCGCTCGAGCCGTTCACCGAAGAACTGCTGGTGTATTACCTGCTGAGCAACAGCGAACACGCGCTGCCGCTGGAAGCCCTGCAAAAGCAGATCGACAAGGTGCGCGCCTGGCGCTTGAAGGATTACCTGATCAAGGTCGGTCGTGAATGCACGCTGTTCAGCGTCAAGCGCGGCGCGTTCGGTCTGCGCTCGATTCGCCGCGAGGAAGAGCCCGCGATACTGCCGGTGCTGGAACAGGCCGATGCCTTGCTCGATCAGGGCCATCTGTACAAGACCGGCGGCGCGGCCAGTGTCGGCAAGGTCGAGGTTGCCGGGCGTCCTCTAGTGATCAAGCGCTACAACATCAAGAATTTTGCCCATTGGCTGAAGCGCTTCTGGCGTCCAAGCCGCGCCTGGCATTCCTGGCGCGAAGGCAATCGCCTGACGTTTCTCGGCATTGCCACACCAAAACCGCTGGCAGTGCTGGAAACCCGGTTTTTCTGGCTGCGCAGCAAGGCCTATCTGATCACCGAACACCTGGCCGGGCCGGACATCATCGAGCGCTTTGCGCCATATGTTGAAAGCGGTGAAGCGCCTGAAAGCGAATTGCTGGCACTGGATCAGCTGTTTGCACGGTTGATCGCCGAGCGCATCAGTCATGGCGACTTCAAGGGTCATAACCTGTTCTGGCAGGAAGACCGCTGGGCGCTGATCGATCTGGACTCGATGTGCCAGCACGGCTCGGTGGGCAGCTTCGCCCCGGCCTATGCCCGGGATCGCGCGCGGTTCATGCGCAACTGGCCCGAGAACAGTGCGCTGTATCAGGTGATTGATCAGCGATTGCCCAAGGATGTAACGGGCACTGCGTGATTATTTTCGCCAGCGCGTAAGACGTTTCTGCAGTTGAAACCGGGTGAGGGTTGTAGCGACAAATCCTTGTGACTTGTCCTACGGCCTTCCCGGAACCCATGAACTGCCCCCCGCAAAACCCCGATGCTAGTTTGCCCCGACGTTCCCGGAGGGCAAACCTTGAGCATCAAAAACGCTATCACGATCGGCGCATTTTCCCTGGCACTGTCCGGCTGCGGCACCGCCGTCACGGTGTTGCAGGACGACGACGGCGCCACGCGCGGCCTGCGCAAACAGAAGACCTACTGTCAGTCGATTCCGCGCATCTACAGCGGCCTCGCCCACGATTTCTGCCTGCTGCACGCGCCGCCCGATCCTACCGGCATTCTGGTGCCGGTCGTCCTGCTCGACCTGACCCTGTCCGGTGTGTTCGATACGGCTTTTCTTCCTTACACGATCTATCGCCAGGCGGTGGACGGGAATATCAGTGTTTATTGGCGATCAGGTCGTGGATAGGCCCATGGACAAGGGTTCTGTGGGTTGAACGACATGGGGCAATTCGCACAGGGTCATTCCCGCCACGTTTACGCTATAATCCCGCCCTTTAGCTGTCTCTCGCCCGGTGCGAGGGCACATCATTTTTCAAGGCGCATCGCGCCTGAATGCAGACTAAAGAGGCTAGACCCCTGTGGCATTGACGATTCTTGGCCTGTCCGGCGCCCTTAGCCATGATCCTTCAGCAGCCTTGTACATCGACGGCAAGCTGGTCGCGGCGGCTGAGGAAGAGCGCTTCGTACGCGATAAACATGCAAAGAACCGCATGCCCTACGAATCGGCGAAGTTCTGCCTGGAGCAGGCAGGCATCAAGCCGTCCGACGTTGACGTGGTCGCGATTCCGTTCGCCCCGATCAGCATTTTCGGCAAGGCTCGCTGGCAGTACGCCAAGCGTTACTGGTACGCCCCGGACCGCGCACTCGACGCGATCCTGATGGGCAACCGTCGCTACAAGCGCTATCGCAACAAGATCGTCTGGTGCCTGGAGCAACTGGGCTTCGATCCGAAGAAAATCAAGATCGAGCCGGTTGAACACCACCTGGCCCACGCTTCCAGCGCCTATCACTGCTCGGGTTTCAAAGAGAAAACCGCGATCCTCGGCATCGACGGCAAGGGCGAGTACGCCACGACCTTCTTCGGTTATGGCGAGAACGGCAAGATCCACAAGATCAAGGAATTCTTCGATCCGGACTCCCTCGGTGGCCTGTACGGCGCGATCACCGAGTTCCTCGGTTTCGACATGCTGGACGGCGAGTTCAAGGTCATGGGCATGGCGCCGTACGGCGACGCCAGCAAATACGATTTCTCGCGTCTGGCCTCGTTCGAGAACGGCGAACTGGTGATCAACACCGACTACGCCAACGTGATCGGCCTGCGTCGCTATAAAGAGAAGGGCAAGGGTTACTACTTCTCGCCGAAGCTGATCGAGTGGTTGGGTCCGAAGCGCGAAGGCGACATCGCCGACGAGCCGTACATCCACTACGCCGCCAGCATTCAGGCGCTGTTCGAAAAAATCGCGCTGCAGATGATCGACTACTACCTGGGCGACGTGCTCAAGGAAACCGGCAAGCTGGCCTACGCCGGCGGCTGTGCGTTGAACGTCAAGCTCAACCAGAAAATCATTGCCCGCGACGACGTCAAGGAGCTGTTCGTACAGCCTGCTTCCGGCGACGCCGGTACGGCGGTTGGCGCAGCGGCCTATGTGTCCAACGCCCGTGGCGTGCCGGTCGAGAAGATGGAACACGTCTATCTCGGCCCGTCGTACAGCAACGAAGACGTGATCGCCGCGTGCGCCCGTCACGAGAACAAGCCGACCTGGCGCAAGCTCGACAACATGCCGGAGCAGATCGCCAAGATCATGGTCGATGGCAACCCGGTGGCCTGGTTCCAGGGCCGCATGGAGTTCGGTCCGCGTGCACTGGGCGGTCGTTCGATCATCGGCTGCCCGAGCGTGGCTGGCGTGGCTGACCGGATCAACCACCAGATCAAATTCCGCGAGCGCTGGAGGCCTTTCTGCCCGTCGATGCTCGACACCGTTGCGCCACAGATGATCAAGATCGATCACCCGGCGCCGTTCATGACCTTCACCTTCGAAGTGGCTGAAGAGTGGAAGACCCGCGTGCCGGAAGTCGTCCACGAAGACGGTACTTCCCGGGCCCAGGTGCTCAAGCGCGAATACAACCCGCGCTACTACGACATGATGAAGGCGCTGGAAGTGCTGACCGGCAACGGTGTGTCCCTGAACACCTCGCTCAACCGCCGTGGTGAACCGATGATCTGCTCGCCGACCGACGCCCTGAACATGTTCTTCGGCTCGGATCTGCAGTACCTGATCATGGAAGACATCCTGGTGGTCAAAGAAGGCGCAAACGCTTATGACACGCTCGGCTGAACGCCATGTGCTGCAGTTCTGTCACGGCTATGACGGGCCGTTCCTCGACTGCGCGCGGCAGTACGCCAGCCTGTTCGCGGGCACCGGTTATCGGGTGACCACGGTCTTTCTGACCGGGGCTGCCGATAGCGAGGTGGCCGCAGCCTGCGCTTCCGATGAAGTGTTGTTCATGGAATACAGCTCCAAGGCCATTCGTGGCCTGAAGCTGGGCGCCATCGGCGATCTGCGCAAGATCGCCGCTTCACGCAATTTCAGTTTCTGCATTGCCCATCGCTTCAAGCCGATCTATATCGCCTTGCTCGGCACTTCGCTGCCGGTGATTGGTGTGCACCACGCGTTTGGCGATTACAAACGCGGTTCGCGCAAACTCTTTGCGCACATTTTCCGCAAGCGTCTGAGCCTGCTCGGCGTGTCCGATGCGGTGCGCGACGACATGCGTCGTTGCCTGCCGAAATGGCCGGCGGCGCGCATCCAGACCCTTTACAACCGCATCGATGTCTCGGCGTTGCAGATGAGTCAGGTGTCCGCCCGTGAAGCCCGCGAGACCCTCGGTCTGTCGGCGGATGCGTTCATCGTCGGCAACGTCGGTCGCCTGCACCCGGACAAGGATCAGGCTACGCTGCTGTACGGTTTTGCGGCGGCATTGCCCGGTCTGCCGGCCAACAGCCAACTGGTAATTCTCGGCAAGGGTCGTCTCGAGGATGAACTCAAGGCGCAGGCCCGCGAGCTGGGCGTCGGTGATCGCGTGCTGTTCCTCGGCCAGGTGCCGGACGCGCGCAATTACTTCCGCGCGTTCGATGTGTTTGCCTTGAGCTCCGACCACGAACCGTTTGGCATGGTGCTGCTGGAGGCCATGGCCGCCGGCGTGCCGTTGCTGGCCACGGCGTGTGGCGGGGCGAAGGAAGTGGTCGAAGGCGTGGGCATTCTGTTCCCGCTGGGTGACGCAGAACATCTGGCCCAGGGCCTGAAACATCTGGCCGGTATGGACGAGCAGCAGCGTCGCCAATGCGCGGAGATGATGTTCGAACGCCTGCGCGAGCGCTTCTCCGACCGCGCCGTACGCGACACCTTCTGGCATTTGCCGCAAGTTACCGATCTGGCACCGAGGGGCTGATGCTCAACCGATTTCAAGGCTGGCGCGAACGTGGCTGGTCGCCCGTTGACGCCTCAACTTATGCACAGGCCTGGCAACGTTTCGGCGGCAGCGTCGCGACTCATCCCATGGTCGTTGAGCGTCTGGCGAATCTGGCCGGCATCCCGGTGCGCTATCTGGCCTGGGAGCAGCAGGGCGAAATCAAAGCCGCGATCCCGACCTGGGGCCGCGACCTGGCCTTGTCCAAGGACGTGCTCAAACGCAACGGCAAGAAAGGCCTGTTCGACCTCGGCAACGCCGAGCTGATCCTGCCGGCCGCCGCCGATGCCCAGGCCCCGCTGCGCCATCGCGGGCGCTACCTGTCGGCGCTCAACGAAAACCGCTTCAGCGGCCTCAAGTTGCAGACCGAACAACTGGCCATGGCCCGCACTCCCGAAGAGCTGTCGAAGAAGTTTCGCTACAACCAGCGCCGCGAACTGCGCCTGCTGGAAGAGGCGGGCGGGGTGGTGCGGCCGGTCAGCGATTTTTCCAGTGCCGAACTGGCAGCCATTTATTGCGACCTGTTCCAGCGCCGCTGGGGTTTCCCGGCCACTGGCGCGGCACGCATGGCCGAAGTCATCGAGCTGTTGCGCGAGCTGTTGATCGGCTCGGTGATCTTCCTCAACGACGCGCCGATCGCCATTCAACTGGTGTACCGCGTCGAAGCGCCGGAGTGGATCAGCGTCGAATACATCAACGGCGGCGTCGACCCCGAAACCCGCGAATTCAGCCCTGGCAGCGTCCTGAGTTTCCTCAATACGCAATCTGCCTGGGAGCACGCTCGGGCACTGGACAAGCCGCTGCGCTTTTCCTTCGGTCGTGCCGACCGTGAATACAAGGATCGCTGGTGCAATCCTGTGCCGGTCTTCACCGTATGAGTCAGCCCATGAGCCGCAAACAGCAACTGCTCAAGCGTCACCGGCGCAATAAACGCATCGGCCTGCTGATCGCGTTGATCGTGTTGATCGCCCTCGGCGTGCTGGTGGCCTGGTGGTTGCCGCTGGTGCTGGCGGTCATTGGCTGGATCGCTCACGAAGCGTGGTTCGCCGATCACCTGTTCTACTCGCCGAAAGACGATTACCAATACAGCTTTCCGCCGTTCACACCGCAGCCAAAAGTGCATTTGAACGGTGAGCAACTGCGCCTCGACGAGGGTGTGATGCTGGTGGACGACGCCACGCTGATCCTCGCCGTGAAGGTCAAAAGTAGCTTTCTGGGACGCTTCTTCGATCCTCGGGTCGAGTTGGCTGGTGGCACCCATCCTGATGCGCAGACGTTCGAACGTGGCGTCAACGGCCTGCGTTATCTGAACCTCAGCGGTCAGGCGCAGGCCTTGTCGCAAGGCCAGTTGCGTCTGCGCGGGCGCTTTTGCCGGGTATCCGGCGAGCCAGTGCTGTGGGCGCTGGAACAACCGGACTACCGCCAGCAGCGGGTGATGGTCATCGCGCCGCACGCCGACGATGCCGAACTTGCCGCCTACGGTCTGTACAGCCAGGCCAAGGAAGCCTGGATCGTGACCCTGACCGCCGGTGAGATCGAAGCCGAACACTATCAACAGATGGGCCTGAACAAGGTCGAGGCGGCGCGGCTCAAGGGGCGCTTGCGTGCCTGGGACAGTCTTGCCGTACCGCGCTGGGCTGGCGTGCCGCAGGAACATTGCGTGCAGCTCGGTTATTTCTGCCTGCAACTGGCGGCGATGCAGGCTGCGCCCAATCAACCGATTGGCTCGCGGGAAGCCGATCTGAACGACACGCGGATGTTTCGTCAGCTGAATCCGTTTGCCTTGCCCGGCGATGCCGACGGCGCGCCGACCTGGAACAACCTGCTGGCCGACCTGCGTGACGTACTGGCCCGCGCGCGCCCGGATGTGATCGTGTTGCCGCATCCGACGCTGGATCCGCATCCCGACCATATCTGCGCCCAAGAGGCAGTGCTGGAAGCCTTGCGCGGTCTCGATTACCAACCGACCCTGCTCGGTTACGCCAATCACTTGCACGACAATGACCGCTGGCCGATGGGCGACAGTGGGCAGGGCATTGCCTTGCCGCCGACGTTCGAGGCGGCCCTAGCGATGCAGCCGCTGTGCCTGCCGCTGTCGATCGACTTGCAACGGGACAAGGCCATGGCGCTGGGCATGATGCATGACCTGCAGCCACCGGCCCCGTTCAAGCGTCGCCTGCGCCGGCTGTTTCAGCGACTGCTGGCCGGTCGGATGCCGTCGGTCTACGGCGAGAACGAATTTTTCAGAAAAGCGGTCAGGCGCCAGGAGCTGTTCTGGCTACTCAAACAGGGCGAAACGGGCGTCAACCGGGGAGATTTATGAGTCAACGGTCAAAGGTGTTGCAGCTGCAGCCCGACTACAACGTCAAATCCCATGATTTCGCCGACCTCGCCGAGCAAATCGTCAAGGCGCTGCCGACCGATCGTTACGAAGTGACCGCAGCCTTCCTGCGCGGCAAGCCAGGGCCGGGCGAAGCCGTCAGCCGTGCCGACCGTTCGGTGTATTTCGAGTTTTCCGACAAGTCCCTGAAGGGCATGCGCCTGCGGGCGATGTGGCAGCTGTACAAGTTCTGCCGCCGGGAAAAGTTCGATGTGGTGATCTGCAACCGCTTCAAACCGGTGAACATGATGCTGACGCTCAACCGCTGGTTGAAAGTGCCGCTGTGCATCGGCATTTCCCACGGTTTCGGCGAGTACGACCGCTTCTACCGTCGTCGCCAGACTCAGCGCCTGATCGATCGGCACTGGCGTTTCGTCGGCGTGTCGCCGGCGGTCAAACAGTATTTGCTGGACTGCGATTGCGGTTTCACTGACCAGAACACGTACGCAATCACCAACGCCATCGACATCGAACAGGCCGAGGGTTTGCAGCACAGTCGCGAGCGCGCGCGTGAGCTGTTGGGCATCGACCCGAATGTGCGCCTGATCGGTGCGCTGGGGCGACTGGTGTCGGTCAAGGGCCACACTTACCTGTTGCAGGCTTTCGCCCAACTCAAAGACAAATACCCGAACACCCAACTGGCAATCATCGGTGCCGGGCGCCTGCAGGCGCCGCTGGCCGCCGAGATCGAACAGTTGGGCCTGAGCGGTCGGGCGCATCTGTTGGGCTTCAAGGAAAACGCTCTGCAGTACGTACGCGCGTTCGATATCTGGACCATGCCATCGCTGGCCGAAGGCCTGGGCCTGGCCTTGCTGGAGGGTATGAGCGGGCACCTGCCGGTGATCGCCTCGAACGTGCCGGCCATGCTGCCGCTGATCGAAGGTGCCGGTGGCTTGTCGATCACGCCCAAGGACGTACCTAGCCTGGTCTCGGCGCTGGACACCTACCTCGCGCTGTCGGATGACGAGCTCAAGGCCAAGGGCGAGCAGGCCTATCGTTATTTGCAGGAGCAGCACGACATCGAGGTCTTCCGCCAGGAATACCTGAACCTGATCGACTCCGGCCTGGAGCAGGCCCGCAAGGAACAGCCGTGAGCGAAGAAAGAGCCATGAGCGAAGAAAGAGCCATCAGCGAGTCCGCAGCCGTGAGCGGTGAGCAACCTCTCGTCACCGTCATCATCGCCTCCTATAACCATGGCCCGTACATCGAGGAAAGCATCCTCAGCGTCATCAACCAGAGCTACCAGAACATCGAGCTGCTGGTGGTCGACGACGGCTCGAAGGACGACAGCGTCGAGCGCATCAAGGCCTTGCAGGAAAAACACGGCTTCGATTTCCGGGTGCAGCAGAACCAGGGCCTGACCAATACGCTCAACGGCGCGATCGCGCGGGCCAAGGGCAGCCTGATCGTGCCGTTCGGCTCCGACGACATCATGTACCCGGACCGCATCGCCACCCAGGTCGCCTACATGGACGGCAAGCCGGAGGTGGGGATTTGCGCCGGCAACATCGAGTTGATGGACGCCGACGGCAATCTCTACCCGGAAAAGCGTCAGCGCCGGGACGTGCCGTTCCGTCGCCTGGATTTCGATGACATGTTCCTGGAGCGCAAGCCGTATCCGCCGGCGCCGACCCTGATGATCCGCCGTGAGGCTCTGGACAAGGTGGGCCGGTTCGACCCGACGATTCGTCTTGAGGATCTGTACATCGAGCTGAAAATCACCCGCGCCGGGTACTTCATCGATGGCCTGAACGTGGTGATGGCGCGCTACCGCAAGCACGCCACCAACTCCTACAAGAACCACCGTTTCATGATCGAGAACATCCTGCGCACCTACGCGCTGTTCAGCGATCATCCGCTGTACGACGAAGTGCGCTACAAGTCGCTCAACTCGATGTTCCTGAAAACCGCCAACCGCGATCGCAAACTGGCGCGGGAGCTGCTGGCGCAAATCCCGTTCAAGGCCTGGAACAAGAAGACCTGGCGCGGATTGGGCCGGTTGCTGTTTTCACCGTTGGAAAAAGACTGAGCCATGGGCTGGATTCAGCGCTGGCGCGAGCGACGCGCGAAACGGGCTATTCGCAAATTGCCGAAGATCGAACGCGGCGCGGCGCGATTCCGGCAGGCCTACCCTGACTATGATTTCGGTCGGGGCAGTTATGGCTTGCCGCTGGTGCATGACTGGAAGGAAGGCTCGACGCTGAATATCGGCGCCTATTGTTCGATTGCTGAAGGCGTGCAGATTTTTCTCGGTGGGCATCACCGTGCCGACTGGGTGACCACGTTTCCGTTTCCGGCGATGCTGCCGGAGGCGGCCCACATCAGCGATTACAGCGGCACCCATGGTGACGTGATCATCGGCAACGATGTCTGGCTGTGTTCCGGTTGCACGATCCTGTCGGGCGTCACTGTCGGCAGCGGTGCAATCATCGCGGCGGGTGCGCTGGTTACGCGGGATGTCGAACCCTATGCGGTCATGGGGGGCAATCCCGCGAAGTTCCTGCGTTGGCGGTTCCCCGAGGAACAGCGTCAACAGCTGTTGCAGAGTGCCTGGTGGGACTGGCCGGAAGCCGAATTGAACGGGCTGGCCGGCACGCTGTGCAGCGATGACGTCGAAGGATTCCTCAGTTACGCCCGACAGCGTCGATCGACATAGCTGCTCAGCGATCCTGAACGGCTTTCTCGGCCAGCTTCTTCGACCCGGACCTTTTCTGGCGCAACCACTGCAGAAATGTCCTGCCCGCTTCAATGCCCGGTTTTTCGATGTACAGGAATGTCAGGCTGGCGATGACGATCAGCAGGCAACTGCACACGGCCATCAACAGCAGATAGAGGATCGGGTTTTGCGGGTTGAAGGGTATGAAGTGCGGCAGTTGCTGCACCATGATCCAGAGCACATAACCGTGTAGCAGGTAGGTGCTGTAGCTGATCTCTCCCAGCCAGCGGACACTGCGCAGGCGCAGGGCGCCAAACAGCGGGTTGCCCGAGGCCACGATCAGGAAGAACACGGTCAACAGCAGCAACGGCATCAGGTTGAAGGCGCGTTTGTACAGCGTCATCACCAGGACCAGAGCCAGCAGGGCTATTACGGTGGCGAGACGTGTCTGACCCCATGCCGCGAGCTGCGGGCGACGCACCCAGTAGGCTGCGGCAATCCCTCCCAGAAAACTCGCCAGAAAATGCTTCTTCAGCGAATGTTCCCAACCGACCACCTGATACAGGGTGTAGATCCCGATCAGGCAGAGCACCACTTGCAGCCAGTGTCCACGATAGATGAACACCAGCCCCAGCAGCGGCAGTGCCAGGTAGAAAAACACCTCATAGGCCAGCGTCCAGGTCACGTTGGAAATCAACATGCCGCTCTGCGGGTACTGATTGATGTCAGGCCGGTCGAAGGTCAGCCAGGCCAGTATCTGCCCGGCCAGTTGTGTACCGGAGTCCTTCAGCTCCCAGCCTTGCAGGTAGAACACCGTGACAAACACGATCAGCATCAGCGGCAGGTACAGAGGATAAAGCCGAAATACCCGTGACACCGCAAAGGCCTGCCAGTCGTGATCACGGCCCTGTTTGAGCAGACGGCTCCAGAACAGAAAACCGGTGATCATGAAAAACAGCGCAACGCTGGCCTGACCCAGTTGCGAGTAGAAGTTGCTGGGCGGAAAGTCGATCACACCGGTACGCAGGTAAAACCAGGTGATGATGGCGTGATGGATGAATACGCCAAAAGCCAGGTAGCCACGCAGGCCGTCAATACTGCCATAGCGGCTTTCGCCGGCATGTTGCAAATGCGTGGCCGCTTTGGGTAGCAGGCGAAGGAGCAGAGCCGAAGTCGCGATAGCAAGCAGATACGCTATCGCGGCATAGACTGGGTTTGTATCCGTCATGATCAATGGGCCCGGACCGGGCGACCTCCCTGTTGCACCTGCCGGTGCAGATTGTCGACCGCAGCTTTGGAGGCCGTCACCGAATAACCCTGGAGCAGGGCATCGAAGTGATCCTCGAACAGCCAGCGCTTGTCTTCCGTGTAGCGCTGCATGTGACGCAAGTTGCGTTGACGCAATGAAAGGCTCAGGGGCGACGGATAGATGCGCAGGTCGGCCAGATCGATCAATCCGAATTCGCCATCCTCCAGCACCAGTACGTTGCCCAGGTGCAACGAGCGGAAATACACGCCCTGTTCATGCAGTTGGGCCATGAACTTGCCAAAGCGTTCCACCAGGGCCTGGCGTACTGCGGGAGCCGTGATGCCTTGCAGCACCTGACGCAGGGTATGGCCCGGCAAAGGAGAGTAATGAACGGCGCTGCTGCCGTCTTCGAGACGATACAGACCCAGTATCTCCGGGGTCGGGATGCCTGCCCTGCGCAATTGCTCGCTGTTCACGGCAAATCGCTCGGAGTAGGGATTGAAGGTGCCGGAGGTGTACCAGCGGCGACGGCGGAATAGTTTCAGGAAACTGCCATCTTCCAGGCGCAGAACTTTGGGCCCCAGGCCGTCTTCTTCGATGATCCGGGCATTTTGGCTCAGCTGCTGCATGTCGGCTGCCGAGCGTTTTACCACCGGCCTGTCCAGCAGGCGGCGGGCACGCAGGTTAATGCTCAGTGCGGCAATCAGTGCCAGCGGTATCCACAGCAGGAACCAGTGCTCCTTGGGCCGCGAAAGGATGCCGCCACCCTCGGTCAGTCCCGCACCGATACCGAATACCAGCAGGGTCGAGGCGATGATCAGCAAGGGCTGTACACGCTGGCGCCAACTGCTCAGCAGTCCCCAGGCGAGGAAGAACAGCCACGGCAGCAGGCCCAGCAGGCCGACGTAATAGAGGACACCCAGCGCAAAACTGTGCGGCTCCTGAAAGTTGTATCCGACACCGGGATCGATCGACAGGTTGGCGTTATAGCCGTGGCCGATCCACGGATGATCGGAAATCTTGTTCAAGGCCAGTTGCCAGATTTCGAAGCGATAGGAGTCGCCACGTTCGATGATCATTTGCGAAAACACGGCCATGACCACCGCACCGCTGGTGGCCAGCGCGCCCAGCAGCAGCAGCGAACGACGGTTCCAGCAGATGAAGCACAGCCAGAGTGCCGCCGCGGTCAGGGCGACCAGCGGGGTTCTGGAACCGGTGCCGATCACCGCCGCGAACATGATCGCCATCGCCGGCATACTGAGCCAGAGCAGCTGGCGACGCTTGCAGGTCATGCTGATGCTGAGCCAGTAGGCACAAAAGAAACCGAACAGATGAGAACTGAGCAACGGGTTGTCGAAGGCGCCACCACCGATCAGGCGCATCCCGGGCTCATAGGTGCGGGCAAAATGGATCAGGAAGACACTGGTGGCCACTAGCGCAACCAGTGCCGCCGTGAACAGCAAGGGCTGGAGGATATCGTTGCGATAGCGCACCAGCAGGTAGCAGCCGGCGAACAACAGCAAGGTGTGCAGCGGCGGCTTGAACATACCGCCGATCGGTTCATCCCCCGGTCCCCAGCACAGGCTGAGCAGCGCCCAGGCGACGAACAGCAGCAGTGCGATGATCAGTGGCTCCTGGAGCAACTCCTTGAACGCCCGCGGGCGCAAGCAGATGGCGATCAGCGTCGGAATGCTGAACAAGCCGTAAAACAGTTTGTGATGCAGGCTGCGACCCGGCAGGAAAAACAGTGCGCACAAGAGCAGGAAGTAGCCGGCGGGGAGTATCCACAGACTAATGAAATCGAAAATTCGATTGGACGTACTGCTGAAGCCGCGAAGTTGCATGCTGAGAAATTCAATCCTGAAGTTGATCGGCCATTTCGATGATGGCTATTTGATGCTGAAAAAGATGCCTAACAATAACAGCCTTTGCCCGATTGCCAGAACCCTGAAGAAGCTGTGCTAAAGTCAGCGTCCTTTTTATCGACTTTCGCGTGATATGACCGACTCCAGTCCCGCCGCAAGCCCTTCGAGCTTGAAAATCTACTTCCGCCTGCTCGGCTATGTCCGGCCGTACATCAGTCTGTTCCTGATCAGCATCGTCGGTTTTCTGATTTTTGCCTCGACCCAGCCGATGCTCGGCTACATCCTCAAGTACTTTGTCGACGGTCTGTCCAATCCCGAGGCGGTGCTGTTTCCCACCGTGCCTTACCTGCGCGATCTGCAACTGTTGCAGGCCGTACCGCTGCTGATCATCCTGATCGCTGCGTGGCAGGGTCTGGGATCTTATCTGGGCAACTATTTCCTGGCCAAGGTTTCCCTGGGCCTGGTGCACGACCTGCGGGTGCAGCTCTTCAACAACCTGCTGGTCCTGCCCAACCGTTATTTCGACAAGCATAACTCCGGTCACCTGATTTCGCGTATCACCTTCAACGTGACGATGGTCACGGGGGCGGCAACAGATGCGATCAAGGTCGTAATCCGTGAAGGCATGACGGTGATCTTCCTGTTCGCCTCCCTGCTGTTCATGAACTGGAAGCTGACGCTGGTGATGGTCGCGATCCTGCCGCTGATCGCCGTGATGGTGCGCACCGCGAGCAAGAAATTCCGCAAGCAGAGCAAGAAGATCCAGCTGGCCATGGGCGACGTGACCCACGTCGCCTCGGAAACCATCCAGGGCTATCGCGTGGTGCGCAGCTTCGGTGGCGAAGCCTACGAGGAGAAACGCTTCCTCGACGCCAGCCAGAGCAACACCGACAAGCAACTGCGCATGACTCGCACCGGCGCGATCTACACGCCGATGCTGCAACTGGTGATCTACAGCGCCATGGCGGTGCTGATGTTCCTGGTGCTGTTCCTGCGCGGTGACGCGTCGGCCGGTGACATGGTCGCCTATATCACCCTGGCCGGCCTGCTGCCCAAGCCGATTCGTCAGTTGTCCGAAGTAAGTTCGACCATCCAGAAGGGCGTGGCCGGTGCCGAAAGCATTTTCGAGCAACTGGACGTCGAACCGGAAGTCGATACCGGCACGGTCGAGCGTGATTCGGTCAGCGGTCGCCTCGATGTGCGCAACCTGAGCTTCACCTACCCGGGCACCGAGCGTCAGGTACTCGACGACATCAGCTTCTCGGCCGAGCCGGGGCAAATGGTGGCGCTGGTGGGGCGTTCGGGCAGCGGCAAGTCGACCCTCGCCAACCTGATTCCGCGCTTCTATCACCACGACAAGGGCGAGATCCTGATCGACGGTGTGGAAGTCGAGCAGTACAAGCTGCTCAACCTGCGCCGCCACATCGCCCAGGTGACCCAGCACGTCACGCTGTTCAGCGACACCGTGGCCAACAACATCGCCTATGGCGATCTGGCCGGGGCACCGCGCGAAGACATCGAGAAAGCCGCGCGTGATGCCTACGCGATGGACTTCATTTCGCAGCTGCCCCAAGGCCTGGACACCCAGGTCGGCGAGAACGGCGTGCTGCTTTCCGGCGGCCAGCGTCAGCGTCTGGCGATTGCCCGTGCCTTGCTCAAGAACGCGCCGCTGCTGATTCTCGACGAGGCCACCTCGGCTCTCGACACCGAGTCCGAGCGGCACATCCAGGCCGCCCTGGATCAAGTGATGAAGGGCCGTACCACGCTGGTAATTGCTCACCGCCTGTCGACCATCGAGAAGGCCGATCTGATTCTGGTCATGGATCAGGGCCGGATCGTCGAGCGCGGCACCCACGACGACCTGCTGGCACAGAACGGCTACTACGCGCGTCTCAACGCCATGGGCCTCGACGCCCCGGCCGAAGACATCGCCTGATCCCGCCTCGAAAACGCCGGGCGCGCAATGCGCCCGGCGATTTGTATCCAGTCCTTTACCCTTCTTGACCAAACCGGCATAAAACCGGCCATCGCGCTTGTTAAGGTTCCTGAACGAACTCTGACTTCAAATCGAAGGGGCCATCCTCTTCGCGCGGGTGCTGGCATGCTGCAACGTTATCTCTGGAAATTGCTGCCCAAACCGCAGCGGGCCTTTCTGCTGGGGCGCCTGTCGGTGGTCGACCGGCAAGTGGTGAACAAGTCGATGTCGGCCAGCCTGGCCTTTCCCGCTGCCTTCGAGCAGCGCGACTGTCTGTTTATCCACGTGCCCAAATGCGCCGGCAGCAGCTTGTGCGCGGCGATGTTCGACGGCTGGCGTCCCGGACACTTGCCGTTGTACTGGTACGAAGAGCAATTTCCCGAGCAATATGCCGCGGCCTACAAATTTGCCTTTGTGCGCGACCCGCTGGAGCGCGCCTATTCGGCTTACGCCTTTTTGCATGGCAACACCTTGGGCGGGCGCGATCACGCCGCTCAGCAGATGGTTCGGCAATATCGGGATTTCGACGATTTTGTCGCACGCTGGCTGCATCCGGAGACGATCTCGCGGCAGCTGCACTTTGCCGCACAGACCGACTTTCTCACCGATTCACTGGGTCATCTGGCCCTGGACTTCATCGGTTACCAGGAACATCTGGAACAGGATTTCAAACAGGTTTGCGACCGCTTGGGGATGGTGTGTCAGTTGCCGCACGTCAACAGCTCCCGGCAGCGCCAACCGCTGAAGGCGCGGGAGTTCTGCTCGGCGCGAACCCGTCGGCTGGTGCGTCGGGCCTATCAGCGCGACTACGAGTTGCTCGGTTATGAATGAGGCGCTGCACAGCCTGGTGACACGGCCTGCCATCAGCCCCTACAGCCTTGCGCTGTCCCGCCAGGCGCGAGCCGCGCTCAAGGGACAGCGGCCGCGTTGCCTGTGGCTGACCGGGTTGTCCGGCGCCGGAAAGTCGACCCTGGCCAATTCGCTGGAGCTGCACCTGCATCAATTCGGGTTGCACACCTTTCTGCTCGATGGCGACAACGTGCGCAATGGTCTGTGCCGGGACCTGGGCATGGACGATGCCGGTCGCCGGGAAAACATCCGGCGCATGGCGGAAGTCGCCCGGCTGATGGTCGATGCGGGGCTGATCGTCATCGTCGCGGCGATCTCGCCGTTTCGGGCCGAGCGGGATGCTGCGCGGCAACTGTTTGCCGAGGGCGACTTCATCGAAGTGCATGTGAGCACTTCGCTCACGGTGTGCGAGCGCCGTGATCCGAAAGGTTTGTATCAGGCAGTGCGCCAGGGTCGTATCCAGCATTTCACTGGCATCGACAGCCCTTACGAGGCGCCGTTGGCGGCGGAGTGCCGGATCGACACGGAAGCGGTCGAGCCGAGCGAGGCCTGCGAGCGGTTGGCGGCTTTTCTGCTTAAAAAATGAGCAAAAAAGCCAGCTGTTTCATCCTGTTGCAGCCGCCGCACAAGCCTTCGCCAACCCTGTGTTAATATCGCGCCCCTGTTCATTTTGTATGTGGGTTGCTCCATGAAGTTGTCCATGCCGCGATTCGATCAAGCCCCTGTCTTGGTGGTCGGCGATGTCATGCTCGACCGTTACTGGCATGGTGGTACCTCACGGATTTCCCCTGAGGCGCCGGTTCCTGTCGTTAAAGTCGAGCAAATCGAAGACCGCCCGGGCGGTGCCGCCAACGTTGCCTTGAACATTGCCGCGCTGGGTGCGCCGGCGTCGCTGGTCGGTGTGACCGGTGACGACGAAGCCGCCGACAGCCTGAGCAACAGCCTCAAGGGTGCGGGCGTGCGAGCCTTGTTCCAGCGCATCGCGCACCAGCCGACCATCGTCAAGCTGCGGGTCATGAGCCGGCACCAGCAATTGCTGCGTATCGACTTCGAAGAACCGTTCGCCACCGACGCACTGGCCCTCGGCGCGCAGGTCGACGACCTGCTCGAAGGCATCAAGGTGCTGGTGCTGTCCGACTACGGCAAAGGCGCCCTGAAAAACCATCAGGCGCTGATCCAGGCCGCGCGTGCCAAAGGCATTCCGGTGCTGGCCGACCCGAAGGGCAAGGATTTCTCGATCTACCGTGGCGCGAGCCTGATCACCCCGAACCTCAGCGAGTTCGAAGCCATCGTCGGCGGTTGCGCCGATGAGCACGAGCTGGTGACCAAGGGCGCGACGCTGATGCACGACCTGGATCTCGGCGCACTGCTGGTGACCCGTGGCGAGCACGGCATGACCCTGCTGCGTCCGGATCATCCGGCGCTGCACCTGCCGGCTCGGGCCCGTGAAGTGTTCGACGTGACCGGTGCCGGCGACACGGTGATTTCCACCCTGGCGGCCGCGATTGCCGCTGGCGAAGAACTGCCGCACGCGGTGGCGCTGGCCAACCTGGCGGCGGGCATCGTGGTCGGCAAGCTGGGTACGGCGGCGATCAGCGCACCGGAACTGCGTCGCGCCATTCAGCGTGAAGAAGGTTCCGAGCGCGGCGTGCTGGGTCTGGAGCAACTGCTGCTGGCAGTCGCCGATGCCCGTGCGCACAACGAGAAGATCGTGTTCACCAACGGCTGCTTCGACATCCTGCATGCCGGCCACGTGACCTACCTCGAGCAGGCGCGAGCCCAGGGCGATCGCCTGATCGTTGCGATCAACGACGACGCCTCGGTCAGCCGCCTGAAAGGGCCGGGCCGTCCGATCAACAGCGTTGACCGGCGCATGGCGGTTCTCGCCGGTCTCGGTGCGGTGGACTGGGTGATCAGCTTCGCCGAAGGCACCCCGGAAAACCTGCTGCGCGAGGTCAAGCCGGACGTGCTGGTGAAGGGCGGCGATTACGGCATCGACCAGGTTGTCGGCGCCGATATCGTCAAAGCCTACGGTGGCACCGTTAAAGTGCTGGGGCTGGTGGAAAACAGCTCGACCACGGCGATTGTGGAAAAAATCCGCAAGTCCGAGTGATGCAAACATAAAGACCGCGCCTGCGATGACTCTCCAGAGTCACTCGCAGGCGCGGTCTTTTGCCGTTCAGGAGTTCACTTTCTTGCGCGGCACGATCTTCTTCAGCAGCTGCTTCGCCTTGCCGCGCAATCGCGCCAGCCCCGTGTCCTTGGGCGGCGGGGTCAAACCCTGCTGGCGCAGCCAGTCCTTCCAGCGAATCCGCTCATCGCGCACCAGCCAGCCGTCCTGTCGGGCGAAACTTTCCGCCAGATACAGGCCGCGAGTGCCCGCCGGGTACAACTGACCTTTCTTCAGCGTGTACAGCTCAGGCAGCGGTTCGCCGTCCTGTAATGGCATCAAGTACAGATCGGGGCGTTTGCGGTCGAGTCGGGCGACCAGTTGATCGCCTTCCAGTCGTTCATCGACATGAAACAGGCTGAGGTTCTTGGCTTCCTTGGGCACGTCCAGTCGCAGGTCGTAGATCAATTGCAGGGACGCGGTCGGCAAGTGCACGTAGGCCCTCGGCCGTTCGAGCAATTGCAGATTGGCGCAGCGCACCGGCCGGGCCGAACCGGACAGCGGCGTCAGGCGAAAGGGCAGGGCCTCGCGATAATGCAGCGCCGACGCATACGGCGCTGGCAGCCAGGTGTCGTTGAAACGTCCGCCGAGCCAGCCTTCCGGTGTTTCCAGCAGGCATTCTTCGGCGATTTCCTGGATCGCCGTGTGCAGCGGAATGTTCAGCTCATGGGCCGGCACGTAACCGGAAATCAACTTGAGCACCACATCGCCGCGATCCTGCCGGCGCTGGCGCACCAGCACCCAGTAATCGCGATTCTGCCAGTGCAGGGTCAGGCGCACCGAGACGCCGAGATTGGCCAGCTCCAGCGCAAACCGCTCGGCGTCGGCCACGCTGACCGGTTTGCGCCGCTGCAGGGTCTGGGCGAAATTCAGTGGCATGCCGACGCTCTGGTAGGTCAGGCCTTCCGGCGTGGCTTCGACGAACAGCGGCAGCGTCTTGAAGTTGCTCGGGTTCTTTCTGATGAGCGTACGCGGCATGTCGGCTCCTGCTTAAGGCCGCGAGGCGGCGTCAGTGACCACGAAGGACCTGGGCAACGGTCGCAACGTTATGGGCGAGGTGCAGCGGATTGATCGTCCCGACGATGGCACTGGCCACGCCGGGCTGGGCGAACAGCAATTCGAAGCTGGCGCGCACCGGATCCACGCCGGGACTCAGGCACACATGACCGCTGGCCAGGGCCTTTTTCACCAGAATGGCTTTGCCGTGGGCAGCAGCATAGTCAATGACCGCCTTCTCGTTTTGTTCGTTCAGATTGTAGGTGACCATCGCGCAGTCGCCTTGCTCCAGTGCTTTGAGGCCACCGTCGACGGTTTTGCCGGAAAAGCCGAAGCCGCGAATCTTGCCCTCGGCCTTGAGTGCCGCGAGGGTTGCGTAGACTTCGCTGTCGTTGAGGATCGCCAGATCGTTACCGTCGGAGTGCACCAGCACCAGGTCGATAAAATCGGTTTCAAGACGTTGCAGGCTGCGCTCCACCGACATCCGCGTGTGAGCGGCGCTGAAGTCGTGGGTCGACTGGCCGTCGACAAATTCTTCGCCGACCTTGCTGACGATCACCCAGTCCTGACGCTGACCGCGCAGCAGCGGGCCGAGGCGTTCTTCGCTGCGGCCATAGGCCGGGGCGGTGTCGATCAGGTTGATGCCTAGCTCCCGCGCCTGTTTGAGCAGCATGCGCGCGGCATCGTCGTCGGGGATCTGGAAGCCGTTGGGGTATTTCACACCCTGGTCGCGACCGAGTTTGACGGTGCCCAGGCCCAGCGGCGAAACCAGCAGGCCGGTGTTGCCCAGCGGGCGATGCAGATCGTGCAGGGTCGGCAGGCTCATGGCAGCAGTTGCTCCCAGGCGGGAACGCCCATCGGTGGTTTTGGCAGCTCGGGCAACGGAGCTGCGTGGCTCGGCTGGATGCCGTCGCGTTCGAGGGACGCGATCACCCGGTCAGCAAAGTCCGGCGCCAGGGCCAGTTTGGTTGGCCAGCCGACCAGCAAGCGACCTTCTTCTGCGAGGAAGGCGTTGTCCGGACGGGTAAGACCGGTTTGCAGCGGTTCGGCGCGATCGACGCGCAGGGTCGCCCATTGCACGGTGCTCAGGTCGATCCATGGCAACAACTGGCCAAGTTCTTTTTTAGCGGTGGCGATCTGTTCGGCCGGCTCACGGGCCACGCCTTCGGACTCGGCAATGTCGCCGCCCAGATACCAGACCCACTGGCCGTCAGCGGCCGGGTGGGTGGTCACGGTGATGCGCGGCTTGGTGCCGCCACCGAGGCAGTGGGCATACAGCGGTTTCAGGCCCGGGCCCTTGGCGATGATCATGTGCAGCGGCCGGCGTTGCATGGCCGGATGGGTCAGGCCCAAAGCCGTCAGCAGGTCGGCAGTACCGGCGCCGGCGCTGAGCACGATGCGCTGGGCACGGATCTCACGGCCATCGACTTTCAGGCCAACCAGCACGCCGCTTTCCAGCAGCGGCTCGATGGTCTGGCCGGCGAGCAGACCGTCACCCGACAGGTCGGCCAGACGCTGAATCAGGCTCGGTACATCGATCACCAGTTCGGCGAGGCGGTAGACCTTGCCCTTGAAGCGTTTGTCTTGCAGGGCCGGCGGCAGTTGATCGCCCTTGACCTGATCGACCCGGCCACGCACCGCTTTGCTGGCGAAGAAACTGGTGAGGTTGCCGGCCAAGGTGCCCGGCGACCACAGGTAATGGGCTTCGGACAGCAGGCGCACGCCGGTCAGGTCCAGTTCGCCGTTACCGGCCAAGGCTTCACGCCAGCGGCGCGGCATGTCGGCGATGGCTTCCGAGGCGCCGGTCAGCGCACCGTGCAACGCGTACTTGGCGCCGCCGTGAATGATGCCCTGGGACTTCACGCTCTGCCCGCCGCCGAGGCTGGCGCTTTCCACCAGCACGGTCGAGAAACCCTGGCGACGCAGGCGCGCGTTCAGCCAGAGACCGGCGACACCCGCGCCGACAATCAGCACGTCGGTGGAAATTGGAGATGGCATGCAACGACCTCAGTGTTCAAGACGAGGGCGCAGTATACAGACTCGGGGAAAAGGGGATTTGTCGATGATCAATGGGGATGCGAAACCGAATGTGGGAGCGAGCCTGCTCGCGATAGCGGTGGTTCAGGCGACTTGGTAGTTGAGTCGACTATAGCCTTCGCGAGCAGGCTCGCTCCCACAGGAGTAGAGGCTGATGTTCAGTGGCCGGCGGTTTTCGAGAACAGCTGAATCACCACCACGCCGAGCACGATCAGCGCCATCCCGAGCATCGCCGGGATATCCAGCTTCTGCCCATAGATGAACAGCGCCGCGACGCTGACCATCACGATGCCCATGCCGGCCCACACCGCGTAGGCCACGCCCACCGGCACGCTGCGCACCACCAGGGTCAGCATCCAGAACGCAATGGCGTAGCCGACGATGACCAGCACGAGTGGCAATGGTGTGCTGAAGCCTTTGACGGCTTTCATCGAAACAGTCGCGATCACTTCGGCACAGATGGCGATGGCCAGGTAGACGTAAGCGTTCATGTTCAAATCCTCGTGTGTAGCGTTGCTTTCTGAGGCGGCATTCTAGTGATTCACCAGATGGGGTAAAGTCATTACCTATCTGTTTACAAGATGGGTTGGCCGATGAGCATGCAGTGGAATCTGGAGCAGTTGCGGGTGTTCGTCGCGGTGGCTGAACAGCGTTCGTTTTCCGCCGTGGCGCGTCAGCAACGCAAGGCGCAGTCGGCGATCAGCAGCGCGATTGCCATGCTCGAGGACGACCTCGGTGTCAGTCTGTTCGAGCGTAGCAGTGGTCGCCAGCCGAGTCTTACCGAAACGGGTGAAGCCTTGCTTGAAGAGGCGCGTGAAGTGTTGCGCCAGTGCGAGCGCCTGAACGGTCGGGCCGTGGCCATGATGCGCGGGCAGGAAGCACAACTGCGGGTGGCGCAGGACGAGGCGATGCCTTATCAGGCGCTGGTGGAAAGCTTCGGCGCTCTGGCCGAACAGTTTCCCAGTCTTGAAGTCCAGCTGACCAGCGCCGCCCAGGGCGAGGTTTCGCGCAAGCTGGTGGAGCGTCGGGCCGATCTCGGGTTGCTGTTCTATCACGACGAAATCCCCGAAGCGCTCGAGCGTCGGGTGCTGGGCAGCGTGGAAATGGTCACGGTCTGTGGGGTCAATCATCCGCTGGCGGCGCAATCCCGGGTCAACTGCCAGCAGCTTGCTCAGCATCGGCAGCTTTTGATGTCGACCCAGACCAGCGTCTACCCCGGCAGCGAACCGGCCAGTCCACAGGTCTGGCGCGCCGACAGTTTCTACGTGATGGCCGAATGGCTGGTGCGTGACCTCGGCTGGGCCTGGCTGCCGCGTCACGTGGTGCAGTACTCGGCCTATCAGGGCCTGATGGTGGAACTGGACAGCGAATGGACGCCGCCGGCGCTGGTGGTGGAGCTGGTCTGGCGCCGCGACGAACCCCTCGGGCCGGCCGCCCGTTGGCTGGCGGAGCGATTTGCCATACACCTGCGGGCGATCGGCGGCAAAAGCCGATAAACTCCGCCGCCATGAATAGAACTCTCTACACCGCGCTGTTTTATCTGGGGCTGCCATTGGTGGCGATTCGGCTGTGGCTGCGCTCGCGCAAGGCACCGGCGTATGCCAAGCGAATTGGCGAACGATTCTCCTACGGCATGCCGACCCTGCAACCGGGCGGCATCTGGGTTCACGCCGTGTCGGTGGGCGAAAGCATCGCCGCCGCACCGATGATCCGTGCACTGCTGCAACGTTATCCACAGCTGCCAATCACCGTGACCTGCATGACGCCGACCGGTTCGGAGCGCATTCACGCGCTGTTCGCCAACGAGCCACGCATCCAGCACTGCTATTTGCCGTATGACTTGCCCTGCGCAGCCGAGCGTTTTCTGGATCGCGTGCAGCCTAAACTGGCGGTGATCATGGAAACCGAGCTCTGGCCGAACCATATTCACCAATGCGCCAAACGCGGGATTCCGGTGGCGCTGGCCAACGGACGCCTGTCCGAGCGTTCCGCCAAGGGCTATGGCCGGTTCAGCAAACTGACCGCGCCGATGCTCGCTGAAATGAGCCTGTTCGCCGTGCAGACCGAAGCCGAAGCCCAGCGCTTCCGCGATCTCGGTGCGCGCCCGGAGACGGTCGAAGTCACCGGCTCGATCAAGTTCGACCTGACCATCGACCCGCAACTGCTGCAACGCGCTGCTGAACTGCGCGGCCGATGGCAGGCGCTGGAGCGCCCGGTGTGGATCGCCGCCAGCACCCATGAGGGCGAAGACGAGGTGGTGCTGAACGCTCACCGTCGTTTGCTGGCCAACCATCCCGATGCGCTGCTGATTCTGGTGCCGCGTCATCCGGAGCGTTTCAACTCGGTGTTCGAGTTGTGCCAGCGTGAAGGTTTCGCCACGGTACGTCGTTCCACCGGCGCGAGCGTCGATGCGCAGACTTCGGTGCTGCTCGGCGACACCATGGGCGAACTGCTGTTTCTCTATGCGCTGGCCGACAGCGCGTTTGTCGGCGGCAGCCTGGTGCCCAACGGCGGCCACAACCTGCTCGAACCGGCAGCCTTGGCAAAACCGGTGATCAGCGGCCCGCACCTGTTCAACTTCCTCGACATCGCCGCGCAACTGCGCAGCGCCGGAGCCTTGGCCGAAGTGGATGACGCCGAAGGTCTGGCGACAGAAGTGCAGCGTCTGTTCGAACTGCCGCGCGACGCACAGCGCATGGCCGAAGCCGGATTGAGCGTGATGCGCCGCAATCAGGGCGCGTTGCAACGCTTGCTTGATGGCCTGGGAAGGTTGATCGACCGCCCATAAAAAAACGCAGCCTCAGGGCTGCGTTTTTTGTTTAAGGCCGGGCCTTGAGCTGGGCTTCGGCAGCCTTGGCCAGATCCGGCGGCAGGAAGTCCTTGTCCGGGTTGTAGTCGGCTTTCAGGTATCGGGTCAGATCCTGCAAGTCACCCGGGTTCAACGTCCCCGCCGCCTGCTTCAAGCGCAGGTTGTCGAGGATGTAGTCGTAGCGGGTGTTGTTGTAGTTGCGCACCGAGGTGTACAGCTGACGCTGGGCGTCGAGTACGTCGACGATGTTGCGCGTCCCCACCTGATAACCGATTTCCGTGGCTTCCACCGCGCTCTGGTTGGAGATGATCGACTGCCGGCGCGCCTGTACCTGCTCGACGTCGGTGTTCACCGCGCGGTGCAGGTTGCGGGTGTTCTCGACGATCTGCCGGCGCAGGCCTTCACGTTGCTGTTCGGTCTGATCCAGTTGCGCGTAAGACTGGCGCACCTGGGAGCTGGTCAGCCCGCCGCTGTAGATCGGGATGTTCACCTGCAACGCCAGGGTGCGTTGTTCGACGTTGCCGCCATACGGCGTGCCGAAAGCATTCGGGTTGCTGAAGCCAAACGAATCGTTGTCGCCTTTCTCGTACTTCGCCACCGCGTCGAGGGTCGGCAGGTGGCCGGCCTTGCGCTGTTTCAAGGTCTGCTCGGCGGAGCTGACCGCGTAGTTGCTGGCCAGCAGATTGAGGTTCTGTTTCGCGGCGGTATCGACCCAGGCCTTGGCGTCGTTCGGCGCCGGCGGCAGGATCGGCAACGTGTGGACGATGCCCTGGATCGAGTTGTACTGACGGTTGGTCAGGGTGATCAGCGCTTCGAACGCATCATCGACCTGACGCTGGGCGACGATCCGGTTGGCCCGCGCGGTGTCGTAACTGGCTTGCGATTGCAGCACGTCGGTCTTGTCCGACAGGCCCACATCGAAGCGCTCGTTGGACTGGTCGAGCTGGCGCTTGAACGCGGCTTCCTCGGCCTTGGTCGAGGCCAGGTTGTCCTGGCTGCGCAGCACGTTGAAGTAGTTTTCGGCGGTTTGCAGGATCAGGTTCTGCTCGGTGGCCGAGAGTTGCAGCGCGGCCTGCTCGTTGACGTCCTTGGCGGCCTGGTACTGGAACCAGCGATCGGCGCGGAACAGCGGTTGCGCCAGGGTCGCCTGATACGACTGGGCGCTGCGGTTGGCGACGGCCGACGGCTGATCGATGTCGGTGCGCACATTGGCGACCTGGGCGCCGCCGGACAGGTTCGGCAGCAGCCCGGCGCGGGCCTGGGGCACGACTTCTTTCTGCGCGCCGTACTGGGCGCGGGCGGCGGCCAGGTCAGCGTTGTTGTCGACCGCTTCCTGATAGACGCTGACCAGATCAGTCCTGGTCGATAAAGGCGCTTCTGCTGCCCAGACCGTGGCGGTGGACGCACAAGACACGGCAACAGCCAGTGAGAGTTTGCGCAGCATGAGGCGATCCCTAGCATGAATATTATGGAAATAATCCGGGCGCCAAAGGTAAGGCGCGGCCCATGCAGCGTCAAGGCGCAGCATGGCGTAGCGAGTGTAGTTGCGCAGGCGGCAGGCAACAATCTGCCAATTGCGCCATTCATCATGGTGTTTGCAGCGGTGTTGGCGTTCTTTGCCGGTTGTGTCTAGACTGGCCGGGTTCTTGTCGGGGTGCCTTGCTATGAGGCTGAGATCGAATAATTTCGGATCCCGTTGAACCTGATCAGGTTAGCGCCTGCGTAGGGAACAAGATTTCTCGTCACCCGGCGAGTCCTCTTGTGCTTCGTCCGGGATATTGTTCGACAATCGAACGCTCGACGACGATGCACAGCACCAGTCCTGGTGCGTCCGTGCCTTTCAGGTTCTGCTCCGACAATCCACTGCCTGGATGCTGTCTGGAGAGCCCGTGATGACTACAAAATCTAAAAACGCGATCAACCTGAGTGACTCGGCCAAGGTCGACGAGCAGTCGGTTCAGCCGTTCACCCGTTCGCAAAAAGTCTACGTTCAGGGCTCCCGCCCGGACATCCGCGTGCCGATGCGCGAAATCACCCTCGATGTGACCCCGACCGACTTCGGTGGCGAAATCAACGCGCCGGTCACCGTCTACGACACCTCGGGCCCGTACACCGATCCGAACGTGGTGATCGACGTGCGCAAAGGTCTGGGCGATGTACGTTCGGCGTGGATCGACGACCGTGGCGACACCGAGCGCCTGCCAGGCTTGAGTTCGAATTTCGGTCAGGAGCGCCTGGCCGATCCGGAGCTGACCAAGCTGCGCTTCGCCCACGTCAACAACCCGCGCCGCGCCAAGGCCGGGGTCAACGTCAGCCAGATGCACTACGCCCGCCAAGGCATCATCACCGCCGAGATGGAATACGTCGCCATCCGCGAAAACATGAAGCTGCAAGAGGCCCGCGCTGCCGGTCTGTTGAAGCAGCAGCACGCCGGCCACAGCTTCGGCGCGAGCATCCCGAAAGAAATCACCCCTGAATTCGTGCGCGAAGAAATCGCCCGTGGCCGCGCGATCATTCCGGCCAACATCAACCACGTCGAACTGGAACCGATGATCATCGGCCGTAACTTCCTGGTGAAGATCAACGGCAACATCGGCAACAGCGCGCTGGGTTCGTCCATCGAAGAAGAAGTGGCGAAACTGACCTGGGGCATTCGCTGGGGTTCGGACACCGTGATGGACTTGTCCACCGGCAAGCACATTCACGAAACCCGCGAGTGGATCATCCGCAACTCGCCGGTTCCGATCGGTACCGTGCCGATCTATCAGGCGCTGGAAAAGGTCAACGGCGTGGCCGAAGACCTGACCTGGGAGCTGTTCCGCGACACGCTGATCGAGCAGGCGGAGCAGGGCGTCGACTACTTCACCATCCACGCCGGCGTGTTGCTGCGCTACGTGCCGCTGACCGCCAAGCGTGTGACCGGCATCGTGTCCCGTGGTGGTTCGATCATGGCCAAGTGGTGCCTGGCGCACCACAAAGAGAACTTCCTCTACACCCACTTCGACGAAATCTGCGAAATCATGAAGGCCTACGACGTCAGCTTCTCGCTGGGCGACGGCCTGCGTCCGGGCTCGATTGCCGACGCCAACGACGAAGCGCAATTCGGCGAACTGGAAACCCTCGGCGAGCTGACCAAGATCGCCTGGAAACACGACGTGCAATGCATGATCGAAGGCCCGGGCCACGTGCCGATGCAGCTGATCAAAGAGAACATGGACAAGCAGCTGGAGTGCTGCGACGAGGCGCCGTTCTACACCCTCGGCCCGCTGACCACCGACATTGCGCCGGGCTACGACCACATCACCTCCGGCATCGGTGCGGCGATGATCGGCTGGTTCGGTTGCGCGATGCTCTGCTACGTGACGCCGAAGGAACACCTGGGTCTGCCGAACAAGGATGACGTGAAGACCGGGATCATCACCTACAAGATCGCCGCTCACGCAGCGGACTTGGCCAAGGGGCATCCGGGCGCGCAGATCCGCGACAACGCTTTGAGCAAGGCGCGGTTCGAATTCCGTTGGGAAGACCAGTTCAACCTCGGTCTGGATCCGGACACCGCCCGTTCGTATCACGATGAAACCCTGCCGAAGGATTCGGCGAAGGTCGCGCATTTCTGTTCGATGTGCGGGCCGAAATTCTGCTCGATGAAGATCACTCAGGAAGTCCGCGAATACGCGGCCAACCAGCGGATCGACGCGGTCGACGTGGACGTCGCCCAGGGCCTGGCGGAACAGGCCGAGCGGTTCAAGAAGGAAGGCAGTCAGCTGTACAAGAAAGTTTGATCTGACCTGAAAGGGTGGGGCCTGTGCAGGCCCCATCGCCAGCAGGCTGGCTCCCACACAGGATTTGTGATCGCCACCAGTCCCCTGTGGGAGCCAGCCTGCTGGCGATTGATCGACACAACAACAAATGTCCCTCTGAGATAACACCCTTGAGCATTCAACCCGGTACTTATTCCCCCGACCTCGCCGTGCCCGCCAACCAGCGTGTGTTCGGCGGTCGCGATCTGTTTTCCCTGTGGTTTTCCCTCGGCATCGGCCTGATGGTCTTGCAGACCGGTGCGCTGCTGGCCCCGGGGCTGGGCCTGTCGGGATCGCTGCTGGCGATCTTCCTCGGCACCCTGGTCGGCGTCCTGTTGCTGGCCGCCGTCGGCGTGATCGGCAGCGACACCGGCCTGTCGTCGATGGCTGCGCTGAAGCTCAGCCTCGGCAGCAAAGGCGCGAGCCTGCCGGCGCTGCTCAACCTGCTGCAATTGATCGGTTGGGGCTCGTTCGAAATCATCGTCATGCGCGACGCCGCCAGTCTGCTCGGCACCCGTGCGTTCAGCGAAGGTTCGCTGTGGGCCAATCCGATGTTGTGGACGTTGTGCTTCGGTGCACTGGCGACCTTGCTCGCCGTCAGCGGTCCGCTGACATTCGTGCGCAAGATCCTGCGCAAATGGGGCATCTGGCTGATTCTGGCCGCGTGCATCTGGCTGACGTGGAACCTGTTCGCCAAGGCCGATCTCGCCGCCTTGTGGGCACAGGCCGGGGATGGCTCGATGCCGCTCGCCGTGGGCTTCGACATTGCGATTGCGATGCCGCTGTCATGGCTGCCGCTGATCGCCGACTACTCGCGTTTCGGCCAGCGGGCGAAGAACGTATTCGGCGGCACGGCGATCGGTTTCTTCATCGGCAACTTCTGGCTGATGAGCCTCGGCGTGGCCTACACCCTGGCCTTCGCGCCGAGCGGTGAAGTCAACGCGCTGCTGCTGGCACTGGCCGGTGCGGGTCTGGGTATTCCGCTGTTGCTGATTCTGCTGGACGAGTCGGAAAACGCTTTCGCCGATATTCACTCGGCCGCGGTTTCCAGCGGGATTCTGTTGCGTATGAAAGTCGAGCATCTGGCGCTGGCCATCGGTGTGATCTGCACCTTGATCGCCTTGCTCGCGCCATTGGCGCAGTACCAGAACTTCCTGCTGCTGATCGGTTCGGTGTTTGCGCCGCTGTTCGGCGTGGTGCTGGTGGATCACTTCATCCTGCGCAAGCGCAGTGCCCAAGTGGCGTCGGCCGCATTGCGCTGGCCGGCACTATTGGCCTGGCTGGGTGGTATCAGCACCTATCACTTGCTGGCCAATCTGTATCCGGATGTCGGCGCGACCCTGCCGGCGCTGGTGCTGGCAGGGCTGCTGCAACTCGTACTCGGTCGGGCTTTCAGTTACGGCCGGGAAACAGCTCGGGCTTGAGAATGCCGTTCAGGCGCGGGTAAGGGATCTTCAGTTCGACGTGGCCCAGCGCATAAGGCGCGATGGTGGTCACGTCGTACTTGAGGATCACGCCGCCGTAGGTCAGCGCCACGTTCGGGGTTTTGACGAACGGCCAGCTCTTCACGAACTCCGGTTCCTGATCGAGCTTGGTGCTGATCAGCCAGCTGTTGTGCGCCACTTGCGCGGTTTTCCAGAAAGCCTCTTCCTGACCCGGCAGCAACATATCCGCCAGGGTCAGCACCTTGTGCTGCTGACGCGAATAGTTGATGAAACCGCGTCCCGGCGTGCCGTGGGCGCCGCCGGTGTCCAGGTAGCTCGACGTTTCGATGATCACCAGACCGTCATGCTGCTCGCGTACTTTCGCCTGCAAATAGCTGCTGTTGCGCGGGCCGGCGTTGGCCAGGAACTGCTCGCGATACGCTGCCAGCGTCGGCGCCACCGGCGCGTTCGGTGCGGTGCGGGTCATTTGCAGCAGGCGTTTTTCGATGATGCCGTCCAGCGCCGGTTCTGCCGGGAAGCGCAACGTATCGATGTTCACCAGCGGGCAGTCCGGGTTGGAGCAACCGGGTTTCAGCGTTTCCGAGGCGTCGCGGGTGGTTTCCAGCGGCGTGCGGTAGTTGGGCTGAAACAGGCTGGCGCAGGCGCCCAGGGTCAGGGCGATGGCGGCCACGGAGGCGATTTTGAAAAGCGACATGGGCGTCCTTTCTGAAGCAGGGGAAGGCAAAAAGTTACCGCTTCGACTCTCAACGAAGCGGTCAGTTCGCCACTAAGCTAATTAGAGTGGGTTTCGCCTCCACCGTCCATCCCGCTGACAGTAAAGGGGCTGCATCAAACGTCACGGGCGCGTTAGGATGGCGCGAAGTCGAGGTGGCAGGTAAGGCGCCTCGTATTGGATTTGCAGTAAAGAGGATGCTCATGACCGATTTTGCCAAAGCCATTCCGACCGCCGTCGATATCGTGCGACGCGAGCAGTGCTACAAGGGCTTCTACAAGCTCGACCGTTTGCACTTGCGCCACGAACTGTTCGCCGGTGGCATGAGCCGCGAAATCAATCGTGAAGTGTTCGTGCGCCACGATGCGGTGTGCATGCTGCCCTACGATCCGCAGCGCGACGAAGTGGTGCTGATCGAGCAGTTTCGCGTCGGCGCTCTGGGCAAGGCGGACAACCCTTGGTTGGTGGAACTGGTCGCCGGTCTGATCGACAAGGACGAACAGCCGGAAGAAGTTGCTCACCGCGAGGCACAGGAGGAAGCTGGGCTGGACATCAAGGCCCTGTGGCCGATGACCAAATACTTTCCATCGCCGGGTGGCAGCAACGAATTCGTGCATCTGTATCTGGGGCGTTGCAGCACCGAAGGCGCGGGCGGCCTGCATGGGCTGGAGGAAGAAGCTGAAGATATTCGCGTCACGGTCTGGGCGTTTGAAGATGCCCTGCAGGCCGTACGTGACGGACGGATTGCCAATGCGGCGAGCATCATCGCCTTGCAGTGGCTGGCGCTCAATCGCGCCGAAGTGAGGGGGCTATGGTCGTAAACAAGCTGCGCGATCGCTACCGCGTCGACCTCGTGGGCCTGCAAGCCGCCTGCGAGGCGAACTACGCGCGCCTGATGCGACTGTTGCCGGACATGCGCAGCGACCCGGAGGCACGGCGCATCGCCGTGACCCAGGGCGACCAGATGCTCGGCGTACTGACTCTGGAAGTGCTGCAGGCCTGTCCGTACACCACGACCCTGCAAGTACGTCAGGAACACAGCCTGCCGTGGCTGCCGGTGCCGCAACTGGAAGTGCAGGTCTATCACGACGCGCGCATGGCCGAGGTGATCAGCGCCGAGCATGCGCGACGTTTTCGCGGCGTCTATCCTTACCCGAATGCGGCCATGCATCAGCCGGACGAAAAGGCCCAGCTCAATCTGTTCCTGGGCGAATGGCTGAGTCATTGCCTGGCGTGCGGACACGAATACGCGGCGGTCCGATAACCACCGCAAGTTGTGAACTGCGTCCGGTTCGCCGGTTTCTCTTTGCGCTGTCCCCCCGCATAATTGCCGCACCTATCCAGTCCCGTGATCCCCGGGGAGAACGCCTTGCCGAGCGTATCGACTTTGACCACCGCCGACACGGCGTTGCTGGTGCAGCTCTCTGACAGTCATCTGTTCGCCGAGGCGGACGGAACGCTGCTGGGCATGAACACCCGCGAGAGTCTGCAAAAGGTCATCGAGCTGGTGCTCGAACAGCAACCGCGGATCGACCTGATCGTTGCCAGCGGCGACCTGTCTCAGGACGGTACGCTGGAGTCCTACCAGCAATTCCGCCAGATGACGGCACAGATCGATGCGCCGGCCCGCTGGATACCCGGCAATCACGACGAGCCGCAGATCATGGCTCAGGCGACTGTGCAGAGTGCGCTGCTGGAGTCCGTGGTGGATGTCGGCAACTGGCGCGTGACCCTGCTCGATTCGGCGGTGCCCGGATCGGTGCCGGGGTATTTGCAGGATGACCAACTGCAATTGCTCGCCCGCTCCCTGAGCGAAGCGCCGGATCGCCATCATCTGGTGTGCTTTCACCATCATCCCGTGTCGATCGGTTGCGCCTGGATGGAGCCGATCGGCTTGCGCAATCCGGAAGCGTTTTTCGAAGTGCTCGACCGTTTCCCGCAGGCCCGTGCCGTGCTGTGGGGGCATGTCCATCAGGAGATCGACCGCGAACGCAACGGCGTAAGGCTGATGGCGTCGCCGTCGACCTGCATTCAGTTCGAGCCAGGCAGTGAAGATTTCAAGGTCGGCGAACAGGCGCCGGGCTATCGCTGGTTGCGATTGTTGCCGGATGGCCGGATCGAGACCGGTGTGGAGCGTGTCACCGATTTCCGGTTCACCGTTGATTACGGCTCCGACGGTTACTGATCAAAGGGCGCAGCGCTGATTTCCTCGGGTGCTGGCCCAACTCCCCTCGACTCCCTGTAAACTCCGCTATCTTCAGCCGACGCCCAGGGAGCTCAAATGTCCGGTTCGATTCTCTATATCCATGGTTTCAACAGTGCGCCGGCCTCGAAGAAGGCCTGTCAGCTGGTCGAGGTGGTGGAGCGGCTGGGTTTGAGCGATCAACTGCGTGTGCCGGCACTGCATCACCACCCGCGCCAAGCCATCGGTCAGCTGGAACAGGCAATCGCCGAACTCGGCCGGCCATTGCTGGTGGGAAGCTCGCTCGGCGGCTACTATGCGACTCACCTGGCCGAGCGCCATGGCTTGAAAGCCCTGCTGGTCAACCCGGCCGTCAGTCCGCACCGGATGTTCGACGGATACCTGGGCACCCAGAAAAACCTGTACACCGACGAAACCTGGGAGCTGACCCACGACCACGTGACGGCCTTGGCCGAGCTGGAAGTGCCGGCGCCGCAGGATCCGCAGCGTTATCAGGTATGGTTGCAGACCGGGGATGAAACGCTGGATTATCGGCTTGCCCAGCAGTACTACCGGGCCTGTGCCTTGCGCATTCAGGCCGGCGGCGACCACAGTTTCCAGGGATTTGTTACACAATTGCCGGCCTTGCTCAGCTTTGCCGGGATTGGCGCCGATACCTATCAGGCAATCGATTTCACCGCACTGTGAAGTCTTGCCCCATTTTCATTGAATCACTGACGACGAGACCCTATGGCCACTCCCAGCGCTAGCTCCTATAACGCCGACGCCATCGAAGTCCTCTCGGGCCTCGACCCGGTGCGCAAACGCCCCGGCATGTACACCGACACCAGTCGGCCGAACCACCTTGCCCAGGAAGTCATCGACAACAGCGTCGACGAAGCCCTGGCCGGCCACGCCAAATCGATTCAGGTCATCCTCCACGCCGATCACTCGCTGGAAGTCTGCGACGACGGCCGTGGCATGCCTGTCGACATCCACCCGGAAGAGGGTGTGTCGGGCGTCGAACTGATCCTTACCAAGCTCCATGCGGGCGGCAAGTTTTCCAACAAGAACTACCAGTTCTCCGGCGGTCTGCACGGGGTGGGTATTTCGGTGGTCAACGCCTTGTCGACCCAGGTACGGGTGCGGGTCAAGCGTGACGGCAACGAATATGAAATGACCTTCGCCGACGGCTTCAAGGCCACCGATCTGCAAGTGATCGGCACCGTCGGCAAGCGCAATACCGGGACCAGCGTGTACTTCGCGCCGGACCCGAAATACTTCGACTCGCCAAAATTCTCCATCAGCCGCCTCAAGCACGTGCTCAAGGCCAAGGCCGTTCTGTGCCCGGGGCTGCTGATCAGCTTCGAAGACAAAGGCACCGGCGAAAAAGTCGAGTGGCATTACGAAGATGGCCTGCGCTCCTACCTGGTAGACGCGGTCAGCGAATTCGAGCGCCTACCGGACGCGCCGTTCTGCGGCAACCTGGCCGGGACCAAGGAAGCGGTCGAGTGGGCGCTGTTGTGGTTGCCGGAAGGCGGCACCTCGGTCACTGAAAGCTACGTCAACCTGATCCCTACGGAGCAGGGCGGCACCCACGTCAACGGTCTGCGTCAGGGTCTGCTCGACGCGATGCGCGAGTTCTGCGAATTCCGCAGCCTGCTGCCGCGCGGCGTGAAGCTGGCGCCGGAAGACGTCTGGGAGCGCATCGCTTTCGTCCTGTCGATGAAGATGCAGGAACCGCAATTCTCCGGCCAGACCAAGGAACGCCTGTCGTCCCGTGAAGCAGCGGCGTTTGTCTCCGGTGTGGTCAAGGACGCGTTCAGCCTGTGGCTCAACGCCAACCCTGAAACCGGTCTGGCGCTGGCCGAACTGGCAATCAGCAACGCCGGCCGTCGCCTGAAGGCCAGCAAGAAAGTCGAGCGCAAGCGCATCACCCAGGGGCCGGCATTGCCGGGCAAACTGGCCGATTGCGCCGGGCAGGACCCGATGCGTTCCGAGCTGTTTCTGGTGGAAGGTGATTCCGCCGGCGGTTCGGCCAAACAGGCGCGGGACAAGGAGTTCCAGGCGATCCTGCCGTTGCGCGGCAAGATCCTCAACACCTGGGAAGTCGATGGCAGCGAAGTGCTGGCCAGCCAGGAAGTGCACAACATCGCGGTGGCCATCGGTGTCGATCCGGGCGCCGAGGACATGAGCCAGCTGCGCTACGGCAAGATCTGCATCCTCGCCGACGCCGACTCCGACGGTCTGCACATCGCGACCTTGCTCTGCGCCCTGTTCGTCCAGCATTTCCGCCCGCTGGTGGATGCCGGTCACGTCTACGTGGCGATGCCACCGCTGTACCGCATCGACCTGGGCAAAGAGATTTTCTACGCCCTGGATGACGCCGAGCGTGACGGGATTCTCGACCGTCTGGTGGCCGAGAAGAAACGCGGCAAGCCGCAGGTCACCCGATTCAAAGGTCTGGGTGAAATGAACCCGCCGCAACTGCGTGAAACCACCATGGACCCGAACACCCGGCGTCTGGTGCAGTTGACCCTCGGGGACGACTTCGCCCAGACCTCGGAAATGATGGACATGCTGCTGGCGAAGAAACGCGCCGGCGACCGCAAGACCTGGCTCGAATCCAAGGGCAACCTCGCCGAGGTTCTGGCCTGATGCGGTTTGGCTGGGCCTTGGCGGGTGCGTTGCTGCTGGGTTCGATGACGGTGTCGGCAGAGCCTGCGCAAGAGCTGCGCGTGCTCGCCGAACACCCGGTCGAAGGCATGCGTGGCGGCAACCTGTCGGGGCTGGCCTTGTGCGGCAATGACCTGTGGACGATTTCGGACCGCGACGATGACCAGATCTACCGTCTCGATATCCGCGATCGGGTCTGGCAGGCCACGGCTGTGCGCATTGATCCGCCGAAAGTGCCGGACAGCGGCCTGCCGTGGGGTATCAGTTCGCGCACCTGGGCGGCGTCGTTCATTCGTGGCGGCGATCTGGATTTCGAAGGCATCAGCTGCGACAGCGCCGGCAACCGCTACATCGTCAGCGAAGCCCACGCAGCTGTGCTGCAAGTGCCGCCGCAGGGGCCGTCGTCGTGGCTGAAAATCTCGCCGATGATGGTTCGCGAAGCGCGGGCCAGCGGGATGTTGCTGCAATTCAACGCGATATTCGAAGGCCTGGCGATCAATCCGACGGGCGATCAGATGTGGCTGGCCGCCGAGCGGCAAAGCCGTGGCTTACTGCTGATCAAGCGCCAGCAGACGGTGTGGGATTGTGATGGTCGCTGCGTGTTGCTCAGCGAAGGCGGGATGGAAATGCAGCCGCCGCAGTTCCCGAAAGCCCGTCCGGTCAATCGGGATTTTTCCGATATCTCCCTGTTCAACGGCAAGCTGTTTACCCTTGAGCGCAACGCGTACCAGATCTGTCGACGCGATGCGCAGACGGCCAAGGTCGAGCTCTGCTGGTCATATGCGGCCGAGCTGTTGCAGGCCAATCGTCGTTACGAGCAGAACTTCGGGCTGGAAGAGGCACTGGTGGTCGATGCTCAAGGTGCCTGGATCGGCGTCGACAACAATTTCGGCCCGCGCGCCGATGGCGAGGTTCGCCCGATCATCTGGCGTTTCGCCGCGCCTGAGGGTGGCTGGAGCGCCAAGCCATGAGCCAGCAACCGCCGGGCAAACGCGCCGGTCGGGTGCTGATGATTCTGGCGTGGTGCGCGGCGCTGTTTCTGGCCACGCGGTTTTTCGGCCAGTGGGAAGAGCGCCAGCGCAATCCCAATGTGGAAGTGGCTTCGCAGCAGGGTAACGGCTTTATAGAAGTGAAACTGATCGGCAACGCCCAGGGACATTTTGTCGCCAGCGGCCTGATCAACGGTCGGCCGGTGGAGTTCATGCTCGACACCGGCGCGACCGACGTGGCAATCCCGGCCGAGGTGGCGAAAAACCTCCGGCTGGAAGAAGGTTTCGGTGTGACCCTGAGCACGGCCAATGGCCTGAGCCAGGGCTATCGCACCCGTATCGACCGCCTGCAACTGGGCGACATCGTGCTGCGGGACGTCCGCGCACTGGTGGCGCCGGGACTGCATGGCGATCAGGTGCTGCTCGGCATGAGCGCCCTGAACAAACTTGAATTTACTCAGCGCGGCGGCACCATGCTGCTGCGCCAGACAACGAACCGATGAGGCCCGCATGAGCGACAACCTTGCAGACAGCTTAGATGGCGTAGAACGCCGGTCGCTGGCTGACTTCACCGAAAATGCCTACCTCAACTACTCCATGTACGTGATCATGGACCGTGCCCTGCCGCATATCGGCGACGGTCTGAAACCGGTACAGCGGCGTATCGTCTACGCCATGAGCGAGCTGGGGCTGGATGCCGATTCCAAGCACAAGAAGTCGGCGCGTACCGTCGGCGACGTGCTCGGCAAGTTCCACCCGCACGGCGACTCGGCGTGCTACGAGGCGATGGTGCTGATGGCCCAGCCGTTCAGCTATCGCTACACGCTGGTGGACGGCCAGGGTAACTGGGGTGCGCCGGACGATCCCAAGTCCTTCGCCGCCATGCGTTACACCGAAGCGCGGCTGTCGCGTTATTCCGAAGTGCTGCTCAGCGAACTGGGCCAGGGCACCGCAGACTGGGGCCCGAACTTTGACGGCACCCTGCAGGAACCGCTGGTGTTGCCGGCACGTTTGCCGAACATCCTGCTCAACGGCACCACCGGTATCGCCGTGGGCATGGCCACCGACGTGCCGCCGCACAACCTGCGCGAAGTTGCCACCGCGTGCGTGCGTCTGCTCGACGAGCCAAAAGCCACGGTAGAACAGCTCTGCGAGCACATTCAGGGCCCGGACTACCCGACCGAAGCGGAAATCATCACGCCGCGCGCCGACCTGCTGAAAATGTACGAAACCGGCAAGGGCTCGGTGCGCATGCGCGCCGTGTACCACGTCGAGGACGGCGACATCATCGTCACCGCGCTGCCGCACCAGGTCTCCGGGGCCAAGGTGCTGGAGCAGATCGCCGCGCTGATGCAGGCCAAACCGTCGAAAGCGCCGCAGATCGCCGATCTTCGCGACGAGTCCGACCACGAAAACCCTTGCCGCATCGTGATCATCCCGGTCAACAGCCGTGTCGATCACGAAGCGCTGATGCAGCACCTGTTCGCCAGCACTGAGCTGGAGTCGACCTACCGGGTCAACGTCAACATCATCGGTCTGGACGGCAAGCCGCAGCTGAAAAACCTCCGTGCGTTGCTGGTGGAGTGGCTGGAATTCCGCGTGCTGACTGTACGTCGCCGTCTGCAATTCCGACTCGACAAGGTCGAGCGTCGCCTGCACCTGTTGGACGGTTTGTTGATCGCTTACCTCAACCTGGATGAAGTGATTCATATCATCCGTACCGAGGAGCATCCGAAAGCCAAGCTGATCGAGCGTTTTGACCTCAGCGAAATCCAGGCTGACTACATCCTCGACACTCGTCTGCGTCAGTTGGCGCGACTGGAAGAGATGAAGCTGCGCGACGAGCAGGATGAATTGCTCAAGGAACAGGCCAAGCTGCAAGCCCTGCTGGGCAGCGAAGCCAAGCTGAAGAAGCTGGTGCGCACCGAACTGTTGAAAGATGCCGAAACCTACGGCGATGACCGTCGGTCGCCAATCGTCGAGCGCGCTGAAGCCAAGGCGCTGACCGAACACGATCTGCTGCCGAACGAGAAAGTGACCGTTGTGCTGTCGGAAAAAGGCTGGATCCGTTCGGCCAAGGGCCACGAGATCGATGCGACCGGCCTGTCGTACAAGGCTGGCGACGGCTTCAAGACCTCGGCGGCGGGGCGTTCGAACCAGTCCGCTGTGGTCATCGACTCCACGGGTCGCAGTTATTCGCTGGCCACCCACACCCTGCCATCGGCACGGGGCCAGGGCGAGCCGTTGACCGGTCGCCTGACGCCGCCGCCGGGCGCCACGTTCGAGTGCGTGCTGATGCCTGAAGAGGACTCGCTGTACGTGATCGCCTCCGATGCCGGCTACGGTTTTGTGGTGAAAGGTGAAGACCTGCAAGCCAAGAACAAGGCCGGCAAGGCCCTGTTGAGCCTGCCGAACAACGCCAAGGTGATTGCGCCGCGTCCGGTCGCCGACCGCGAGCACAACTGGCTGGCTTCGGTGACGACCGAGGGTCGCCTGCTGATCTTCAAGATCAGCGATCTGCCACAATTAGGGAAGGGCAAAGGCAACAAGATCATCGGTATTTCCGGTGAACGTGTGGCCAGTCGCGAAGAATATGTCACGGACATCGCCGTTCTTCCGGAAGGCGCCACCTTGGTGCTGCAGGCCGGAAAACGTACCTTGTCGCTGAAAGCCGACGACCTCGAACACTACAAAGGTGAACGTGGACGTCGTGGCAACAAACTGCCACGTGGCTTCCAGCGGGTGGATGCGCTGCTCGTCGAAAACCTCAATTAAGCGTCCTAGACGCTCCGATCTACGATTTAACCCGTAGATCGGCGCTTTGGCGCTGGAGTCGGAACGCATATTCACGGATGATATGGCCTTTCCAAGCGCCGGCGTGGCCGAGCGTTCTTCATATTTGTTGAGTATTTTCACTGTGGTCAGCCTTGTGGCGGCCACCTGGACGGGATGATGACTTCTCTGCGCCCCCTTATTTTCCTGCTCGCCGGCGTTCTTGGCCTGGCGGGTTGCAGCGTTCACCAGCCGGTGTCGCTGTATCAGCTGGACAGCGGAAGTCCGGCTCAGCCTGCGCAAAGCTCAGGCATGGCAGTTTTGCTGGGCCCTGTGATCGTTGCCGATTACCTGCAACGGGAAACCCTGTTGCAGCGTCAACCGGACGGCAGCCTGCAAGCCTCGGTCGATGGCCGCTGGGCCGGCAGCCTGTCTTCGGACATCGATCAGTTGCTGTTGCGTCAGGTTGCCGGGCATCTGGACAGTCAGCGCGTCGTGCTGGCGCCGGCCACCGTGGGCTTCACCCCGGACGTGCAGGTGCTGTTGACCATTACGCGTCTGGACTCGGGTCAGTCGCAACCGGCGATCCTCGATGCGCAATGGCGCCTGATCGACCGCCGTGGTCAGGTGCGCGACAACCGCATCGTCCATCTGCAGGAACAGCACGCCGGCACCACCGCCGCGCAGGTGCAGGCGCAAGGCGTGTTGTTGCAGCGTCTGGCCGAGCAGCTGTCGGTAGCGCTCAAGCCGTTGGCCAATCAGCCACCGGTCGCCGAGGCGCCGCGCAAACCGGCACCGAAACCGGCAGCACCGGCGGCGGAAGCCGAGAAGCAGCCGAAGATACCGATGGCTTCGCCGATTCGTACGGATATGGAAGTGTTCCGCTTCTAGGACTGGATCGAGTCAGAACAGAGCCCGCCTTGTGCGGGCTTTGTTGTGTCTGGGATTCTGAGTAGAAGATCAAAAGCTCCCTCACCCCAGCCCTCTCCCGGAGGGAGAGGGAGCCGACCGAGGTGTCTGGCGTCATACATCGACCTGAAAAATCTTGGCGATTATGGATTTTGCGCAGTGCGGTATTACGATTATGGATTCGGCACAGCACGTTCAGGTCGGTGTAGATCCCGAATATCCCCTCACCCTAGCCCTCTCCC
>NZ_AKJQ01000028.1:0-535 GCF_000282255.1 Pseudomonas sp. GM25 | reverse complement strand
ACAAACTGGCGTTTCTTCAGCTCTCGCCGAGCGGCACCGGGATCCACGGGCTGATCTACAGCATCGCCCAGGGCGAGGCGGGCAAGCGCCTGACCCGCTACAAAATCTCCCTGCGACCGCAGCTTTCGTACCTCGCGCACCGCTTCAACCAGCGCATTTTCCAGCAGATGACCGTGCAGCAGATCATCAGTGAGGTGCTGGAAGAGCACGGGATCCTCGCCAGCGATTACCACTTCCAGCTGAGCGCGATCTATCCCGAGCGCATCTACTGCACGCAGTACGATGAAAGTGACCTGCACTTTGTCCAGCGCCTGTGCGAGGAGGAGGGGATCCACTACCACTTCCAGCACACCTCAAGCGGCCACAAACTGACCTTTGGTGATGACCAGACGGTGTTCCCGAAACTGGCGCCGGTGGCGTATCAGCAGGACTCCGGGCTGGTGGCGGACCAACCGGTGGTCAAGCGTTTCGGCCTGCGCCTGGCCACCCGCACCAGCCGCACCACGCGGCGCGATTACGACTTCGTCAAACCGAA